>CAVGAF010000004.1:26067-56278 GCA_963627055.1 Butyrivibrio sp. CAG:318 | reverse complement strand
GCGGCGTCCTTGCCACCGGCGACGAAGCGCTTGTTCAGGTTGGTGAGCAGGGTTTGCGCCTCGGCGGAAAGCCCGCTGCCCGCCTCAACGCTCTGCACCTCCTGGTCCGACGAGGCGTTCGCATCGAAGCCCTGAGCCCATGCCGCATGGGGAGCGAGCCCCAGGCACAGCACGACGGCCATAACGGCCGCGATGACGCGTTGCGAAAGCGCGGGCACTACCTTCAAATTCCCTTCCTTCACTGTCTTCTTTCCTTTCGTTTGCCGAAACGCCGCACTGCGTGCGGCGCGCCCCGAACGTTCGGGGCAACCAACTTGCAGAAGAGAGACAGCGAAGATGCCGCAGCATCATGCCGAAGCAGCGAGCCAAAAAGCCGCCTCAGGCGGATGGCTGCAGCCTATTCACTACGTAGATAAGCCTCCGGGTGGAGGGCGCGCTCGCGGAATGACGCCGCTTGCGCTTGCACGCTTCCTGGCAGGTGTTCTGGCTGGCCGCGATAGGCGCGGGTCACAGTGGCGGTTCCGTGCGGGATTTGCACCCGACTTTCCCTGTTCAGGACGTCTTCTTCTAGCTGGTCTGCAGTATAACGCACGGAAAGGATGCACGAGAGCGCAAAGTGCTAGCCGCAGAGAAGCTGCGCAACCAAGGCGTCAGCCACGCGCAGGCCGTCGCAAGCCGCCGACATGATGCCGCCGGCGTAACCTGCGCCCTCGCCGCAGGGATAGATGCCGGTGGCGCCTTGCGGGCTGCCCGTATCGCTTCTGGGAGCGGGTGCAGGTTCGGGGAAAACCGGCGCCGGCACGGTTGCGACCGGGGCTGGCGCGGACGCCGTAAACGCCTGCAGGTCGGCGCCGCGCACGATGCGCACGGGGCTTGAGCTGCGGGTTTCGACGCCGGTCATGACCGCATCGGCGTCGGCGAACCCATGCAGGCGGCGATCGAGCAGGGGCAAGGCGCGCGCCATCGCATCGGCGACGAAGGGAGGCAAGCAATCATGCAGATCGCACCAAACGACGCCACGGGCATAGGTGGGCTTGACCGTTTTGCTCGGATTGCCCGAGCATTTTGCCAAGAAGTCGCCGACGGTTTGGGCGGGGGCCTGGTAGGGCTTGCCGCCGGCTTGGGCGGCCACGCGATACGCGGCGCGCTCAAGCTCGCGCTGCAGCTCGACCCCGGCCAGCGGATCGTCGCCGGCGAAATCGTCCGGGCCGACGCCGACGAGCAGGGCACTGTTGGCGTTTTCCCCGTCGCGGGCGAAGCGGCTCATGCCGTTTACGACGACGCTTTCAGGCTCGCTTGCCGCGCACACCACTTCCCCACCGGGGCACATGCAGAAGGTGTAGACGCCGCGCTCGCCCCGACTGTCGCACTTGCCCGGCTTGCCGCCGCGTCCGGCGCGCCTGCCGTCTCCGACGTGAACCGAAAGCTTGTAATCGGCCGCGCCGAGCGCAGGATGGCCGGCCGCCTTCCCGTATTGGGCGCGGTCGATGAGCTTCTGGGGATGCTCGATGCGCACGCCCACCGAAAAGGGTTTCTGCTCCATGGCCAGGCCCGCGTCGCGCAGGCGCTCGAAGGTATCGCGCGCGGAATGGCCGCAAGCGAGTACCAGGCGGCTTGCCAAGACGTTGCACACCTGACCGCTCGCCGCATCGGTGAGTTCGACGGATGCCAAACGGCCCTCGTTGAGGGAAACGCCCGTCAGCTGCGTTTCGAACAGCACCTCCCCACCGTCGGCGATGATCTGCTGGCGCACGTTTTTCACGACGCCCACGAGCAGGTCGGTGCCGATATGGGGCTTGGCCTGCCAGAGGATTTCCCGCGGCGCGCCGGCTTCAACGAACAGGTTCGCCACATGGCGCGCCCAGGGGCTTTTGATGCCCGTGGTGAGTTTGCCGTCGGAAAACGTGCCCGCGCCGCCTTCGCCGAACTGGATATTGGTGCGCGCATTAAGCGGGCCGCCGGCATTGAAGGCTTCAACTGCGCAAAGACGCTCGTCGACGGCGGCGCCGCGCTCCACGACAAGGGGACGCAAGCCGGCACGCGCCAGATACCAGGCGCAGAACAAGCCCGCGGGGCCGGTGCCCACCACGACGGGGCGCGGCTCGCCCGAAGCGGCGAGGGCATCGGCGGCGGCAGGCACGGCAAGCGGTTCGTCGGGGACGTGCGCCTTCACGTTCGGCCCGCCTTTGCGCGCCGCGACTTGCCTAAGCGCGGAATCTTCGGCCGCCGCTCCCCCTTCAAGCTCGACGGCCAACGTCGCCACGAAATGAACGTCGTTTCGCTTACGCGCATCGACGCTGCGTTTGATCAGGCGAATCGAGGCGATGTCGGAAGGCGGGACGGCAAGCGCCCGGGCGGCGGCGCGCTTGAGGAGCTTGCGGGCGCGCTCGTCGGCAAGCCCCGCGTCAAGCGGCAGGGGCACGTTGGAAATCTCAAGCATATGCTACTCCATCACGTTTTCGGCGGCCGCGAGGCCCGCGAGCATGCCGCTCGTCCAGGCCCAATGCAAGTTGTAGCCGCCGCACGGGCCGTCCACGTCAAGCGCCTCGCCCGTGACGAACAGGCCGGCGATATCGATGGATTCGCAGGTTTGGGCGCAAAACCTCTCCACCGGAAAGCCACCGCGACGCACCTGGCACTGCCGCTCGTCGCCGATCCCCTCGACGGCGAATTCCGTAGCTTTGAGCATATGGGCCAGCACCGGCATGTCGTCTTTGGAAATAGCGGCATCCGGCTTGATCCCAGCGCGCTTCAAGAACACGTGAGCGACCGACGGGAGCAGGATTCCTTCGCAGAAGCGCTGGCAGGTGAGTTGGCCAGCAAGGGACGCCATGCGCTTGCGACGGGCGAACAGAAGCTCCTTGACGGCGCCTTCGCTGCAATCGGGAAACACGTCGATGACGAGCGCATCGCCCGCACGGGCGTCGCGCGAAAGATTGAAAATCGCCACGCCGGAAAGGCCGTAATCGCGGAAGAGCACTTCGCCTTTTTCGGCTGCCAGGACCTTGTCGCCGCGCTGCAGATGCACGCCGCAACGAAGGCGCACGTTGTTGAGCTGGCGCGTTACGCGCGCGTCGGCCTGAGCAACGCGCAGCGGGCCGAGCACGGGGCGCGTCTTTAAGCACACAAGCGGCGCCGGCAACTCGATGCGATCCGCCGCGCGCCCGCCCACCGCCACGATGACCTGACGCGCATGGGCGATGGCTTTATCGGCGAAGCGGATGTTGAAGCACGCGCACGCCCCACCGGCATCTCCCGGCGCGTCAATGCGCACGGCACGCTTGCCGACCTCGATGCGCACACCGAGCGCCGCAGCCGTCGCGCGCAGGGAGTCGAGCACGCTCGTGGCCTTGTTCGCCAGGGGATACAAACGTCCCTCAGCCTCCTCACGAACCCAAAGGCCCATGTCCTCGAAGCGCTCGAGAACCGGGTCGCACTCACTCAGGTAAACCGTGCGCTTCCCCCGCTCCTGGAAGAATTCGTTTTGGAGCGCCATAAGGGCGCGGGAGACGAATTCCCCGTTTTTATACGCGGAAGCATCTATATGGGCGTTCGAGATGTTGCAGCGGCCGTTGCCGGTCGCCAAGATGGTACGGCCCACGCGTTCGTCGTCGGCCTCGTATACAACGACGCTGGCCGCTGCGCCCGCCTTCGAGAATGCGCGCGCAGCTTGAACCGCGGCCATGAGGCCCGCCGCGCCGCCGCCTATGATTGCAATGGTATCCATGCGCAACAGTATACAGAAAGGCCGCACACCAGGTAGGTGCGCGGCCTCGTTCGTTTCGGCAGGTTACTTGTTTGCCACCGAAGGTTCGCTTGCGAAGAACTACTTGTTTTCCAGCATCGGGATTTCCGCGTTGTCCTTCTCGTCGAGGTTCTTATCCCAGACGTAGTGCTTGGTTTCCTTGGCGATGAGGCCGGAGAGCACGAGCACGACGATGATGTTCGGGATGGCCATGAGGGCGTTGGTGATGTCGGAGACGGTCCAGACGATGTCGGCCACGCCGACAGCGCCGAGGAAGGCGGCGATCACGTAGAGGACCTGGTAGGGCTTGATGGCATGCTTGCCGAACAGATAGGTGACGCAGCGGTTGCCGTAGTAGCTCCAACCCAGGATGGTGGAGTAGCTGAACAGCACCATGCCGAGGACGAGAACCGGCGTGCCCACATAGGGGATGGAGGCGAAGGCGGCGCTGGTCAGATCGGCGCCGGCCTTGATGTCACCAGCTGCAATGCCGGCGATGACGTCGGGGTTGGCGCACATGGTGGAAACAAGCACGATGCCGGTCAGGGCGCAGATGATGACCGTATCCCAGAAGGTGCCGGTCATGGAAACGAGCGCCTGACGGGCGGGATTGCGGGTGGAAGCGGCCGAAGCGACGATGGGAGCGGAGCCCATGCCGGATTCGTTGGAGAACAGGCCGCGGGCGCAGCCGAACTGGATGGCCGCCATGACGCCGCTGCCGAGCAGGCCGCCGAACGCCGCCTGCGGGTTGAAGGCGCTAGTGACGATGAGCTGGATGGCCTCACCGACGTAGGCCCAGTTCATGCCGATGATGACGATGCAGCCCCAAGCATAGGCGATGGCCATGAAGGGAACGAGCTTCTCGCACACCTGGCTGATGACCTTCACGCCGCCGAAGATGACGACGGAAACCATGATGACGATGGCCAGGCCGATGGCCCAGGTGGGGATGCCGGGGCAGTTGGCGGTGATGATGCCGGTCATGGAAGAGGACTGCACGGCAGAGCCGATGCCGAAGGACGCGATGGCCGCGAACAGGGCGAACGCGCCGGCGCCGAGCATGGCCCACCACGGGGTCTTGCCATCCTTGGTGAAGGCGCGGGCCCACGCGAACATGGCGCCGCCGAGCATCTTGCCCTCGTGGTCCTTCACGCGGTACTTCACCGAAGCATAGGTCTCGGAATACTTGGTGGCGATGCCGAACACGCCAGTGAGCCACATCCACAGAACCGCGCCCGGGCCGCCGGACATGATGGCGGTTGCCACGCCGACGATGTTGCCGGTGCCGATGGTGGCCGAAAGGGCCGTGCACAGGGCGCCGAACTGGGAAATGTCACCCGGGGCATCGGGGTCTTTGGTAACCGACAGCTTGATGGCCTGCGGCAGCTTGCGCTGAATGAAGCCGGTTCGGATGGTGAGGAAGATGTGGGAACCCAATAAGAGGATGATCATGGGCGGGCCCCACACGAACCCGTCCACTGCGTTGATGATGCTGACTATATCCATAGCCAACCCCTTTCGTTTCGAAAGGGCCCGCACCGAAGCTGCTTTTCCACGCGCATTCTCGTTTGGGCGGTTATTGCTGCGATCACGCGGAAGCTAAGCGGTTTCGGCTCGGGCGCTTTCCCGGTTAAGACGATAACCAGTTTCCGAAAGGCGCATTTCCGGTTCGTTAACGCACCATGAAGCCTAGGTAAACGTGCGGTGACAAGGGGCGAAAGGAAGGTTGCGAGGGCGGGCGGCGCACGTGCGCCCGCGAACGGTAGGTACGCTAGACGCGCACGCGACCCGCTAAAACGTCTTGGTAATCGGCGTAATTCCGCTTGAGCAGCTCGGGCGTTTCAAGCTCGTAGGGGCAGCGGCCCTGGCACAGGCGGCACTCGGTGCAGTCCTCGATCTTGGCCATTTCGGCCTGCCAATAGTCATTGAGCCACCCCGCCGAAGGCGCGCGACGGATCATCAGAGACATGCGTGCGCATTGATGGATTTGGATGCCCGCCGGACACGGCTCGCAGTACCCGCAGCCGCGGCAGAAATCGCCCATAAGCGCGTCTTGCTCCTGTTTGATGAACGCCGCGGTGTCCTCGTCCATGACAGGCGTCTCTTCCATATAAGAGAGCCATTCCTCAAGTTCGCTTTCGCGCTGGATTCCCCAGATGGGAAGAACGTTTTCGTACTGCGCCATGAACGCCATGATGGCGCGGGAATTCGAAAGCAGGCCGCCGGCCAGGCCCTTCATGGCGATGAAGCCGACGTTGCGCGAACGACACAGCTCGACCAGCTCGAGCTCGCGCGAACTGGCAAGGTAGCTGAAGGGATACTGCAGCGTTTCGTACAGGCCGGAATTGACGATGTCGAAGGCGACCTCCAACTTATGCGCCGTCGCGCCGATGTGGCGGATCTTGCCCTGGCGGCGCGCCTCGAGCATGCATTCGTACATGCCGGTGCCGTCGCCCGGCTTCCAGAGCGTGTCCATGCAGTGGAACTGGTAGATGTCCACGTAGTCGGTTTTCAGGTTGGAAAGCGACGTTTCGAGCTGCTCCCAGAACTCATCCGGGGTTTTCGCCATGGTTTTGGTGGCGATGAAGATCCGATCGCGCACGTCGGCAAGCGCGGCGCCCATTTTCTCCTCGGAGTCGCTGTAGGCGCGCGCGGTATCGAAAAAGCGCATGCCTCCCGCGAAGGCACGGCGGAGCAGCTTCGTGGATTCGTCTTGCGAAACGCGCTGGATAGGCAGCGCACCGAACGCGTTCTGCGCCACGGTGATGCCCGTCGAACCAAGCGTCACGTTGTTCATGAGTGTCCCCTCTCGTCTGCTGACTTTTTAATAGTAGCAAAGAAGGGGAATTCGGTGCGCAAGGGGGATGCGGGAGGTGACAGTAGGTGTGTCCCTTTGTCACCCTTTGTCACCCCTTTGTCACCGAATTTCGCGGCGGGGGAAGCGGCGTCTGCGCAGCGCTTCCCCCTCCGATCCAGAAGGCCGGACGGCTCAGGGTGCCGCCCGGCCCAAAGGGGCAAAGCGGCTACAGCACCCAGGCCGCGGCGAGCGTCACGGGGACGGCCGAGATGAGCACGAGCAGGCGCAGCACGAAACCGCCGATGAGCACGCCGACGTTGGCGCCGATGCCGGCCGCGCGGCCGGCGGGGCGATGCTCGAGCTCGGGGCGCACGAACAGCAGCACCGTGTCGATGGCCACCGGCCCGACAAGGCCGATAAGTGCGAACACCACCCAGAACACGAGCGCGTACTTGCCGCACACGAGCGCCTGCACGCTTGCCGCGCCGGCGGCGTCACCGGAAGCGGTGATGAACAGCAGGCTGGCGATAAGCAGGATCTCCACGCACGGGAACGCGAAGTGGATGCGCTGGAACAGCGCCGCGCTCTCAAGCTCGCCCGGGGCGCGCAGCTGACCGGCCAGAAGCACCGCCGACATGCCGGTGGACACGCCGGAGACGGCGAACAGGATGGGCAGCAGCGCGTTATTCCACAGCGGGAACGTTTCGCACACGCCGAGCAGGCAGCCCGTGTAGATGGCCGTGCACACGCCGAGCAGCGAGCCGGCGATTTCCAGAAGACGGGGCACTTCGCGATGCAAAAATTCCAACACCGCTGCGGCAAGCGCCGCCACCACAAATGCGCCGAGGATAACGACGCCCCAGGTCATGACGCTGCCAAAGTTGGTGAGCAGCAGCGCGAAGCGCAGCGGGTGCGTGAAACCGGCGCGGGCGTCGGCCATGAGCAGCACGAGGCCGACCATGACGACCACCGGCGCGATGAAGTGGCCCGCACGGCGCATCTTGTCGGTGCCCGGGCACAGGCCGTGCAAAAGCGCCGCCGACGTGAAGGCGCCGCCGCCAAGGCCGCCGAGGAACAGGTAGCAGGCGATGATGCCGCTCCATATGGGTTCGTAGGTCATCAGCTCATCACCTCACGTAATAGATCTTGGACTTCGTCAAGTCGCCGGCGATGGGCTTGGCGCCCGTCGCGGCGATAGCGCGCGAAACCTCCGACTGCGCGTCGTCGAGGTCGCCGACGATGCGCACGCCGGCCGGGCAGGCGGTGACGCAGTTCGACACGCCGCCCTTGGCCGTCGCCGCGCACAGGCGGCATTTGTCGACCGCGCCGGTTTCGGAATTGCGCTGACGCACCTGATACGGGCAGGCGGCCATGCAGTACAGACAGCCGATGCAGCGACCCTGGTCGACCTCGACGATGCCGTCGGCGCCGATATGCGCCGCGCCCGTGGGGCACACGCTTGCGCAGGGCGCGTCCTCGCAGTGCATGCACTGCAGCGGCACGGTTTCAACGGAGGTCGCAGGGAACGTTCCGCCCTCAACCTGCTCGAAGCGGACGAACGCCTCGTCGGGCAGCAGGTCGTTCAAATTCTGGCAGGCGGTGCGGCATGCGTAGCAGCCGACGCACCTGCGCGTGTCGATGAGCATTCCAAAGCGCGCCATGTTATGCACCTGCCTTCTCGATGTTGACCAGCACCTCGGCGATCTTCGCGCCGCCGTCGGCCGACGATGTGGCGAAGGGGACGAGCTGCCAGGCATTCGCGCCGAAGCCCGCAGCCGCCTTGCGCGAGGACGCGTCGGCGCCAAAGTGGGCGGGCACCCACACCGCGCTCGGATGGATGCGGTCGGTGACCTTGGCCGGAAGCGTGACCGACCCGAGCGACGAGGTCAGCTTCACCGCATCACCGTCGGAAATGCCCTTTGAGCGGGCAACCGACGAGTTGATCCAGACGCGATCGAGGTCGTAACGCTTCGCCGCGTCGATGAGCTTCTCGCTTGCGAGCAGCGCCGACGCCTGCTGAATGTTCTGCTGGCCGATGAGCAGACGCGGCATGTCCTCGCTCGCCTCGCCCATTGGCTCGACCCAGGTGGGAATGGGCTTAGTGCCCGCCGGCATGACGGCGCTCGAAGAGAACTCGATTTTGCCGGTGGGGGTTGCAAGCACGGGGATGGAACCCTCGGAGACGCCCCAACCCGTTGCCGTGGTGGTGCCGCCCATGAGCAGGCTTTCGTAGGAAAGCCCCATGGCCTTGCACCAGGCGCGGTTATAGGTTTCCAGGTCGAAACCGAACGCGTAGGAAAGACCGCATGCGTCGGCGAGGAGCGTCACCGCCTCGCTAAGCGGCTTCGCATCGCCGGCCGGGCAGACGGCAGCCACGCGCATGGAAGCATAGGGCTGCTCGGAGGGACGCAGGCACGCCTCGCCGTTGGACTCAAGCCCGACGGTAAGCGGCAGTACCACGTCGGCTATCTCAGCGGTTTCGGTGAGGAAGGCGTCGGCAACGACGAGGCAATCGAGGCCATCGAGGGCCGCGCGGACGCGAGCGGTCGAAGGCCAGTCGTGCACGGGGTTGGCCGAGACGACGAGCGCAGCCTTGATGGCGCCGCTTTCCATCCCGGGGATGGCGGCCATGCAGCTGGCATCGCCGAACTGCGCGCTGGCGCAGCCGGAAGCGGATGCACTGGGAACCGCGAACTCGGGAATGCCCGCCCGGGCCAGCGCTGCCGCATCCGGCTCGGAGACGCCGGAGAACCACAGGCCGCCCTTCTGGTTGAAGTTGCCGAGCATGGCGTTGATGAGCATGGCCATGCGGCAGGCGTCGAACGACCCCTCGCCGGCGGAGCCGAACGAGCTTCCCTGCGGGATATCGACGCAGGCATGCGGAGCATTCGTGCCGAGGCCTGCGGCGATGGAGCAGATGGCGTCAACGGACACGCCGCAGATTTCACTCGCCCACAGGGCGCTATAAGCATTGATGGACTGTGCAAATTCGTCGAAGCCCTGCGCATGCTCGCGCAAAAACGCCCGGTCATAGGTGCCCGCGCGAACCATCTCGCAAGCGACGGCGAGCAAAAGCGCCAGCTCGGTGCCGGGACGAATGGCGACCCATTCATCGACAACGCGACCGAGCGACGTGAGGCGCGAACCCACGAGCACCCGGCGCCCTTCGCTCGAAAGATGCTTTTCCGCGAAGGCGGCGTATTCCGCAGGGGAAGCGGCATCGTCCACATCGCGACCCAGAAGCAGCGCGTATGTGGCGTTTTCGACATCGGCCACGGGACGTGCGCCGAACACGCAATCCTGCGCCGCCGACAGGCCGCCGCCGCGTACCGCGGCCTCGGTGTAGTAATTAGCCGAACCGAGCGCCGCCGCGAAGCGCTTGGCGAAGAACGATCCGTCCACGCAAGCGCTCACCGAGCCCTGGAAGACCGCAGCTTTCGAACCCGCGCCCGAAAGCCCCGCCGCTGCAGCGGCGAACGCCTCGTCCCAGGTCGCCTCGACAAGCTTGCCATTCTTGCGCACCATAGGATGAGCAAGCCTCTCCTTCGATTCAGGCAGGCCGAAGGCGCCCTGTCCGCGACCGCACAGGCTTCCCGCGGCCGTCTTGTGCCCGACGGCGCCCGAGGCGCGCCACAGCTTCCCGCCGCGCGTCCACGCCGTAAGGCCGCACGCGTTGACGCAGCCGCTGCAGACGCTGGCTACCTGTTCGGCCGCTCCGGCCGATTTATCGATGGCCTCGCCGCCGGCGGAACACCCGGAAAGCCCCAGGCAGCCCGCAGCGGCGGCCGAGGCGCCGGCAAGGGCCACGAAACCGCGCCGCGTTACATTCGTTTCCGTCATGAATGCCTCCCTTTAGGCCTCGACGGCCGTGACGGTGCGCACGATGCCCTCGTCGATGATCTTCTGCGCGATGTCGGCCCAGTCGATGAATTTGATGGCTCCGTTGGGGCACTGCTCGGCGCAACGGCCGCAGCTGATGCACTTGGTGGAAACGCCGGTCTCCGCGTCGACGCGGGGCATGTTCCACGGGCAGGCCTGGGCGCACATGCCGCAGCCGATGCACTTCTTCGGATCGACCGTGCGGGCGCCGCTGTTCTCGTCGGCGTAGATCGCGTGAACCGGGCAATACTTGGCGCACTGGGGGTCGGCGCACTGCTTGCAGTGCTCGACGGTGAACTCGCAGGCGCCCTTCGCGCCGTCACCGAAGGAACCTTCACCGGTGTCCGGGCTCTTGCCCCAGAAATAGTTGTCCCACACGCGCACGCGGGCGATGTGCTGGCACACGCGGCCGTCGTTTTTGAGCGTGCACATCATCTCGCAGCGCTGGCAGCCAGAGCAGCGGGCGCGGTCGGTCACGATCATCTTGGTTGGCGTGGTGCGCAGCTCGATGCGGCCGGCGGCAATGGACTCGCTCGTGATCCCCCACGTAGCGAGCACGCCGCCCGCAGCCAAACCGGCGACGCCGCAACCCGCCATCGCCAACACGGTTCGACGCGTAATCCGCTTACGAGGCTTCTCTGAAGCGGCCCCCTCTTTATTCAGTTCGTCCATTCGGAACTCCTTAGATGCCTGTGCCGAAAAGCTTGCGCCCGTCTCGCAAGCACCCTCTCCCCGGCACGCTCGTCATACCTCCTCTATCCCCTCGCCGCATGACGTCGCAAAGTGGTTGAAACTATGGCATACACGCCCGCCCGGCAAATCGCCCAACGCAGGGAATTTCCAACAAGGCGGCGGAAAAATCCCAGGTAGACGCAAATAACCTCTAACAGGCGATGCGCCCAGGAGGCATCGATGGAATACTTTCGCCCGTTCCCTCCCCTCGTGAAGGCGCAGGCGTCGCAACCTTGCATTCGAAACGAGGAGGAATCACATGCAAGACACCATCTCTTACGGGTGGACGGGCAAAATCCTGCGCGTGAACTTCACCACAGGGGCCATTACCACCATGTCCACCGAACCGTACAAGAAGTTTATCGGCGGCATGGGCCTTGCCAACGCCATCATCCACGACGAGGTCCCGGCGGGCACCGATCCGCTGTCCGAGGAATCGAAGATCGTGTTCGCCGTCGGTCCCCTGACCGCATCCGGCGTGCCGCTGGCGGGTCGCACCACCATCAGCTTCCTATCCACCTACACCACCGACAACCTCATCGTCGACGCGCACTGCGGCGGCATGATCGGCGCGAAGATGAAGCTCGCGGGCTGGGACGCCATCATCGTCGAGGGCAAATCCGACAAGCCGGTGTATCTGGACATCAAGAACGACCAAGTGCAAATCAAGGACGCCTCGCTGGTATGGGGCATGGGCACGCGCGCAACCACCGAGGCGCTCAACCGCCTGGAAGGCACCAGCGCCTGCGTGGCCACCATCGGTCAGGCCGGCGAGAACCTGCTTCCCTATTCGTGCCTGATTAACGCGCGCAACCATTCCGCCGGCGCGGGCGTGGGCGCCATCATGGGCTCGAAGAAGCTCAAGGCGCTCGTGATCGAGGGCACGGGCAGCGTCAACGTCGCCGACCCGCAGGCCGTCGCCGAGCTTTCCGATTACATGCTGCGCGAAGTGGTGGGCTCGAACAACAACCATGTGGTGCCCTCCACGCAGCAGGAATGGGCCGAATACTACAGCAAGGGAAGCCGCTGGACCGCTCGCAAGGGCCTGACCTGGGGCGCAGCCGAAGGTGGACCGATCGACACCGGCGAGCCGAAGCCCGGCGAGATCAACACCGTGGGCTATCGCTGCATGAAGTCGACCTTCGACCTTAAAGGCGAGGCGGAAAAGTACACCATCAAGATGAACGGCTGCCACAGCTGCCCCATCCACTGCTATTCCGACATGCGCGTCGAGGGCATCAAGGGGGCGTCAGGGCACACCACCACCGGCAACACCTGCGTGTCGAACTTCACGTTCAAGTACATGATTCCCATCCTGGGCACCGACATCACGCCGATCGAGGTGGGCAGCGAGGACGCGCTCATCTGGCATCAGGTGATGGGCGTGACCATCGACGACTTGGGCCTGTGGTGCAACTACGGCCAGCTGTACCGCGACCTTGCGCACTGCATCGCTTCGGGGCTGTTCAAGCGCGTGCTTCCCGAAGAGGAATACAACCTGTTCGACTGGACGAAGTTCCAGACGAAAGATCCCACCATCATGGTGGAGATCTTCAATCACATCGCGCAGAACGACAACGAGATGTCCTACATCGCTCACGGCACCTATATCTGGACCAAGCGTTGGAACGACATGGAGTGGTACGACAACAAGAAGTCCAAGCTCATCAACTACCGCGGCTGGCCCGTGCACCATGCCAACGAATGCTTCGGCCAGGTGGGCCTTCTGTACAACATGCTGTTCAACCGCGATGACATGATCCACTCCGCCGTCAACTTCCAGGAATGCGGCCTGCCCATCGAGGTGCTCAAGGCGATCGGCGCGGAGCTGTGGGGCGGCGAGGACGCCGTCGACAAACCGAAGTGCTACACGCCCATGAACGAGCACAAGGCGAATTTCGCCTGGTGGAGCGTCGTCACCGACGTCATCCACGACTCGCTGACGCTGTGCAACTGGGTGTGGCCGATGGCCATGAGCCCCACCAAGGCGCGCAACTACCGCGGCGACTTGGACCTGGAGGCGAAGTTCTTCAAGGCCGTCACCGGCGAGGACATGACCACCGACGAGCTGTACAAGGCCGGCGCACGCATTATGACGCTGCAGCGCGCCTCCACCGCGCGCGGCATGCGCGACGCCGAGGGCAAGATGGGCTGCAACGACTTCCGCAACGTCCATGACACGTGCACCGAGTGGCCCTTCACGATGGACGCCGACTACGAGCCCTTCACCGAAGGCACCACGAAGCTGGAGAAGGAAGACTGGCAGACGGCGCTCACCATGCTCTACCGCACGTTCGGCTGGGATGACGAGCTTGGCTGCCCGACGGCCGACTGCCTCGACTATTACGACCTGCAGGACGTCAAGGAAGAGCTCGCCGGCTTAGGCCTGCTTCCGTAACAAACCTATTCGAGACGCGATGGGGCTTCAAAACCCCTCTCTCCATTCGACAGGTCCCATTCGCGCTTTTCAGACGGCCGCCGCGCTACACCCCCTCCTCCGCGGCGGTCGCATACCGTATACTATCGGCGGTCGAGTCATCGATCGCCGATAGTTTTTTTCAATCGAGGTGGCAGAGGGAACGATGCACGCAGAACCGGATTTCGCAGACAACGAGGGCCCAAGGGTCGCGGAAGAAGAGCGCACGGAAGGCAACGGCGGCACGCGCGGCCTGGTGGATCAGGTGAAGCGCGGATCGAAAGCGCTGATCGGCATGGTCCCCTCGATGCTACCGGGCATTTTCGCCCTGGCCTTCGCACGCGTAGCCGTGCTCGCCGTCAACCCGAGCGACTATTTGCAAAGCGACTTCGACATGCTGACCGACTGGACCGGCATCGTGAAGTGCGCGGGATTCGCCCTGGTCCTGGCCATTCTCGTGCTTGATCGGCGCCGCGGGGCCGATCGCGTTTGGGGAACAAGCGTAAGGGCGGGATACATCCTCATCGCGCTCACGCTTGCGGCCCTTGTCGGGGAGCAGGCCCTTGCCGCACTCGGCTTCACCGACGGAGCGGGGGTCGCCTTCTTCGAGAGCTGCGCCTCGGTCATAGCGACGTTTTGCCAGCTGTACTGGATTGCGCAAGCCTGCGGGGCCGGGCCTGCGCAGGCGATCGTCTACGTGGCCCTTTCGCGCGCGCTGTCAGAACCGTTCGCAACAGGCATGGCGCTCCTACCTGAGGCCGGCTGGATCATCGGCATCGTCGCAATTGCTTGCGAGGCCGCATGCTTGAGATGGCTGCAGGGGCGCTGCGCGGCGGCTGGCGAGCAGAGGTCGGCAGGTACGCTCGAACGCACAGGCGAAGAGGCTGCCGGCACGGGCGGCGACGACCCTTCGACGTGCGGCAAATCCGCAACAGGCGCGGCCGCCCTGTTCCCCGGCATGGTTCTTTTCAGGCGCGATACGCCCGCAGAAGAGGGTTCCGTCTACTTCAGCGGCATGGAGGCGCAGTTCAAAGACCGCCGATTCCTCGCCGCCTGCGTCGGCGGGTGCATCATGCTCTCGGCCGCGGCCGGCCTTCTGCGCGGCTACCCGGACGGATCGACCATCGTCTTCACCATACCCACGCTCCTCGGCGCCACGGCGATGTTCGTCCTCATCTACCTGTACGCGGCCCTGTACGCGGCCCTCTCCAAACCGCTGCTGGTGGCGGCGGGCGCCATCGCCGTCATCGAGGTGCTCGGCGTGCTTGCCATCGCCTTCTACGGAATCATGCCGAACAACCTCGAGGTCGGCGCGATGTTCGCGAAGGACTACAACGACATCCTGCATGCATTCCGCCAATACATCGCCATCGCGCTCATGAGCTTGGGATGGCGCAACCCCTACTATTACGTTTCGCTGACGTTTTTGGTGTTCCTGCTGCCCCGCGCCCTGGCGCGCACGGCGCTCATCGCCGCGGCGGGCGCGGGTGCCATCGAGCCGGCAACCGTGTCGGGCCTGGCCATCCTTCTGCTCATGTGCGCCTGCCTGGGCGTGTTCATGCGCATCGTGCGCCTGCTGGCCCGCCCCGCGCAGCAGCCTAAAGGAGTTCAAGCGGGAGACGAAAGCCAAACCGGGCAGGCGGCGACGCCCACCCGCTCGGAAAACGTGCTGGACAAGATGCTCGGCATCGAACAGGGGGCGACGTTCGCAGACATCCATAAGGCGGCCGTTGCCCGAAACGCCGAGGCCATGGGGCTACGCTTCGGCCTTTCAGGACGCGAGGTCGAAGTTCTCACGCTCTTTTCCATGGGGCATACGCAAAAGCAGGTTGCCGAGGAGCTGTTCATCTCCCCTTCCACCGCGCATGCGCACATCCGCCACATCTACACCAAGACCGGCATGCATTCCCGCCAGGATATTTTGAACTATTTCAAAGAAATGAACGACCATTAGACAAACGGCGGAGGACCCCGTAAAGCTCTGAACCATGAACTGAACCGTCCACGGGTCAAATTGATCGTTTACAAGCTTGAAACAATTGAACTGCTGCAACAGCAGTACCATAACCCCTCGTTAACCAATTTGTAACGAGGTGTTCATGAACTACGTCGAGATTTTGAACAGCATCGACGCGGCCGTCTGGGGCCCGCCGATGATCATCCTGCTTCTGGGGTGCCACATCTACACCACCATCCGCACCCGCGGCATCCAGCGCAAGCTCCCCCTGGCACTCAAGCTTTCCGTCACGAAGGACTCCGGCGCTCAAGGCGACGTGAGCAACTTCGGCGCCATGGCTACCTCGCTGGCCTCCACGCTCGGCACCGGGTCGATCGTCGGCGTGGCCACGGCGGTGCTCTCGGGCGGGCCGGGCGCGGTGCTGTGGATGTGGCTCACCGGCATCTTGGGCATGGCGACGAAATACACCGAGGTCTACGCCGCGATGAAATACCGCGTGAAGGACCGCCAGGGACACATGATGGGCGGCGCGATGCACGTGTGGGAGCAGCGCTATAAGCGCGCCGACGGCACCGTGCCGTGGTGGGCGAAGGTCTGCGCCATCTGGTTCGCCATCATGGCCTGCTTCACCATCTTCGGAATCGGCTCGGCCGTGCAGACGAGCGCCATCACCTCGGTCGCCCAGGCGAATTTCGGCGTTGAACCCTGGATCGTGTCGGCCGTCGTGTGCGGGTCGGCCCTGCTCATCATCATCGGCGGCCTGGGAACCATCTCCAATATCTGCGAGAAGCTCGTCCCCATCATGGGTGGGGCCTATATCCTCGGCTGCATTTACATCCTCATCTGCAACGCCGGTTACCTAGGCGAGTCGTTCCGCCTCATCTTCGAATGCGCCTTCACGCCGAAGGCCGCGTTCGGCGGCGCGGTTGGCAGCGGCATCATGGTCGCACTGCAGTTCGGCTGCGCGCGCGGCCTGTTCTCCAACGAGGCGGGCCTGGGCACCGCCCCGCTCATCAGCGCGGCCGCCGAGTCGAAAAACCCCGCGCGCCAGGCGCTCGTCGCCATGACCGGCCCGTTCTGGTGCACCGTGGTCATCTGCCTGGTCTCGGCGCTCGTCATCGTGTCGTCGCTGTGCGCCAACCCCACGCTCATCGCCGACGCGGGCGTCACCAACGGCGCCACACTGGCAAACGCCGTGTTCGCCACCATCCCCCACATCGGGACCCCCGTGCTGATGCTGGGCATCCTATGCTTCGCGTACTCCACCATCATCGGCTGGAGCTACTACGGCGAGCGTGTGACGCTGTACTTGTTCGGCCGCCGCTGGGTGCCAGTTTACCTGGGCTTCTATATTTGCATGGGCTTTTTGGGCGGCGTGGGCGTCGGCGATGTGGCCTGGACCGCCACCGACATAGCCAACGCGCTCATGGCGCTGCCGAATATCCTGATGGTGTTCTTATGCGCCGGCATGGTGGGCAAGGAAACCAAGCACTACGTCTACGACGGCAACATCGAGGAGGAATACCGCGCGGAAATTCACGAACTGGAGGAGAAGAGCGTCTTTCTGCGCAAGAAGGCATAGCCCCCCTCTCGCGCTGCGGCGGCGCCCCCGCATCCGCCGGCGCCGCCGAGCACTTCTCGCCCGACGGCCTGGCTTCGCCGGAGCGCCCTCACCTATAAAATCGGCGAATCGAAAGCCCGCGTTACGGTATGCAGCGTCTACCAGTTACACGGTTGCGGGAATGTGTGGCAACGACTACACTGCGTATCGATGAATTCTGTTTCAGGGCGAGGTGGAAACCCTCACTGGCGGTAACCGAAAACGTCGAAGCGGCCGACAAGCCGCGCCGGCGACGAGGAAGTCCGCGACCCTGTGCGGCAGCGGCAAGTCCGCTCACGCAAGGCTGACCCGGTGCGAATCCGGGACCAACGGTCAAAGTCCGGATGGAAGAGGCAGAGTTCGCGAAACGAGCGCCTTTGCGGCCGCCCTCTTTGCGAACAACAAGCCCGTATGGAAGGAATTCGTACGGGCTTGTTCCTTTTTAAGCGAAGCGAAGGGCAAACCTGCAGAAAAGCGCTTCGCGGAAAAGAGGTTCACCATGGCATCCGCAACTCCCGCATCCACCCCCTTGAAGAACACCAACCGCTGGTCGACGCGCCAGCTGGTCACCATGGCGCTCATGTGCGCCATCGCCGCGCTGTTCAGCTTCATCCAGATTCCCATCCTGCCCGCCGCGCCGTTTCTGACCTACGACCCCTCGCTCATGCCCGCAATGGTGTGCGGCTTCGCGTTCGGCCCGGGCGCCGGCTTCGCCGTGGGCGCCGTGGCGGCCGTCATCCACGGCCTCATCCTCAACGAATGGGTGGGCAGCCTCATGAACATCTGCGCGACGCTGTTCTTCGTGGTGCCCGCCGCCTTCATTTATGCCAAGAAGCACACGTTCGCCGGCGCCATCGCCGGCCTGGCCACGGGCTGCGTCGTGGCGACCGTCGGCGCCGTGGCGACCAACCTCACCTTGGGCGTGTGGTTCTGGTACGGATCGGCCGACGCCATCATGCCGCTGATCCTTCCCGCCGTGGTTCCGTTCAATTTGATCAAGACCATTCTGAACTCGGTTCTGACGCTTGTCGTCTACAAGGCCGTATCGAATCTCATCACCCCGAAGAAGGACCAGGTGCGCGGCCGCTAGCGTCTACGCATCCGTTCAATTTCCAACGAAGGGCCAGGTTTTACCATGATCGACATCTCCAACGTCCGATTCACCTACGACGGTGCGGATTTCGCGCTTAACGGGGTGAGCACCCATGTTGCGCGCGGGGAATTCCTCTGCATCCTCGGCGGCAACGGGTCGGGGAAATCGACGCTGGCGAAACACCTGAACGCCCTGCTCGTCCCTGACGAGGGAAACGTGGTCGTGGACGGGATGGACACGGCCGACGACGCGAACGTCTACCTGGTGCGCAAAACCTGCGGCATGGTGTTCCAAAACCCCGACGACCAGCTGGTCGCGTCGCTGGTGGAGGACGACGTCGCCTTCGGTCCCGAGAACCTCGGATTTGAACCCGACGAACTGCGTCGGCGCGTCACGCAAGCGCTTGAAGACGTGGGGCTGTCCGGCTTTGAGCGGCACGAGACCCACGCGCTTTCCGGCGGGCAGAAGCAGCGCGTCGCCATCGCGGGCGTGCTTGCGATGGAGCCGCAGGTGCTCGTGCTCGACGAGGCGTCGGCGATGCTCGACCCGCGCGGGCGCGGTGGGCTTATGCGCGTGGTGCGCGAGCTGCACGAACGCGGGATGACCATCGTCATGATCACCCATTTCATGGAGGAAGCCGCCCAGGCCGACCGTGTAGTGGTGATGGAACGGGGGCGTGCGGTGATGGAAGGCACCCCGGATGAGGTGCTGCTTGAAACCGAACGTCTTGAACATTTGAACCTGGAAGTACCCTTCGCCGCAAAGCTGTCGCTGAAGTTGCGGGCGGCGGGCGTCGAGGTCGCCCCGACGGTGAACCCCGATGAACTGGCAGACGAAGTATTGGCTCGCGCTGCGGACGCGGGTGCGCTGGGTGATGCAGCCGGCGCCGGGCGGGCGCAAGCGGGCGCCAACGCGGCGGCTCCCCTCTCCTCGCTTGCCGGCGTCCCCGATGAAGTCGCGGGCGCAAACGCAGGCGCCCTCATCGAATTCGACCGCGTTTCGTTCACCTACGACGCCGCCGAGGCCAAACGCCAGCGCAAGCGCGGGGGCGCCCAGGAACAACGTCAGGCGAAATGGGGCAACAGCCCCGATAGCCTCTGGGCGGTGCGCGACGTGTCCTTCGCCGTGCGCGCCGGCGAGTTCTTCGGCATAGCCGGGCATACGGGCAGCGGGAAATCGACCCTCATCCAGCATATGAACGGCATCCTGCACCCCACGTCGGGACGCGTGCTGGTGGAAGGCCGCGACATCGCCGCGAAGGGCGCCGGCGCGAACGTGCGCGGCACCATCGGCGTGGTGTTCCAATATCCCGAGCACCAGCTGTTCGCCGAAACCGTGTACAAGGATGTGGCCTTCGGCCCGCGCAACCTGGGCTTTTCGGAAGAGGAGGTGCAAAAGCGCGTCGAGGATGCGCTCTCGCGCGTCGGGCTTGATGCCGCCGAAATCTCCGAGAAGAGCCCCTTCGAGCTTTCCGGCGGGCAGCAGCGCCGCGTCGCGTTCGCCGGCGTGCTCGCCATGGACCCGAAGGTGCTCGTGCTCGACGAGCCGGCCGCCGGGCTGGACCCGGCAAGCAGGAAGTCGTTCCTCGGCATGATTTCGCGCCTGCACAAAGACGGCCTCACCGTGGTCATGGTGTCGCACAGCATGGACGACCTCGCCGCGATGTGCGACCGCGTGGCCGTCATGAACGAGGGCAAGCTGCTGGGCGTGGGCAAGCCCGCCGAGCTGTTCCTGCACGCCCGCGAACTCAAAGCCGTGGGGCTCGGCACCACTGCGGCGCAGTCCTTCGCCACGGCGCTTGGTGCAGGCGGGCTGGCCATCGACAGCGCGCACCTTTACAGCGAAAACGACCTGGTAGATCTGGTTGCGGGGGCACTTCGATGATTGAGGGATTCTCGTTCGGCAGCTACTGCCCCGGCACTAGCTGCCTGCACAGGATGGACCCACGCGCGAAACTGCTGCTTGGCTGCGCCTTCATCGCCGTGCTGCTCAGCGCCCAAGTACCCGCCGCGCTTGCCGTAAGCGCGCTGTTCGTGGTCGGCTTCTACCTGATTGCGCGCATACCGGCGGCAAAGGCCGCCCAATCGCTCGCGCCGCTTCTGGCCATCGTCGTCATCGTGGCGGTGCTGAACCTGTTCACGGCAAGCGGCGGAGAAGTACTCGTGGACTGGGGAATCCTGAAAATCCGCGAGGGCGGCGTGCACGCATGCCTGTTCATGGGGGCGCGCCTCACCGTGATGATGCTCGGCATGAGCCTCATCACGCTCACCACCATGACCAACGACCTCACCGAAGCCCTCGAGAGGCTGCTGTCCCCCTTCGCGCGCTTCGGGCTGCCGGCCCACGAGCTGGGCATGATCATGGGCATCGCGCTGCGCTTCATGCCGCAGTTCGCCAGCGAACTTACGACCATCTACCACGCGCAAATCAGCCGCGGCGCGAAGCTCTCCAACAGCCCCGTGCGCGGTTTGCGCATGCTGTCATCTTTGATGGTTCCCCTGTTCACGAGCGTATTCCGTCACGCCGAAACGCTGTCGTCGGCAATGGAGGCGCGCTGCTACCACGGCGGGGAGGGACGAGGGCGCCTGCACCCGCTGCGCATCACGTCCCTAGACGCCGGCGCCGTGGCCGTGATGGTCGTGATGGCGGGGTGCGTGATAGCGGCGAACCTGCTCGCCTAGCCTAAAGAGAAAGGAATCGAAATGACCGGAAACGAGACCATTCTGCAGTACCTCACGAGCGTTCCCGCCTGGTATCTGGCGACCTCGGTAAACGACCAGCCGCACGTGCGCCCCTTCAGCTTCGCCGCCGAGCAGGGCGGCAAGATCTGGTTCGTCACCGCCACCACCAAAGACGTGTGGGAAGAGCTGCTGCAAAACCAGAAATTCGAGGCCACGAGCTGGTGGCCGGGGCACGGCTGGCTGATCCTGCGCGGTAAGGCCGGGCTTGAGGACAAGGCCAACGCCGAGATGCGCTATGCCGGCTACGCGCACCTGTGCAGCCTCGGCGAGAGCTACGACGGCCCCGACGACCCCACGCTCGTGTTCTTCAGCGTCGAGGAGCCCCAGGCCTGGATTTGCAACCACGAGGAATGGAAACCCATCGAGCTGTAGCAAGCCGCGCAAGGGTTCGAAAAAGACGACGGCCCCGGCATCGCAAATGAACGGATGCCGGGGCCGCTTTGCGCGCGACAGCAGGCGTAAAGCAGCGGAACCGCCGCCGCGCCGAAACCCTATTCGAAGTCGTAAAGGTCCTTCGCCGCCTCGGCAAAGTCGCGATACACCTCCATGGCGATGGCCTCGTCCTCAACCAGCTCGAAGGACAGCGGCTGGCCGTCTTCGTCAAGCTCGGTGACTTCCAGCACCACGATCTCGCCGGAAGAGCACGCCGGCGCATCCTCGCTCACCGGGAAGAAGAACCCGTAGCGACGGTCCTCATGCAGGATAAGGCCGAGGAACTCGAGGTCGACGCGCTCGCCCTTCTCGTCCTCGAACGTCAACGTGATGCCCTCTTCGGTAGGCGGGCAGAAATTCGGGGCGCTTCCTTCACGCATTTGCGGAAACCTCCTTGGGATACGCGGTTTTAAGTCGGCGCGAGCGGCGCGGCGCCATCTCGCACTATAGCGAACATGCATAAGTCCGCCGGTTTTCAGCAGCGTAACACAATGGATAGCCGCGCCGGAAGGACGCCGTCGCTATCCATCCGACTGCTATACTGGACTGCACGAAAAACGACCGATAAGCCGCCTTGCGGCATGTAAAAGGAGGACGGACATGTACCCGATGATGGACCCGAAGCGCAGCGAACCGATGAGCGAGGAAGAGGGCGTCAAGAAGATGGCGCAAATCGGCGCCATCATGGAGGAAGCCGGCATGGGCTTCGGCGAAGAAGACATGCGCCTTTTGCGCGACGCCTTCATGGGAAGCAGCGCTTACGAGGACAAGATGGAGGAGATGATCGCCCGCTACCAGGGCCTCATGGACGATGAGGAAGGCGAGCAGGAAGACGACGAGGACGACGGCGAGATCAGCCTGGAAGAGTTCACCTTCTAAGTTTGAACGCTTGAATCTAAAAAACGCCTGCAATTACTTAGAACGCCGACATAACGCCCGCGCAACTCGAGTTGCGCGGGCGTTATTTTCCCTGGTAAGCGTAGGTTGGCAAGTGGTTTCCGCAATGCCCGATCACGATGAGCTGCTTTGCGTGATCGGGGAAGAAATGCACGCGCAACGCCGGCTGGCCCTCCCCGGTCGAGCGGCCCTTCACGTGCGCCGACATATCCTCGGTGCGCCCCTCGTAGGACACGCGCCGCAGCTTCATCAAATTCGGGTCCTTCTGCGTCATGGGGCCCTCGCTCATGGCGACGCGCAGCACGCTGCGCTCCTCGAAACGCGCCGGGATGTCGGCCGATTCCTCGCCGAACATGAGCGGATGCAGAACCACGGCCATGTCGCGCAGGGCCGCCCAGGTTTCGCGCACGTCCCCGGTGGCGAACTCGCGGGCGCTGCGTTGAGCCTGGTCGAGTACCAGCAACCGGTCAGGGAAGGCCTTTTTCGCCAGCAGAAGCGCCCCGAGCGGCGTTTGGGGAAACTCCAACGTGTCGAAGAGGGCGGCACGCTCGCGCACCGCAGCCGAAGCTCTTTGGGCCTTGCGGGCCACCTCCTCGGCGGCACGCAGGCTGTGCTGCAACGAGGCGCTCTTCGACACCACCGACCCGATCATCCCCTGCTCCTTGGCCAGCTGCGCGCCCTGCGCGTCGTAAGCCGCCATGAGGTCGCGCTGCTCGCGCTTCATCTGCTTGATCTGCGCCTGCAGCGCCCTCACGCGCGCCTCGGCCTCGATGGCGCGGTTCTTGATGGCGGGAAGGTTTTTCACGTCGCGGGCGTGCTGCTCGGCGGCCGCTTTGCGCCGGGCCTCCTCGGCGGCAAGACGTCGGGCCTCTTCGGCGCGGCGACGCGCGGCGGCGTCCTCGGCGGCGCGGGCGGCGGCGAGCTTTTCCTCCTCGGCAAGGCGACGGGCCTCCTCGGCGCGTCGGCGCTCTTCCTCTTCGTGACGTTCGACCTCGCCTTCCTCGAAAGCTATGAAGGTCTTGCGAGGCACTCCCTCGCATTCGCGCACGTCAAACCCGTCGGTGAGGAACAGCGCGAGCATCTTGTCCAGAAACGGCGCGGTTTCCTTCCAGGCGCGAACGTTTATCCAGTCGTAGGCGCCCGGCTCGGGCGGGTCGGAAAGGGGCGTGCCGGCAAGGACTTCCAGGCGCTTTCGCTGGCTGGCCGTCATGGAGTCGGTGGTGTAATACAAAGGCACGCTCACCAGGTCGAACCGGTCGCCCTTTTCCATGAGCACGTCGTAGAGCACCGCGAGGTATTTCGACATGGTGGTCAGATGCAGCACGGCGCCGACTACCGGCAGATCGTCGGAGGGCGAGGGGACGTCGCAGCCGCGCAGATCGACGCAGATGCAGTGGCCCGTGACCACGCCGATGACGGTGTCCATAGGAAGCCCCTCGGGAATGCTTAGGGAACGGGAG
This sequence comes from Butyrivibrio sp. CAG:318, assembly GCA_963627055.1. Taxonomy (GTDB): domain Bacteria; phylum Actinomycetota; class Coriobacteriia; order Coriobacteriales; family Eggerthellaceae; genus Senegalimassilia. The sequence goes on along the minus strand of CAVGAF010000004.1, from coordinate 32,529 downwards.
GCGCGCGCGGCGTCGGGGGTGACGGCGACTGCGACCGGCTTTTCAGCCCACAGCGCCATGGTGGACGGCCCGCCGATGTAGCGCGAAGGACGCGAAGAGCGGCGCGGGCCCTTGCGCGCGAGGTCGCGCACGTCGCGGTCGCCCTCGATGGACGTGCCTGCGGGAAAGAGCGTGTGCACGGCGGCGGCGAACTTGACGCCCGCGTCAATCTGCCCGGTGATCAAGCCCGTCGTTTCCGCCAAGGTTGGGCGCGCCTCAAGCTCCATAGGGTGCGCGATGCGGTACTTCGCCACCTTCGCCGACCAGTTCACGCCGCGCTGCCCGGTGGTTTTCCACTCGTAGCACTCCATCAGGTGGTCGAAGAAGGCCTGGTCGGGCTCGTCGAGCGCAAGCGTGGTCGATTCGGCGTCGGGCGCCTCGTCCTCGACGCAGCCCTTAGCGTCAAGCTCCCTGTCCTTGCCCTTGTCCACCGCCCCACCTTTCTCCTTGCGCAAGCATGTTCGCCCATGGTAGCACACGCCCAACACCGCCGCCCGGCGCGCGCTGTGGGTATATGGCATCGAGACGGTAACGAATAAACAGGCCCGGACGCGCCGCTTATGCTAGAATCGCCACAGGACGAGGCTCGCCCGCGCCGCATGCGGCGGGGCGATTCAAAACGAAAGAAGGAATCATGGCAGAAGAAGAGTGCACGCACGACTGCGGCAGCTGCGGCGTTTCGGGGTGCGGGGAGCGCACCTCAGGGGGTCCGACGAAGCTGGAAACGAACAAGCGCAGCAACGTCAAGCACGTCATCGGCGTCGTGTCCGGCAAGGGCGGCGTTGGTAAATCCCTGGTCACCAGCCTGCTTGCCAGCGAAATGAACAAGCGCGGCTTCAAGGTGGGCATCTTGGACGCCGACATCACCGGCCCGTCCATCCCGAAAACCTTCGGCGTGGACAACCCGTTGACGGCGGACGCCGACGGCATCCTGCCCGCGCAGACGCAAAGCGCCATCAAGATCATGTCCACCAACCTCATGCTTCCGAAGGGCGACCTGCCCGTCGCGTGGCGCGGCCCGGTGGTTTCCAACGCCATCCGCCAGTTCTGGGGAGAAACCAACTGGGGCGAGATCGACTACCTGTTCGTCGACATGCCTCCGGGAACCTCCGACGTGCTGCTGACGGTGTTCCAGTCGCTGCCCGTCGACGGCATCGTCACCGTGTCGGCGCCGCAGGAGCTCGTCGCGATGATCGTCGGCAAGGCCGTCAACCTCGCGCACGACATGGACGTCGACGTGCTGGGCCTGGTGGAGAACATGGCCTACTTCAAGTGCCCCGACTGCGGCAAGGAGCACCACATCTTCGGCGAGCCGCAGGGCGCGGAAGTGGCGAAGCGTTACAACATCCCCGCCTACACCACCCTGCCCATCGACCCCGACTTCGCGCGCCTGTGCGATGCGGGCAAGGTCGAGGAGTACGACGTCGAGGGCAAGCTCGACGTGATCATCGACAAGATCGAGGAAGCCGGCGCGGCGAAGGCTGAAACCGAAGCCAAGGCGACGGAGGCTGGCGAATAGCCCGCGAAAGCGGGGGCATGCCGAAATAGCCGCAGTGCGCGAAGGAGCCCGTTTGAGGGCTCCTTTTTTTCGTGCCCTACACAGGAGAGCCACAGCCTTAGCCCTTGAAATGGCGCCTCTCCGCATATACCCGATTGCCACGACGCACGCTTGCACCCACAGGTGAAACTCGCACTATCCATGCCCTCCCATTCCTCGGCGCGTACCAAAGCCAGCGGGCTTGCGCAAAACCGAACTCGCGCAGATTTCGCCGCTTGCGAATTTTTTTCTTGACCTTGCGCGGAAAGTAAGCCTATGATGCCAACCAGTTTCGACAAACCGTTGAGGCGGAAGTCAAAGCAATTGTGCACGCACAGAGAGTCCGGGGTGCTGCGATCCGGACCGAACGCAGGTTGCCAAATGGGCCGCTGAGGGCGCGGTGAACGGCGGGGTTTCCTGCCCAGTATTCGCGACGTGAGGGCATACGTGAGTTGCCGGAAGCGTGAAGGCGCTTCGCAAAGGGCTCGGCGCAAGCCGGGAAGCAAGGTGGCACCGCGGGTTATCTGAAAGCTCGTCCTTGGCAGACATTCGTTTGCCGGGACGGGCTTTTCTCATGCCCCGACCGGCCCGGCCAGTAAGGCCGGCCAAGGTTTGAGGAGGTGCCGCACATGTTCCCGTCCATCGACGAGGTTCGCGCGTATGCCGAGGTCGGCGCGTACAAGCGCGTGCCCGTATGCCAAGAGCTGCTCGCGGACCGGTTCACGCCCGTCGAGGTCATGCGCACGCTGCGCTCGGCGAGCTGCCACTGCTTTTTGCTGGAAAGCGTCGAGGAAGGCCGCAGCTGGGGGCGCTATTCGTTTCTGGGATGCAACCCAACCTTAGAGCTCACCTGCACGAACGGCCTGCTGCGCATCACGGAAGGCGCCGAGGGCGCCCAGCAGCAGGTGACCGAGCGCATGGTCGAGCATCCCGGCGAGGCCATCCGGGCGGTGCTCGCGCGCTTCGCAAGCCCCAAAGTGCCCGGCATGCCGCCTCTGGCCGGCGGGCTGGTGGGCTACTTCTCCTACGACTACATCAAGTACGCCGAGGGGCGCCTGCGCGCCAACCAGCTGGCCGACCGCGACTTCCGCGACGTCGATTTGATGCTGTTCGACCAGGTCATCGTGTTCGACAACCTGGAACAGAAGCTGCTCATCGTATCCGGCGTGGCGCTAGACGACCCCGAGGGCATCGACGCCGCCTACGAGCGCGCCCGCGCGCGCTGCAACGACATGGCGGCGCTGCTCGAGGGCAACACGCGCGCCTATTTCCCGCCGCTGCACTTAAGCGAGCCTCTGACCCCGCGTTTTTCGCAGGACGAATACGCCGACATGGTGCGCCGCGCGAAGCACTACATCCACGAGGGCGACATCTTCCAGGTGGTGCTCTCCAACCCGCTCGCCGCGCGCGCCTCGGGCAGCCTGCTCGACGTGTACCGCGTGCTGCGCACCACCAACCCCTCCCCCTACATGTTCTTCTTCGTGAGCGACGACATCGAGCTGGCCGGCGCATCGCCCGAGACGCTCACGCGCCTGGAAGACGGCGTGGTGAAGACGTTCCCGCTTGCCGGCACGCGCCCGCGCGGGGCGACGCCGGCGGCCGACGAGGCGCTTGAGGCCGAGCTGTTGGCCGACGAGAAGGAGCTGGCCGAGCACAACATGCTGGTCGATTTGGGCCGCAACGACCTCGGGCGCGTCTGCGAGCTGGGAAGCGTGCAGGTCGACCGCTACCTTTCCATCCACCGCTTCTCGCACGTGATGCATATCGGGTCGGAAGTTTCCGGAAGCATCGGGGAGGGCTTCGACGCGGTGGACGCCATCGACGCCATCCTACCGGCGGGCACGCTTTCCGGCGCGCCGAAGCTGCGGGCGGCGCAGATCATCCAGGAACTCGAAGGCGCCAAGCGCGGCATCTACGGCGGCGCCATCGGATATTTGGACTTCACGGGCAACATGGACACGTGCATCTCCATTCGCCTGGCGTACAAGAAGGAAGGCCGCGTGTGCGTGCAGTCCGGCGCGGGCATCGTGGCCGACAGCGTGCCGGAAACCGAGTACGCGGAATGCCGGAACAAGGCGCGCGCGGTCGTCGCCGCCATTGAAGCCGCGGAAGGAGGCGTGCGATGATCCTGCTCATCGACAACTACGACAGCTTCGTCTACAACCTCTATCAGATGGCAGGCTCGCTCAACCCCGACATGCGCGTGGTGCGAAACGATGCGTTGACCTGCGACGATATCGAGGGTTTGGCACCTGAGGCGATCATCTTGTCGCCCGGTCCGGGCCGGCCGGCCGACGCGGGCGTGTGCATCGAGGCGGTGCAGCGCTTCAACGGCCGCATCCCGATCTTCGGCGTGTGCCTGGGGCATCAGGCCATCTGCGAGGCCTTCGGGGGCACGGTCGGATACGCCAAGCAGCTGATGCACGGCAAAGTTTCCCAGGCGCTCGCCTGCGCGGATTCGAAGCTGTTCGCCGGGCTGCCGGCGGCGTTTCCCGTCGCGCGTTACCACTCGCTCGCGGCCGACGAGGCCACGCTGCCGGAGAGCCTGCGCGTGAGCGCGCGCACGGCCGACGGCGAGGTGATGGCGGTGGAGCACGGAAGCGCGCCCACCTTCGGCGTGCAGTTCCATCCCGAAAGCGTCATGACCCCCAACGGCGCGGCAATCATCGGGAATTTCCTCAAGGTTGCAGAGGAATTCGGGGGTGCGAAGCGATGAGGACGCAATGTGATTGCGCGGGTTCGCAAGCCCCATTTGCCGGCCGGCAAGGTTGACAGGCCCCTGAATCGCCGACGGCCTGGTCGAGCTTTCGCTCGACCCTACGAATTCTTGCGGAAGCGGTTTGATTACACGAAGAACTTCGTAGGCCTGAGCGACAGCTCAGGCAGCCAAAAGGAGCGCGAAGCGCGACACATACTTAAGCATGGCTGCAACTAACTGACTAACGAACGAACCGACCAAACACCGAAAGGAAAACCTATGATCACCGAAGCGATTCATAAGCTGGTCGATAAGCAGGACCTCACCTACCAGGAGGCCTATGACACCATCAACGAGGTGATGAGCGGCGAAACCACGCCCGTGCAGACGGCGGCGTTCCTGGCCGCGCTTTCGACGAAATCAACCAAGGCGGAAACCATCGAGGAGATTTCCGGCTGCGCCGCCGCCATGCGCTCGCACGCCACGCCCGTCGCCTACGCCGGCGAGGTGCTTGAAATCGTCGGCACCGGCGGCGACAAGGCGCAAAGCTTCAACATCTCCACCACCGCGTCGATGATCATCGCGGCCGGCGGCGTGAAGGTCGCCAAGCATGGCAACCGCGCGGCTTCCTCGAAATCCGGCGCCGCCGACTGCCTGGAGGCCTTGGGCGTGAACCTGCAGCAATCGCCCGAGCTATGCTGCGAGCTGCTCGACGAGGTGGGCATCTGCTTCCTGTTCGCGCAGAAGTACCACGCGGCCATGAAATACGTCGGCCCCATCCGCAAGGAGCTGGGCATCCGCACGGTGTTCAACATCTTAGGCCCGCTCACCAACCCCGCCTCGCCCACCTACATGGTGCTCGGCGTCTACGACGGCGCGCTCGTGGAGCCGCTCGCGCGCGTGCTGGTGAGCCTGGGCGTCAAGCGCGGCATGGTGGTGTTCGGGCAGTGCGTCCTCGACGAGCTCTCGACCGCCTGTGACACGCTCGTGTGCGATTTCAAAGCCGGCGAGGGCGAGGAGGACGCCGAATACCTCACCTACACGCTCTCACCCGAGCAGTTCGGCTTCGACCGCTGCACCCGCGATGACCTGCGCGGCGGCGACGCGGCCGAAAACGCGCAGATCACGCGCGCTATCCTGTCCGGCGCCGACAAGAGCTTCCGTCGCGACACCGTGGTGCTCAACGCCGCCGCGGGCCTCTACATCGCCGGCGCGGCGGCATCGCTCAAAGACGGCATCGCCCGCGCGAACGAGCTGATCGACTCCGGCGCGGCGACAGCCACGCTCGACGCGTACGTGGCGGCTTCCAACCGCTAAGGCAATCGGGGAGAGACATGAACATTCTTGACGAGATAGCCGAGAAAACCCGCGAGCGCGTGGCGGCGCAGAAGCGCGAACGCAGCCTGGCAAGCATGCGGCAGGCCGCCGAAGAGGCGCTTGGGCGCGATTGCCAGCGCTGCAACGCCGAGGATCCGGGGCTTTCCGCCGACGAATTCGCGCAGGCGCGCCTTTTGGCGCCGTGCAGCTTCCCCTTCGAGGGCATGCTGGAGCAGCCGGGGATGAGCTTCATCGCGGAGGTGAAGCGCGCAAGCCCCTCGAAGGGCCTGATCGCACCCGATTTCCCCTACCTTGAGATTGCGAAGGACTACGAGGCGGCGGGCGCGGCGGCCATATCGTGCTTGACCGAGCCGTACTGGTTCAAAGGCGCCGACGAGTACCTGGCTAAGATTGCCGAAGCGGTGCGCATCCCGGTGCTGCGCAAGGACTTCGTGGTGGACGAGTACATGGTCTACCAGGCGAAAGCCCTCGGCGCGAGCGCCGTGCTGCTCATCTGCGCCATTTTGGACGATGCGCAGCTTACCGCCTATCGGCAGCTTGCCGACGAGCTGCGGCTCTCGGCGCTGGTGGAAGCGCACACCGCCGAGGAGGTCGAGCGCGCCGCGAAGTGCGGAGCGCGCGTCATCGGCGTGAACAACCGCGACTTGAAGACGTTCAACGTCGACATGTCGGCCGCCCGCCAACTGCGCGATCTGGTGCCGTCGAGCGCGCTGTTCGTGTCGGAAAGCGGCGTGAAGACGGCAGCGGACGTGGAAGCGGCGCGGGAAATGCGTGCCGACGCGGTGCTGGTAGGCGAGGCGCTCATGCGCGCCGAGGACAAGCGGGCCAAGCTCGCCGAGCTGCGGGGTGA
>CAVGAF010000004.1:0-25744 GCA_963627055.1 Butyrivibrio sp. CAG:318 | reverse complement strand
CGTTCACCGATTACTTGCTGAAGGCGTTATAGACGCTGTTCAGCTGCATGGTGATGAAGATGCCGCCTACATCGCGCATCTGCGCCAGCTGCTTGCGGAAGACGATACGGGCGAAGCGGAAGCGCCGGCAGCGGCGCGGTCCAACCGGCCGGCACCGCCCGCACAGTCCGGCCAACCGACGGCAACCCAACCTGACCCGCCGGCGCCGCCCGCACCCGGCACGCGCGCCCAGCCGATGCCACCCGCCACCCGCGACCCGCGCGCCGCCCGCATCATCCAGGCATTTCGCATCCGCGGCCACGACGACATCGCCGCCGCGGCCGCCAGCGCCGCCGACCTGGTGCTGCTTGACAGCGGAGCCGGCAGCGGCAAGTCGTTCGACTGGCAGCTGCTCGAAGGCTTCCCCCGCCCATTTCTGCTGGCCGGCGGCCTTGGCCCCGACAACCTCGCGCAAGCCATCGCGCAAGCGCAGCAGGCAGCAGGCGCGAACCTTATCGGCGTGGACATGTCGAGCGGCATCGAAACCGACAACGTGAAAGACCCCCTGAAGATGAAGGCGGCCACCGCGGCCGCGAAAGGAGCAAACCGATGAGCAATTCCCCCACTTCCCGCGGGCGCTTCGGCGTCCATGGCGGGCAGTACATCCCCGAGACGCTCATGAACGCCGTGGGCGAGCTTGAGCAGGCGTACAACCACTACAAGGACGACCCCGCCTTCAACGCCGAGCTGACCGAGCTTCTGAACAACTACGCCGGCCGTCCGAGCCGCCTATATTTCGCCAGCCGCATGACGCGCGATTTAGGCGGCGCGAAGATCTACCTGAAACGCGAGGACCTCAACCACACCGGCGCGCACAAGATCAACAACGTCCTCGGCCAGGCGCTTTTGGCGAAGAAGATGGGCAAGACGCGTCTGATTGCCGAAACCGGCGCCGGCCAGCACGGCGTCGCCACCGCCACCGCCGCGGCGCTGCTCGACATGGAATGCGTCGTGTTCATGGGCCGCGAGGACACCGAGCGCCAGGCGCTCAACGTGTACAAGATGCGCCTGCTCGGCGCCGAGGTGCACCCGGTCGATTCGGGCACGGGCACGCTCAAGGACGCCGTGAGCGAGACCTTCCGCGAATGGACGACCCGCATCGCCGACACGCACTACTGCGTCGGCTCGACCATGGGGCCGCACCCCTTCCCCACCATCGTGCGCGATTTCCAGGCCGTCATCAGCCGCGAGATCAAGGAGCAGATCCTCGCCGCCGAGGGCAAGCTGCCCGACGCCGTCATCGCCTGCGTGGGCGGCGGATCGAACGCGGCCGGCGCGTTCTACAACTTCATCGAGGACGAATCGGTGGCGCTCATCGGCTGCGAGGCGGCCGGGCGCGGGGCGGACACGTTCGAGACCGCGGCCACCATCAACACCGGCAAGCTCGGCATCTTCCACGGCATGAAAAGCTACTTCTGCCAGGACGAATACGGTCAGATCGCGCCCGTGTACTCCATTTCGGCCGGCCTGGACTACCCCGGCATCGGGCCCGAGCACGCGGCTTGGCACGACAGAGGGCGCGCGCAGTACGTCCCGGTCACCGACGACGAAGCCGTTGACGCGTTCGAGTATTTGAGCCGCCTCGAGGGCATCATCCCGGCCATCGAGAGCGCGCACGCCATCGCGCACGCGCGCAAGATCGCGCCGAGCATGCGCCCCGACCAGATCATCGTTGTGAACATCTCGGGCCGCGGCGACAAGGACTGCGCCGCCATCGCCCGCTACCGTGGGGAGGAAATCCATGAGTAATGACGTGAATGCCGCGGCAGCTGGGGCCGCCAACGCCGGGGCCGCCGGCCAGCCCGCCTTCGACGGCAAAGCCGAAATCGCCCGCGCCTTTTCCGCCGGAAAAGCCTTCATCCCGTTTGTGACCTGCGGCGACCCCGACCTTGCCACCACCGAGGAGCTGGTAGTCGCCATGGCGCGGGCGGGCGCGACGCTCGTGGAGCTGGGCATCCCGTTTTCCGACCCCACGGCCGAAGGACCCGTCATCCAGGAGGCGAATCTGCGCGCGCTTTCCGGCGGAGTGACCACTGACGACGTGTTTTCCCTGGTCGGACGCATCCGTGCGCGCACCGACGTGCCGCTTGCCATCATGACCTACGCCAACGTGGTCTACAGCTACGGCATCGAGCGCTTCTGCGGTCGCATGGCGCAAACCGGCGTGGCGGGGTTGATCCTGCCCGACGTGCCCTTCGAGGAGAAGGACGAGTTCGCCGTGCCGTGCCGGGAAGCAGGCGTCGTGCTCGTAAGCATGGTGGCGCCGACGAGCGCCGGGCGCGTTCAGATGATAGCCCGCGAGGCCGAGGGGTTCCTCTACTGCGTGAGCAGCTTAGGCGTCACCGGCGTGCGCGGCAGCATCTCCGGCGACGTGGCGGGGCTCGTTGATTTGGTGCGCAAGGAAAACCCTGACATCCCCTGCGCCATCGGCTTCGGCATCTCCACGCCCGAGCAGGCGGCGAAGATGGCCGGCGTTTCCGACGGCGCCATCGTGGGCAGCGCGGTGGTGCGCATCATCGCCGAGCACGGCCGCGACAGCGTCGAGCCCGTTCGAGCGTTCGTGCAGGCAATGGCAACGGCGGCGAAAGGCGCTTAACGCGGGTGTCGTCAAGTTGGCGCCCGGCTCGTCCTCGAGCTGGGCGTCTTAACCCCCCCGCACACTCGACCGCAGCGCACGAAAAAGAAACCAATCCGTTATCGGAATAGTTTCTTGCAGCATGATGAAAGTGAAAACTATTCCGATAACGGAACAGTTTTCGGACTGGAGAAGCACCACGAGCGGAGATCCCGGCCATCCGCCCGTCATCGGAAACGCTTGCGTGACGGGGGCGGAGTTGCCCGCCGCTAAGGGCGCCCCTTCGTTATAATGGCCGGACACGACCTAAGGGAAGGAAGGGGAATCCCATGTCAAAGCCGCAAAAATCCGCAGGCGCGCCCTCCGCGCGGCCCGTCGGCGCACCCACCGCGCGGCCCGTCGCCTACATCCATGCAAACGTGCTCGACGGCACGCGCGGCATGCAAGTTCGCGAAGACCATGCCGTCATCGTGCGCGACGGCCGCATCGCGCAAGTTTCCCCCACCGGCTCGGCCGACCTCGCCGGCTGCGACGTCGTCGACCTTGCGGGCGCCTACCTTGCGCCGGGGCTCATCAACATGCACGTCCACCTCGCGGGCAACGGCAAGCCGCAGAAGAAGCAGCGCGACAACGAGGGCCTGGTCAGAAAGATCATGGCGACGAACCTCACGCGCCAGGTCGCCTACAAGCTGGTCTGCGAATACGCGCGCCTGGAGCTGCACAGCGGCGTGACCACCATCCGCACCGTCGGCGGCCTGGGCGATTTCGACACGCGCGTGCGCCGCGACGGCGAGGCGGGCGCCATCGAGGCCCCGCGCGTATTGGCCGCCAACCAGGGCATATCGGTGCCGGGCGGGCATATGGCCGGTTCGGTCGCCATCGCGGCGGGCAGCACGGCCGAGGCCCTGCTGCAGGTCGACATCGCCAAAACCCAGGGCGTCGACCTCATCAAGCTCATGATCACCGGCGGCGTGCTCGACGCGAAGGAGAAGGGCACCCCCGGCGAGATGAAGATGCCTCCCGAGATGATCCGCGCCGTCTGCGACAAGGCGCACGGCCTCGGCTTCATCGTGGCGGCGCACGTCGAATCGCCCGAAGGCGTGCGTGCGGCGCTTGAGGGCGGCGTCGATTCCATCGAGCACGGCGCCACCCCCACGCCCGAGATCATCAACCTGTACAAAGACCGCGGCGCCTTCGTCTGCACCACCATATCCCCGGCTCTTCCCTACGCGCTGTTCGACCGGTCCGTCTCATGCGCCAGCGAGGTGGAGCAATTCAACGGAAACGTGGTGTTCGAAGGCATCATCAATAACGCGAAAGCGGCGCTTGACGAGGGCATTCCCGTGGCGCTCGGCAACGACGTCGGCTGCCCGTGGATCACGCAGTACGACTTCTGGCGCGAGCTTCGCTACTTCGAGAAATTCGTCGGCGCCTCGCGCGAGCTGGCGCTGCACACGGCCACGCTCGGCAACGCCCAGCTCGCCGGCATCGGAGAGGAGACGGGGTCGATCGAGGTCGGGAAGAGCGCCGACATGATCGTCCTTGTCAACAACCCGCTTGACGACCTGCGCGCCCTGCGCTCGCCCAAACACGTCATCTGCCGCGGATGCGCCATCATGAAGCCGAAGGTCAAACGCCGCGCCATCGTCGATCGCGAACTGGACAAGTTCCTGTAGCGCCGAGGGCAGCCACCACGGCCGTCGCGGTCGCCCAACGAAAAAAAGCCCGGGACCCGCCGTGCTCGTGCACGTCAGGTCCCGGGCCTTCGCCTTTGAGGCACTTCAGAAAGCCGGGGCGGCTGCCCGCCAGCGAGAGCCACCTGCTGGCTACCCCCGCTGCCCGTCGGACGCCCCGACACCTACCCGCTAATTGCTCACCGCGGTCGGCTCAAGCGCCTCGGATTCCGAATAGCTGATCCAGCCGTCGGGAATGGTGGTGTCGCTGTGGCACTTGCTGCAGTACACCGTGGACGCGCGATGCGCCTTGTGGCATTCGCTGCACGCCACCTCGCCATGCTGCTGCACATGCGGGTTGCGCTTCATGTTGCTGGTCTTTTCCACCAGGTCATCGCGGGTCATGGCCGACCCGTCGTCATTGGTGTGGCAGCCCGAATTCAGGCAGAACTGCTCGCTGGCTATACCGCGCGCCTCCGTCAGGTCGGACAGCGACTTCTCCTCGGGCACGAAACGCTCGTCGAGCGTCTGCGAAACGTTGTAGCTGCCCGCGACCCAGCTAAGCCCCTCGCCGATCTGCTCGGCCAGCTGCGGCACATGGCACTGCACGCAGGTGATGCCCTGCTGCGCATGCACCGGGGCCAGCATGGACGAAGCGTCGGAAACCTCGTTGCCCCACTTGTCGGTCGCCGGTTCGCCCGGCGTGGCCTCGTACGTGGTCAAATAGCCGTCCATGGGCGTATGGCAGATGGCGTTGCAGAAGCTCGGCTGCTCATGCCATACCCAGAAACCGCCGCCGGCCACGGCCAAAACCACCACGACGACGCCGATGACCACCGGGAGCTTGCGATTCCTACCCTTCTTGGCAGCAGGCGTCGCACCGGCGCCTTCCGCGCTCGCGTTCGCGCCCTTCTTGTTGTCCTCGCTCATGGTTCCTCCTATTTGCCCGAAGCGGCGTTTTCACCGGCGATCTTGCCGAACACCATGCACATGCCCGCGGACAGGCCCTTCAGGGAAATGGGGTACTGCACGTTGAAACGCCCGCCCTGCGGGGCGCCGCAGGCGTAGAGGCCCTTAATGACGTTGCGGTCGGTATCGTAGACATGGCAATCGGAGTCGGACTCCAGGCCGCCCAAGTTGGCAAGCGTCAGCGCCACGCCGCACTTCGCCGCATAGAACGGGCCGTTCTTCAGGGCGAACAGGCGCTGGCTGCTCTTGCCGAAGTCGTCGTCGGAACCCTGCTCGCACAGCTGGTTGTAACGCTCGATGGAGGCCTTGGCCTGGGTTGCGTCCATGCCGTCGATCTTGCTGAGCAGCTCGTCGATGGTGTCGGCCTTCACGCAGCGGCCCTCGGTGACGGCCGCCTCGATGTCGGCCGGGCAGCGCACGTTGATCTTCAGGCCCGAGGGCGTCCAATCGGGCAGCGCCTCATCGCGATAGATGCAGGCGATGCCGTGCGCGGCCGGGAAGTACTTGAGCTGCTCGGGCCAGGAAGCGTCGAAGAACTGGTAGGCCACGCGCCCAGGCTGCAGCTCCACCTGGTTCTCCAGCTGCTGACCGGGAACGTCCTCGTTCATGAAACGCTTGCCGTGCAGATTCAGCCACAAAAAGCCGTTGTTGCCGATGACTCCGCGACCGTCGGAACCGGCGCCGCCGCCCATGTGGTGGATCATCGGGGCATGCCACTGCTCAACGGCGGCACCTGCCCAAACGCCCATCTTGTGGCCGTCGCCGACGTTGGTGTAGTTGCCCTGCGCGTCAAGGTCCATCGACAGAATTTGGTTGCCGTTCTCCACGCACGCCGGCGCGAAGTACTTCATCATGTCCTCGTTGGCCAGGTAGTCGCCCGTGGCGAGGATGACGCTTTTAGCCTTGATCTTGAGGTACTTGTTCGAAGAGGTGTCCTGCGCGTAGATGCCCTCGATCGCGCCGTCGTCGCCCTTGATGAGCTTGACGCCCTTGGTGTTGTAGCGGATCTCGGCGCCGGCTTCCTCGGCACGCTTGAGGTTGTCGGACATGGCCGTGGCCAAGCTGGCGAAACCGACCGAGGTCGGGTAGCAGGGCATGTCTTCCTTGGTGTAGTCGTAGGTTTCCAGCATCGGCACGAAGTACGGGTACAGGTAGTGCTTGCGGTTGGCCTCGGGCACTTCCTCGTACGACTCGCTGGCGATGTACATGTCCGGGCAACCCTGCACGAACCAGTCGAGCGCCTTGCCCGACTCGTCGCAGTAGCGGCTGATGATGCCGAAGTTGGAGTGGTGGCTGCCTTCCTCCATGTGCATGTTCACCACCATGTGCTTGTCGAGGAACCCATCGCCGCGGTCCCACTTGGCCATGGTTTCGCCACCTAAGATGGCCATGTCGCTTGCCACGCTGTTGATCTGGGCGGACGCCTCGATGGCGATGACCTTCGCGCCCGACTCGGCGGCGGAGCGGCACGCCGGCACGCCGGAGCAGCCAAGGCCCACGACCACGACGTCGGCTTCAAGCGTCTCGGCCACGTCGGAATCGGACACGCTCGGCTCCTCGCCCAGCCACGGCATGACGCCCGTGCCGTCGAAGCCGACGGTCTGGCCGTTCGCGCTCGACGCCGAACCCTCGGCGCCGGAGACGCTGACGACCTTCGGCGCGCAACCGGACAGGCCCATGCCCGCCAAGGCGGCGCTCAGCGTTGCCGCACCGGTCAGGAAGCCGCGACGGCTGATGCCATTGATCTCCTCACTCATTGCTTACTCCCTTGCTCTTTTCCCGCATCGCGCACGCGATGCGCTCCTCTTGCCCCTCAAGCCCTGTGCTTGAGGGTCCGTGGAGAGTATATGGAGCGAGGGCAACGAATTAAATTGACGGCAAGATCAGTTCGTAAAGGCACGACTTGACGAAAAAGGCGGAATGTAAAGGCAACCGCCCTTGACAGCGCGTTTGGCGCGCCAAACGCTACTCGAAGAAGCGCGCAGCCCCCACGGGTACGGACTGGCAAATGAGCCGAACTATCTTCTCGTCCGAGAAATCCATGCCCATGTCGAACCAGTGGCGGGTGCATCCGGCGCAGCCCTTCGAGAAGAAGTCCAGGCAAAAGCCAAGGTCTTCCTCATCCTTCTCGCCGAATGCACGCACCCGGCGCCCGTAAGCGTCGCGCAGCACGTGGTGCAGCACGCGGTAGAGGCCGTTGACGTCGTGCGAATAAAACCCGTTGCGCAGAAATGTCTTGCGCTCATGGCACAGGGCCAAAAATTCCAGGTAGGCGGCATCGAAGGGATATACCGCGCCCAAATGGCCCAGCGGCTCCGCGAACATGTCGCGAAAACAGAACTCCATCAGGTCGTACTTATCGGCGAAATGATGATAGAACGTCTGCTTGCTCACGCCCGCCGCGGCGGCAATCTCGGAGACCCGCACCTGATCAAGCGGCTTGACCTCCATCAACTGCGCCAGCGCGTCGGCGAAGCGGCGTTTCGATTCGCCGACGGCGGTGCGGGCGACCTCGCAGGTGGCCTCGCGGGCGGCATCCTCTCGCATATCCATGGCTTCCTCCCTCTCCCTTTTGGCGTGAGTGTAGCACGTCGGGCGGAAACCGGCGCAGAGGCGCGCGGGCAAATCAACCGCGCCTTGAAAAACAGGAAGGGCGACCCTACAGGGCCGCCCTTCCCAAAACCTGTCGGCAAAAATGCGCTACAGGGTTGCCTTGTAGTCGGCAACGACCGTCTCGGCCTCGGATGCGGACGTAGCAACCGAGAACACCGGGGCGGTGATGCGATCGCTATCGACCGCCTTGGAGTTGTACGCGAAGAAGCTGCCCAGTTTGATGCTGGAGCCGTTGTTCATGTAGTTGCTCACCAGGTCATCCATCATATAGGTCAAATCGGCGTTGGCCAGGATGTTCGGCTCGTTGCCGTAACCCCACGCGGCCGTCATGCCGTTGTCCAGGATCGGGTCGAACACATACACCTTGGCACCCGCGGCCTTGGCCTGCTTCTGCGCGGCGGCCACCATCTCCTTGGAAGCGGAGTCGGAAGGATCGGCAAACACGATGAGCGCCGAACCCTCCTGGCCGAGCAGCCAGGTCAGCTGCGTGTAGCTGATGAGGTCGAGGTTCTCCCCGTCGCTGAGGCCGTAGGCCTGCTTAAGGTAAGCGGCCTCGTCGAAGCTGGAGAGCTTCTGGCCCTTGATGGCGTCGAAGAACTCGCGCATCTGCGCCTCGTAGCTCTCGGTGATGTACTCGCGGCCGGTCTCCTTGCCGTCGGAATCGGTCTGCTTGAGGTAGATGCCGTTGGCGTCGCGGTCCACCATGACCTCGAAGGAGCGCACCACCGGGCAGGCCTGGCCGTCATGGCCGTTGCCGCTGTAGTCGACGGTGTTGTCCTTGTTGTACAGCATCAGGTAGGGCTCCTGCAGGCGCGGCAGGGTAATGTCGGTGCCGGCGGCATTGGTGTAGGTGATCGCCTTCGAGGATTCCTGGCCGACCTGCACCCAGTCGTTGAGGTTGGCGAGGTAGCGGCTGCAAATTTCGCCGTAGATGTAATTCCACTTAGCGCCGAGCATGTCGGTGCCGTTGGTCATGCGCAGGAAGGTCTTGCCCGTGGGGTCGTTGTCGAAGTCGAAGTCGAAGGTGTAGATGGTGTCGATGCCGTACTCCTTGGCGATCTTGTTGCATTCGGCGCTGAAGGCGCGCGTGTTGTGGCACCAGGAACCACCGCCGAACTCGATGAGGTAGTTGCCCTCGGACTCGAGGATCCGGCACAGCTCCTCGAAGCCGACGATTTGGAAGACCACGTCGGTATTCTCGTAGGTGTCCACGCCCTGGCGCTCGGTGTCGGCCTGGGAATGGGCATTGAAGTCGCCGTAGGCGTATTCGCCGTCGAAATCGTAGCTGGCGGCGGAAAGGGCGGTCTGGCCGGAAAGGGCGGTGGAGCTGGTCTGGGAGGCGGAGCTGGCGGCCTTGTCGGTACCGGCGTCGGTAGCCTTCGAGCAGCCGGCGGCGCCGCAAGCGCCGACGGCGAGCGTGGCGGCAAGCACGACCGGGAGGAACTTGTTCTTGTACAACATGGGAATCCTTTCGGGTTCGATTTACGGTGTCGGAAACGGCAGGGTACGGGCAGGCAAGCGAGGCGGGGCGACGTGCGGGCAAGCAGCTCGCACCCGCCCCGCCGCTTAACGCCCGGCGGCGTCTAGCAGAGCTGGACTTCCGCCTCCTCTTCTGCGCCTGCGCTATCGGCATAGGTGGACACGAGCGTCTGCAGGTCGGAGTAGTTCGGCACCAGCTTGTACTGGTCGGCCGCGAGGTACTCCTGCACGCGGGAGTTCGCGTCGTCGACGAGCTTCTTCACGTCGTCGCGCGAGAGGTTGTCGGTGTCCTTGCGCTGGTCGGCGGTGACGGCGGCCTTGATGGCCACGCGCAGGTAGTCGACCTTCGCGTCGAGCAGCGCCTGCTTCTCGCCGTCGGTCAGCGGGTCGGCGAAGATGAGGAACCTGTCGCTCATCTTGTCGTAGTAGCTATCGACGGCGTCGTAGGCCTTCGCGCAGGCGTCGGTGGCCTCGGCCTTCGGCAGGTTCACGATGGCGTCACGCGTGCGGGCCACGGAATAGTTAGCCGACACGACGACCATGATGGCGCAGATAAGCGTCAGGGAAACCAGCGTGATCGTGAGCTTCTTCATCCCTTACACCTCCGCCTTCTCGGGTGCGTTGAACACGGCGTCGTCAAGCAGCCCCGTCTGGCGCGCGACGATCGCAGTCGCCAAGTTGGCGTTCGTGACATTTTCCATGGTGCGCACCATGTCGGTGATGGTGTTGATGGGCAGCATCAAGATAACGGCGGCCGTGGGCAGGCCCAGAGCGCTGAACAGCGAGATGGCCGAGACCACGCCGATGCCCGGCACGCCGGCCATGCCCAGAGACAGGGTCAGCGAGAGCACCAGGGCGACCAGATAGTCGCCGAAGCCCCAGCCCAGGCCCATGGCGTTCACGTAGAAGATGACCAGAAGCATCGGCCAGACGGTCGTGCAGCCGGGCATGCCGATGGTGGTGCCGAGCGGGGCGGTGAAGTTCGCCACTTCCTCGTCGACGCCGACCTTCTTCGTCAGGTTCTCGACGCACACCGGCAGCGTGCCCACCGAGCTTTGCGTGGTGAACGCGGTGATCTGCGCGGGCAGGATCTTGCGGAAGAACGGCCCGACCGGCAGCTTGGCGACCCATTTGATGAACGGGATGTTCACGATAAAGGAATGCGCGAAGCCGACGATGTAGGTCAGAAGCACCAGGAACAGCAGCTGCAGCATGGCCTCCTGATCGGCGATGAACTGGCCGGCAGAGGTGGCGATCAGGCACAGCGCCGCATACGGGGTCAGGCGGATGACGTAGCGCAGCACGCGGTAGATGACCTTTTTGAACGCCTCGACGACGTCCTTGAACGCGCGGACGCTCTGCTCGCCTTCCTCGGAAGAGACGCTGACGTAGGCCACGGCCACGGCAATGGCGACGACGATGATGGCCACGACGTTGTTCGAGCCCATGTCTCCCACCACATTGCTGGGCACAAGCGCCAGAAGCACCTGGTCGAAGCTGGTCTTCAGGTCGTCGTAGGCCTGAACCTGCGTGTCGGAGACGCTGTTGATGCTTGCGAACACGGCGTCGGCGCCGTTGCCGAGGCCGAGCGCCAAGCCGACGATGAGCGTGAGCACGCCGGCGCAAGCAGTACCGATGAGCAGCCATACCACCGAGCGCACGCCGATGGTCTTCATCTTGTTCTTGTCGCCAAGCGAGATGAAGCCGGAAAGAACCGACACCAGGATGACCGGTGCCACGAGCGTCGTGATGACCTTCACGTACGCATCGCCGATGAATTTGAGCCAAACCAGGTGAGCGCCCGAGTCAAACGAGAACGCGATGCCGATGACCACGCCCGCGACGAGCGCGATGAGCAGCACGGCAGTCCAGCTGATCTTCTTCGTGAGCAGGTAGAGCCCCTCGAAGATCAGACAGGTGATTCCCAGGATGAACAGCGCAATCCAGTCGGCGTCGAAAAGAGCGTCCATGCAGACAAACCTTCCCTGTGACGTCACGATGACGCTAGCGCACGCGCGCAAGCGTTCAAACTATGTGATTGCGGAATCGAATACGAGGCGACGGCGCGGGCGAGGCCCGCGATAAGCCAAGGCAGAACGTTGTTGCAGCTGCATATAGCAACGATGTGCGC
Organism: Butyrivibrio sp. CAG:318; assembly: GCA_963627055.1. Taxonomy (GTDB): domain Bacteria; phylum Actinomycetota; class Coriobacteriia; order Coriobacteriales; family Eggerthellaceae; genus Senegalimassilia. Next base: position 14,265 of record CAVGAF010000004.1, on the reverse strand, counting down.
GAGGCGAAAGCAGAAAAGCCCCGTCGCAAAAGCAGTATTGAATTGTTACCGTTTGCCCACCAAATGTCAACCGACATTCACTGTTATATCCACGAAACTAACGTGTAACGAAGAATGGGGCCGAAAACGAGGCGCGCAGGTGCCGCTCACCGCCCAGGCAAGGCCTCTCGCCCCGTCCCGGCACCGCGCGAACCCGGCGGCGCCGTACTTCAAAACCGCTTGTATCCGACTCGTAAACTGGCCTGAGAAGCTATACTAGGGAAAATCGGGCCGCGAAACGAAATCGGGAAGGAATGGGCAAATGAGGGGAATGCTTGCGCACACCGTCGATGAAGCCCTGCGCAACCCGCATTCGCTCACGCCGCTTGTGCTCGTCATGGGCTTTGTCGGCGCCGCGCTTCGCTACCTTCTGGAAATGGCGCTTCCCGCCGGTGGCGGTTTCCCCGCAGCGACGCTCGTCGTGAACATCTTCGGCTGCTTCACGCTCGAAATCATCAACCAATACGTGGCGCTGCGCACCAAGCTGCCCGGGCCGCTCGTGAAGTCGATGGGCATCGGCCTGGTCGGGGCATTCACCACCATCGCCGCGCTTTCCACCGAAAGCCTCTCGTTTTTAATGAACGGGGAATATGGCCTGTTCGCCCTGTACGAGGCGATCACTATCGCATCGACGTTCTTCGCGGCCTATGCCGGGAAATTGGCCGCAGACAAGCTGGAAGGCGTCGCGGATGGAAAGCGCACACAGGGCAAGGGGGCGCGCCGATGAGCTTTTCGACCCTCGTGCTCGTCGGGCTCGGCGGCGCCGTCGGGGCGCTCGCCCGGCATAAGCTATCCACGTTTTTGAAGCCGAAATGCCAAGGGCCCTTCCCCTGGCCGACGCTCGCCATCAACCTGACGTCGTGCACCATAGCCGGCTGCGCGCTGGCCGGGGCCAATGCGCTCGGCAGCCTCGCGTTCACGGTGCTCACGATGGGCTTTCTCGGCGGATTCTCCACGCTGTCCACCATGAACTGCGAGGCGGTCGATCGCTTCGCGCAAGGCGATGCGGGGATCGGCATCGCCTACCTGCTCGCCACCTACGCCGGCACCCTCGGCGCAGCGGCAGTCGGCTTTGCGGCAACATCGGCACTGATCGGATAAGCGCGAGCCGGCATGGCTGCCAGTACGGCGCAGCGCGCTATCCGCTAGGCGATGCTCCTCGTATGAACGCGCTCGCCTGGCACCCCTGCAGGATGTCGGCTACTCCAGCACGCCGCTCTCGAAGGCGTTCATCAACACGACGGCCACGCGCTCGCGGGCGACTTCCTCGCCCGGGCGCAGATAGCGCCCGTCGGGCTCGCTGTAACCGTTGACGATGTCCTTGGCCTTCGCCCAGGCGACCGACCCGCGCGCCCAATCGGAGATGGCGCCCTGGTCCACGAAGTCAGCCAAAACCGACCGGTCGGCGGACTCGGCACCCTTGACATCGGCGTAGTTCGCCAGGATGGTCGCCAGCTGCTCCATGGTCACCGGCGCGTTCGGGCGGAATTCCGCGCCGCCCTCGACGATAAAGCCGTTGATGACGCCGGCCGCAACTGCCCAGTTCGCGGCGCCCGTGTACCAGTCGCGGTCCGCGACGTCGGGCATGCCGGTGGCGTTGTCGGCGTCGGAGTCGTAGGCGGCCGCGGCGTCGGGATCAGCCACGCGCCACAGGATGGCGGCCAGCTCGGCGCGCGTGAGCGTGCGGCCCACGCCGAACTTGCCGGCGTCGTCGCCCTTCGTGTAGCCGGTCATCAGGCCCTCGGTGGCGCAGAACGTCACGCCGTCGGCATACCACTGCGTGTAATCGACGTCGGGAAACGTCGGAACCGGTTCAACGATATTGAAGCTGTACGCCAATGAACCCGCATAGATGCCCTTTCCCGAAACGAGGATTTGAGCGGTGCCCACGTTCACGTTGTCGCTATAGGAGACTTCGTAATCGACGCCCTCCTTCAGGGTCTCCGACGAAACGCGTCCGACGATCTCTTTACCGGTATAGGTTGCGTCGGAGACGTCGATCGCAAACATCGAGCCGTCAAGCGAACGTTGGGCAATGTACGTTGCGGCTACGTTGGAGGGAATTTCCGCCGCCCGATACGAAATACCGGTTTCGCCGTTCGTCCAGAGCCCCGTCAGCCCATTACCGCCAGGCGTCGGAAAATAACCGTACCCATTACTTCCCCCCTTGAATGCGAAGGACCTTCCAACCGACACCGATTGCAAAGACGCGCATTGGTCGAACATGGAGCCCATGTCTTTCGTCATTGCCGTATCGAACGACGATAGGTTCAACGTAGCAAGCGAGGTGCAGCCTTTGAACATGCTTGCCATGGAAGTGACGCTCGAGGTGTCAAGGCTCGATGCGTCAAGGGACGTAAGAGACGTGCAACCTTGGAACATTTGAGCCATGCTGGCAACATTCGCGGTGTCAAGCCCGGAAAAGTCCACGCTCTCAAGATTGGCCATCCCCATGAAAGCATTCTCCAGGGTGCGCGCGCGAACCGTTTTCTCGAATTTCACGCTGCGAACCTCTTTGGAAGAGGCCCATGAGGGCAAGCCGCCGCCCCAATCCTCAAGAACGCCCGACTCCGATCCACCCGCAGGCCTAATCGTCAGCAACCCCCCGTCGCCAACGCGCCATTCGCAGGTTCCGCTGAGAACCCAACCCTCGGCGGGCTTGACGGCGGCGTCATCGTCTTCGCCATCCAACTCTCCCTTGTATTGCTTGTAGGAGCGGTTGGGGTAGTCGCGTGCCGGGGTGCTGTAGGCGGCCTGCCAACCGTAATGGCCACCCTCCTTAAACGAAGCATCGCTGCGCAAAAAGCAATCATGCGAGACGTCAGCATCAAACCCCGCATCAGGCGTCGGATCGTCCCAGGTCACGTCAGTGTGATACCAATTTCCGCCAAGGTTTACCATGTTCCAGGCGTGATTCATGTCATCGCTCGTCACGTAAACGGCTCGAATTCCCGCCCGCGCAAGCAGCAGCTTGTAGGCGAGGGCATACCCCTGGCACACGGCCGAGCCCTTGACGAGCGTGCCGTAAGCTGTGCGCGAAGGCGTTACGGACACGTTGTTTTTCGCCACACAGCTGTCGTAAGCGCACGTGCGCACAAGATAATCATGGAGTGCTTGCGCGACCTCGAATTGCGAGGCGGAATCGACGTCGACCCAGCTGAGCGCGCGCGCAATGGCCGTCTCGGTCGATTTCTTGACCTGCGGAACCTCCGCGGAATCCACGACATAGGTAAGGTCCAGATACGCCAGCCGATCAGTGTCGTCCGGCTTGCCGTTATTGTCGAAGAACATGACGTCGAACTCCGACCCGGCCCAATAATATTCCGGGTTCGCCACGATAATCCCGAGAGCTTCTTTGCATTCGGCCAGGGTGAAACTGTCTCCAGTAAAATCCACCGTGCCGGAAACGCTATCGTAAGCAGCGAACACCTTCGCGCATATCGCCTGCACGGCCTCAGAGGCGGCCTCGCCATCAGCACTGGCAAGCTCGGCATCGCCCCAAGCCTCGTCGTATGCGGCAAGCGAGAAACCGTCGACGTGCAGTCGGCTGAGCGTTTCCTGCGCCGAAACCGATTGGTCGGCCCGTGCAAACGAGGGCGCAAGACCCACTGCAAGCGCGGCGGCGAGCAATAATCGCAGCGGCGCGTCGAGCAACTCCCAAACAACCTTACCCATGGCTAGCCCTTCCCATTCGATAGCGGACGCCCAAGACATCTCAACTGCACTATACGCAATAATGCGGACCAAGGAACTCATGAACCGGCGAGCGAATGCACGAACGAGGGGATTTTCGTAAGAAACAATCCCGCAAGCAGAAGGCAGCGCCCCCCACCTGCGCCACACGATTTGCGCAACGAGCCGGCGTAGGCGGGAGAGGCCCTTGCATCCCCGCGCTTTGCGGCACGCTTTTGCCGTATCATGTTTCGAGCATAAAGGAGGGTACATGGCAGGAGAGACGATACGGGATGCGCGCTGGCTAGGCTGGGGATTTCTGCTGGCCTGGGTGTTCTGCGTGTTTTACTCGGGGTCGATGGACGGCCTTTCGGCGTTCGTGAACGCGCAGGCGGAAGGGTTCGCGCAGAAGATGCTGGTCGGCGCCCTGCCCGTCGGCAGCGCCGTCGTGTCGCTCGGCGTCATCGCCGGCGTCGAGAAGCGATTCGGCTCGCCTGCGGAAAACCGCCCGCTCACGGTCGCCGCGCCGATCGCGGTCGCCGTCGCAACCCCCGTGCTCCTCTCCCCCATCCATACGCCCCTGCTCTCCCAGGCGCTATTCGTCCTCGCCGCCGTCGTCACCGGCGCCGGAAGCGCGATCATGTGGGTGCTCTGGGGCCAGCTTTACGCGCGCCTGCCGCAGGACGCCACCGAATCCCACGCGCCCGCCTCGGCGGTTTGCGCCGCGGTGCTGACGCTTATCACCCTTATCCTGCCCCCGGCGGCATCCATCGCGCTGGCTGCGTTCTTCCCGCTCGCAAGCGGCGTTCTGTTTCTGAAGGTGTGGCCGGCCGCAGGGGCGCGCGGCCTTTCCGACCACAGCACGCTGCCTGCCTCCCCGCTTCCCGCAAAGGACGTTTTCGGCTCCATGGGCAAGGCCGGCTTCGGCATATTCGCGGCCTGCGCCTTCGTCAGCATCGAAGGGCAATTTTGGGACGCGTCGACGGCCACCGCAGGGCAGATCGCCGGTATCTTCGCCATAAGCGCCCTATTCATGCTCGCGGTGAGCGCCTCGGCCACCGCAGGGCCTCGCCGCGTGTCGCTCGCGTTCGCCTACCGCTGGATGTGCCCGCTCATGGTCGCCGGCTTCGCGGCGCTCATCCTGTTCGATGCGCAGACCGGGCCGCTCATCGCCTCGGCCGTCGCCATCGCCTCGCGGTTCGCCTTCTGCGTCATCACGCAAATGTATTTCGCATCCCTGGCGTCTCGCGGGGCGGCCACGGCAGCGCAGGCGTACTCGATCGGCTGGCTGTTCGTGCACGTCGGCGACCTGGTGGGCGTGCTCGTCGCCGAACCCTTGCGCGAGGCGGTCAGCGGCGGAGCCCTGGCCACAAGCGGAATAGCGGCGGTGCTCATGGTGCTTCTGGTTACCGCGGTCATGTTCGCGCTTAACGACGGCGGGAAATTCCTGGAATGGGACCTGCCCGGCGAGGGAAGGCGCGCAGGCGAGAAGAGCGGCGACCAGCAGCAGCCCCATGCGGCGGCGGGTCGTGCAGCGGCAGGCCTTGCGGCGGCGGGTCGTGCGGCGGCGGGCGAAAGCCTCACGCCGGGCTTGCCGCGAGACGCATCCGACGGACCAACGGGTAGCTTGCTCAAGACGGATGGCGCAGCAACGCCGCCGGCATCCGCGTCGGAAAACAATGCAGGCAAAAGCAAGCCGGAAGGATACCTTGCCAGCAAACAGCACGTCGAAGCCGAGAAGACGGCCGAAGGAAGCAACGGCGAACAAGGGGCCGACGCCAGCCAGCAGGCCGCCCTTAGCATCGACGAGCGCATCGCACAGCTAGCGGCAACCTACAAACTCACGCCGCGCGAGACCGAAGTGTTCGGCCTCTTGGCGCACGGCCGCTCCATCCCCTATGTGCGCGACGCTCTGTTCATCAGCCGCGACACCGCCGCCACACACGCCAAGCACATCTACGCGAAGCTCGACGTCCACAGCCGCCAGGAACTCATCGACCTGGTGATGGACGGCAAGGAGCACTAAAATGGCCCGCCTTCGCCATCTGACGAAAGCGGGCCTTGTTCATATATAGGCTCTCGAGGGGCGCTCCTTCCCAAAAGCGCCCGAACCGCCTGCCCCTTGCGAGCGGGAGCGCCTGCTACTTCACACCGAGCGCATGCTTGGCCGCGATGCGGCTGAACGTCGCCGTGCGGCCGGCATTGATGCCGGTGAAGTTGCTGGGATAGTGATGCGGATAGAAACCGCCCTGGTCATTGCCGCACACGTACAGGCCCTCGATGACGCTGCCGTCCTCGCGCAAAGGCTGGCTGTTCGTGTCGGTGATGACGCCGTGGATGGTCACCAACATGGTGCCGGCGATACGGGCCGCATAGAACGGCGCCTTCTCCACGCTGCTCATGCGGTACATAGGCTTGCCGAAGTCCTTGTCCTCGCCCTCTTTGTAGAGCTGGTTGTAGCGCTCCACCGTGGCGAGGAACGTCTTCTTCGTCTCGCCCGCAAAGCCCATGATGTCGGCCAGCTCATCTAACGTGTCGGCCTTCTTCAGCACGCCGGACTCCAGCGCGGGGTTGATCCAGAAGTTGTCCAGATTCTCCTTGCCGCAGGCCTCCAGGCTGTACACGTCGGCGTTGAACGCGGTACCGCTGGGAGCGGGCACGATGCGCGAGCAGCCGCAGGTGTCGAACCTCTCCGCGTCCTCGTAGTACTTGGCGTCGAACACTTCCCAGGAGTAATGGCCCGGCTGGTTGCAGCCCATGGCATAGCTCATGGGATAGCACTGGTCCTCGTTCATGAAGCGCTCGCCCAAGGTGTTGACGTGCAGGTAAGGCTGGCTGCCCATGATGAACAGGTTGCCGTTGTAGGGCTTGCCGAACGTGGTGTCGTCGGTCATGCCGCCGCGGTTCCAAATCATCGAGCCGCCGCCGGCCTCAAGCTGGGCGCCGGCCCACAGGGCCATCTTGATGCCCTGGCCCTTCTCGCCCGTGGCGCTGCCGGTGACGCACCAGTCGGTCACGCCGGGCTGCAAATCGTCGAGCATCTGCTGGTTGGCACCGTAGCCGCCCGTGCAGACGATGACGCCCTTGGCGGCGTTGACCTGGATGTAGCTGCCGTCTTCAGTAGTGGCGATGACGCCGGTGACGCGGCCGTCGGCATCCTGCACCAGCTGTTCGGCCGGGGTGAGGAACTTGATCTCGCCGCCGAGCTCCTCGAAGGCGACCTGCAGCATCTTGACGTGCTGGTACGCGGTGTAGTTGGGGCCGTCGGGGTTGTATTCGCCCAGGCAGGGGTTGAAGCACATCGCCGGGTAGTAAGCGTGCGCGTCGTCGGGCACATGCCACTCGAACGGGAACACCATTCCCAGAGGCGCAAGCGTCTCGGCCATCCAGCCGATCATCTCGCCGGACTTCTCGGCCCAGGTGCGGTACAGCGGCGGGTTGATGTCGCCGGACTCAACCTGGCTGGCGTAGTTGACGAGCTTCGCCACGTCCTCGTGGTGCTCCGCGCCGGCCAGATCGGAGTTCAGCGCGCCGATGGCCTCGCGTGCGCAGGCCACCCCGTTGCACGACTCCAGCACGATGACCTTCGCACCGTTCTGCGCGGCGGTGGTGGCGGCGACCATGCCGCCGTTGCCGGCGCCCACGACGACGATATCGGCGTCGAACGTCTCGGAAATCTTCTTCGGGAAAGCGGGCTTTTCGCGCCAGCTCGTCTCCTTGGCCTTCTCGGCGGACTCGCGCTCGGCCTTCGTCTGCGTCGAGGGCGCGCCGCAACCGGTCAGCGCGCCGGCGGCAGCCAGGGCGCCCACAGCGCCGAAGCCGGTAAGAAAGCCGCGGCGGCTCATTGCGTTATTGCTCATATCCTTCATTCCTTCGCTTTCGCATTCCACTTTACCGTGCCGCTAGGACTGGTTGGGCAGCAGCTTGGCCTCCTGGGCGCTTACCCAGCCCTCGGGGATCTCCATGTCGGCGTGGCACTCGGAGCAGATCAGCACGCTGGCGCGATGCGCCTTATGGCAGTCGGTGCAGGCCTGCTGGCCGTGCTGCCAGGAGTGCGGGTTGCGGACGATGACGGCAGGATCGTCGCTTTCGACCTGCGTGAGCTGGGTCAGGTCGTCGCGAGTCATGACGGAGCCGTCGGAGTTGACATGGCAGCCCGAACGCAGGCAGAACTGGTCGCCCGCGACGCCGCGCGCCTCGGTCAGCTGCGAGCTTGTGCGCTCGGACAGCTCGCCGGAAGCGTTGTTAGCGGTGGACGTGAGCGTGTAATTGCCGCTAATCCATTCCATGCCCTCGGTCACCTGCTCGGACAGCACCGGCTGATGGCAGCTTAAGCACGTGGCGTTGGAGCTGTTGGTGCGATGCACGGCCGACAGCATGCCGGACGCGTCGGCGACCTTGTTGCCCCATTTGTCCTCGGAAGCCTGGCCCGGGGTGGCCTCGTAGGTTTCCAGATAACCGTCCATGGGGGTGTGGCAGATGGCGTTGCAGAAGCTCGGCTGCTCGTGCCATACGAACGCGCCGATGCCGGCGACCACCACGACCGCGGCGATGACGCCGCCGATGATGGCTCCGCGCTTCGGGCCGCGCTTGGGCGCGGGGGCAGAGCCCGCTGCCGCATCGGCCGTCGAAGGCTTCGCTTCGTTTTCCTTCACGTGAGTCTCCTCTCCTTTTCCTGCGCGCACGTTTTGCACGCAGCGCAAAGAGTAGGAAAAAGCGGGGAAAGATACATCACATGGAGTAGGGTATATTGTGTTTTCGCTGGTCAGAGTTATGTGCGAGCGAGGATTAACCTACCTTGGGCACCCCGATTCGCACGCCTTTAGCGCGCCCGGGCGCAAGGCGGCGGATCGCGAAAAAGCTCGCGAAGTTCACGAATCATACCGCTGATGAGTCGGACTCGGTCTCTTGCGCATGGACCAGGTCGATGAGCTCCTGGCGCGAATGGACACCCATCTTGGAATAGATGTTGCGCGTGTGGTAGTTCACGGTCCCGGCGGCGATGCACAGCTCTTCCTGGATGCGCGCCGAAGTGCGCCCCTCGGCCAGCAGGCGCAGCACGTCGCGCTCGCGGGCCGAAAGCCCGAAGCGGTCGGCGGCGAGCTCGGCTCGATCGACCTCGACAGGGGAAGTTTCTTCAGCCACGGGGTCGGCATCGAGCGCGGTGACCGTAAACTCCACGCGCGCATCGCGAGCGGCGCCGGCGCGTGCATCCCTGGCGGGACCCGCACACGTCGCGCATCTCGGCGCAACCCCTTCGGCAACCCCGTCAGCGTCCGAGCCCTCTTCCCCATCCTCTTTTGCGACATGGGCAACGCGGCTCATCGTCAGGAAGGCGACGATGAGCGCCGCCAGCACCAGCTCGCACGCGCAGAACAGCAGGATGCCCGCAGTCTGGGCGACGATTTCGCTTGCGGCCGACGCCAGCAGGACCCCACCCAAATAAGCGCCGAGCAAATCGAAGATGGTCAGCGTTAGGCGCCCGATCATGAACATCTTGGCCGGGCTTTCGTCGATCAGGCGGGCAAGCAAGACCGTCCCGTGCAGAAGCACCAGCTCGAACGCGATATTGCCGGCAGGCTGCAAGGCATCGCCAAAGCCGCGCATTCCCGAGCCCACCAAGGGCAGCAGGGCGACGACGATCACCAAAAACGGCACCACGAACAGCATGAACAGGCCACCGCGGTCGAAACGCGCTATGAATATGGCGGCGAATGCGAGCACGAGCGCGCCGGAGATGACATAGAACAGCATGGTGTTGTCGAAGCCGACGGCGGCAATGGCGGGCATCATCGAAGACGAGAACCCCATCAGGGCCACCAGCACCACCTCGCCGACGATGGGAAGCTTCGAGCCCTCCTTCGCCAGCGGTTTCGGGAAAACCAAATCAGCGGTGCGGCGCTCGCCTTTGCGATGGGAGGAGCCATCGCCGCCGGCTTCGGACATCGCGCGTTGATAGCGGCGGGCGAACTGCAACGTCCAACCGGAGAACACGGGCATGACGACCACCAGCGCAAGGCAAGCCTCGCGCGGCAGGAAGCGAACGCTCGCGCAGATGACCACGATGATGGCGAGCAGCGTCGGCAAGTTCTCCACCACGGTGCGGGAACTCGCGCCGCCGAACACCGACGCCCAGCGCGCGGCCATCATGGCAGAACCCGCACCCGTCAACACGCCGCCGGCAAACATGAGCGGAACGGACGGCTGGAACTGGATCATGCAGTAAAACGCCGTGCCCACCGCCATCGCCGCCGGCGCGCCGATGGCGCAAACCGTCGACTCGCATAGGCTCATGAAGCGGCGTGTGCGGGCAATGCCGAAAACGAGCATGACCATGAGCGCGCCGGCCGAGGTGAGGTAGGCCGGATCGCTGACCGTGACCAAGCTGCTGCTGCGGCTCGACACCACGGCATTCGAATAGAGCAGCAGGTACATCCACGACAGATGGAAGACGAACCCGAGCAGATCCGGACGGATGCGCTGCATCGCCGAAAGTGGGTTATATGGTGCACTAGTAGCCCCTGAACAGGTGTTTTGCATAATCCCCCAACAATTCCCCCTACATACCCATAAGCTTTTTATGGGTGAAAACAATCCCCTGGGCAGGGCTGAACCGTAAGAAGCGAACGTGGTTTGCAACCTTGCCCGGCACCTATTATAGCCACTGCCCGGCCGAGTCAAGGGAAACAAAGGCCGGACGACCCCTCCAGGCTCAAGCGCGCTTGCGCCCGTCGGGAAGCGCGACGCAAGCGCGCCAAGGCCCCCAGGAGGAAAGGGCGGCTCAAGACGAAAACCGCCTCAAACAAGACAAGACGAGGACAAAACAAGGAGGAGGAAGCATGGCACGTTTGAACCTGACGCGCCGTTCGTTCACCAAGCTCGCCGCAGCAACCGCTGCCGCGGCCGGCGTGATCGCGACGACCGAACCGCAAGCGCTCGCGCAGCTGCCGGCAGTCGGCGGCAAGGCGCAGGGCGACGTCAAGGTCGTCCGCAGCTGCTGCCGCGCATGCGGCAAGAACGAATGCGGCGTCTACGTTACCGTGAAGGACGGCCGCGCCATCAAGATCGAGGGCGACGCCGACACCGCATTCCATTCCATGGGCAACTGCTGCACGAAGTCGCAGGCGTCCCTGCAGGCGGCATACCACCCCGACCGCCTGTACCATCCCATGAAGCGCACGAACCCCAAGACCGACAGCGATCCGGGCTGGCAGCGCATCACCTGGGACGAGGCCTACAGCACCATCGCCGAGAAGTTCTGGGAGCTGAAAAAGAAGTACGGCGGAGAAACGTTCTTCTTCATGGGCGGCACGTCGCGCATCTGGACCCAGCACGCCTACGCTTCCTGGCTGCAGCTGGTCGACAGCCCCAACGCCGTTACCGCATGGCAGATCTGCAAGGGCCCGCGCCACTACGTCGGCGACCTGCAATCCGAATTCGCCTATTCCTGGATGGCGACCACCGACCGTCCGCGCGTGTTCGTTCCCTGGGGCACCGCGACCGAGATTTCCAACTACGACGAATCGTGCCGCGCAACCGTCGACATCGCAACGACGGCCGACACCTATATCAGCGTCGACCCGCGTATGACCAACCTCAATCATGAGGCCGACCAGCATCTGTGGTTGACCCCCGGCACCGACGGCGCCATGTCGCTGGCCTGGGCCAACATCATCATCGAGAACGACCTGTACGACAGCCTGTTCGTCAAGCGCTGGACCGACGCGCCGTTTTTGGTGGTCGAGGGCATGGAGCCTTCCGGCGGTCAGATCGTCGCGCATAAGGTCACGTGGTGCGACATCAAGCCGATGGCCACGCGCCTGCTCAAGGAATGCGACATCAAGGAAGACGGCTCGCCCATGCGCTTCATGGTGTGGGACCAGCTGGCCGGCACCGACGACGCGCATCCGCTGCACGACAACGACCCGAGCGGGCATCTCACCTACTTCGACACCGAAACCGGCCTGTGGGAAAACGAGCCCGACGAGGTGTGGAACCAGTTCTACGAAAGCCCGCAGAAGAACCTGCCGAAGCTGACGGTTCCCGGCCGCGTGGCCGTCCCCTCCCCGTTCAACCCGGAAATCGATCCGGCGCTCTACGGCGACTTCGAGGTCACGCTCAAGGACGGCACCAAGCACAAGATGGCGCCCGTGTGGCAGCATTGGGACGCCCGCTGCGCCGAGTTCCCGCCGTCGAGGGCGGCCGAGATCACCGGCGTTCCCGAAGAGCAGATCCGCAAGGCCGCGCTGACCTACGCCACGCGCATCGACCCCTCGACCGGCTATGGCAACGGCGGCATCCAGTACGGTCTGGCGCCCGAGCATGCCTGCAACGCCATCGACAACAACCGCATCTTCGACATCATCGTGGGCATGACCGGCAACTGGGACACCCCCGCCGGCAACCGCGGCCCGTCGCTGGGCCTGTATCGCGGCGTCGACGATGCGCAGCCGACCATCGCCTCGGGTCATGCGCCCGAGGACGGCGATCTTTCCTACTTCCCCAACAAGATCCTCGGACACGAGAAGATGCCGATGCTTTCGTGGTGGCAGCAGTGGGCCGACTGCAACGCCGTGCTCGACGCCATGATCGACGCCGACCCCTACCCGGTGCGCGGCGGTTTGTGCGAGGCTTCCGGCTTCATGAACCAGGCCAACTCCCATAAGTATTGGAAGGGCCTGAACAGCCTGGACTTCTTCGTGGTGCAGGACCTCTGGAAGACCCCGACCGCCGGTGCCGCCGACATCCTGCTGCCGGTTTACCACTGGCTGGAAGTCGACTGCCCGCGCCTGAGCCAGGGATCCACCGGCGCGCAGGGCGCAACCTGCCGCGCCATCGAGCCGCCGGCCGACTGCAAGTTCGACGTGCAGATCGTCGTGGACGTGTACAAGGCCATGGGCGTCCCCTACGCCGACGACCCCGAGGCGTTCGGCCTGCCCGCCGGCGTGGTCTACCCCACGCCCGAGCAGCTGTTCGACCGCACCATCGAGCCGACCGGCATGAAGTGGGAGGAATACCGCGAGGCGTTCCAGGAGCACGGCTGGTGGGACTGCCGCGCCATCAACCCCGAGGTGTGGGGCACGTACCGCCGCTACGAGACCGGCATGTGCTCGGCCGAGGGCGTCGTGGGCACCACGCCGGCCGGCAACCCGATGAAGGGCATGTCCACCCCCACGCGCAAGATGGAGATCTGGTCCACGGCCGTCGAGACGTTCATGCCCGGCAAGGACATGGAACTGCCGAACTGGAAGCCCGCGCCGGAAACCGAGCTGGCCAACCCCGACATCGTCAAGGAATGGCCCTACCTCATGACCACCGGCCGCCGCATCCCGGTGTATTTCCACTCCGAGCATCGCCAGCTGCCCTGGTGCCGCGAGCTGTGGCCCGCCCCGCGCGTGGAGATCAACCCGGCCGACGCCGCGAAGATGGGCATCGAGCAGGGCGACTGGGTGTGGATCGAAAGCCCGCGCGCCAAGGTTCGCCAGGTTGCCGATCTGTACTACGGCGTGGCCGAGGGCGTCATCAACTGCGAGCATCAGTGGTGGTTCCCCGAGCTTGACCAGGCGGACAAGGGCTACGGCCTGTCCACCATCAACTGCCTGGTTGAGGGCGAGAACCAAGACCCGCTGTGCGGCGCCTCGAACCTGCGCGCCTACAACGTGAAGGTCTACAAGGCCACACCCGAGAATTCCCCGTTCGGAAACCCCTGCCCCTGCGGCGAGGACGGCACCGAGATCATCCACGATGCGTCCGACCCGCGCCTGAAGGCTTGGGCGCCCGACTACAGCAAGCGAGAGGAGGCGTAACGTATGACTCAGTATGCTATCGCCACCGACGTCAACCGCTGCGTGGGCTGCTTGGCCTGCTCGGTTGCGTGCAAGGTGGTCAACGGCGCCCCCATCGGCGCATTCTGGAACAAAACGCTGCGCGTGGGACCGAACCCCAAGGTCGAGGGCGGTCAGTGGCCCGACGTGGACATGTACTTCCTGACCGTGTCCTGCCAACACTGCGAGCATCCCTCCTGCGTCGAGGTGTGCCCGACCGAAGCCAGCCACAAGCTGCCCGACGGCACCGTGCAGATCGACAAGTCGAAGTGCATCGGCTGCCAGTTCTGCGCCATGGCCTGCCCCTACAACGTTCGTTACCTCAATGAGGAAGAGCGCGTCGTGGAGAAGTGCACCATGTGCGAGCAGCTGGTCAGCCAGGGCGGCCTGCCCCAGTGCGTCAGCCAGTGCGGCGGCATGGCCCGCTGGTTCGGCGATGCCGAGGGCGACATCCGCGACTTCAAGGGCGCGCGAGGGGAAACGCTCGGCAACTTCTGCGAGGACTTCACCGATGCCGACGTGCATCATCTGCCTGACGTGGGCAACGGCCCCGAGGGCATTTTCATCCTGCGTCATATGGACTGGAAGGGAGAGGAGTAGATCATGGAACTGCAATGGCCTCTGATCCTTTTCACCACGCTGACCGCGTGGGCCTGCGGCGTCTTCGGCGGCGCCGGCGTGCTGGCGCTCAAGGGCGCGGGCAAGAAGTCCCAGATGACGCTGGTGATTG
>CAVGAF010000003.1:0-78786 GCA_963627055.1 Butyrivibrio sp. CAG:318 | reverse complement strand
CGCCCGAACGCGGGCAGCTGTTCATGCCCTTCGCCGCCCTGAAAGGCTACGACGAGGTCGTCGCCCGGGCGCAGCAGGCAGCCGAAGCGGCGGCCGGCGACGAGGCGGAGGGCGTTGGCGCGTCACCCGAATAGGTACGCAGAGCGCCCAAGACATGAGAAAGCGCCCCTTCCCAACACGGGAAGGGGCGCTTCGTCAGCTTCTACAGGAAATGCGCCGCCTGCGCACCAGGCACGAGGCTTAACCGGACACAGGCACCGGCCCTTCGGCAAAACCCAGCTAATGCTTGCCGGCGTCGGCTGCCGAGGCTTCCTTGAACTCGGCTCTTCGCGCCTCAAGCTCGTCAAGCATCTCCCGGGTCTTGCGGTCCTCCGACTCCTGCGCCTCGCGGTTGAGGCGATAGTCCTCGCGAATCTTTTCGTTATCGGCAAGCAGGAAGTACAACGCCAGGCCGGCAGCCAGGCCCACGCCGCCGCCGCGAGCCAGGATGAAGCCCGCTATCATGCCGGCCAAGCCCTGGTCCATCTTGTCGCGCGCCAAATCGAAGGAGATCTGCGCGCACACGAATCCTTGGATGCACAGCACCACCACCAGAATGGCGCCCGACGCCGCAAGGGACGCCTCGTAGAGCGGGAAGACGAACAGGCCCACGACGGTGAAGATGAGGTTGGTGCCCGAACCGTCGTAGATGGAGTCCATGCCCTGGCGACCGGACTGCTTGTAGCGCTGGTAGGTTGCCACGCAATACGGGGCCGAAAGCGGGCCGGCAAGGGCCGGATAGGGGGCGAACAGCGACAGCGCCAGGTTGCGGATGCCGCAGATGACATTGGTGCGGTTGGGGTCGAACTCGATGAACTCGTCGTCGCGCAGGGCCTGCATGCCGAGCTGCTGCACCGTGACGAAGTCGCCGTAGGCGATGACCCAGGCGATGAGCGCGATCGGGAACGCGCGGATCCACACGCTCGGCTCGGCCCAGCCGATGAAGAAGGGGCTCACCGAGGTGAACAGCGCGCCGAAATCGGGGAAGCGCAAAAGCTGCCCGGAGAAGTTGTACTGGAATTCACCGGTGAAGCCGCCCACGATGAACAGCGCCAGAATCGCCCACAAGAAGCTGTAATTGCCCAGAATCTGCAGGATGCGGTGCGTGTCCATGTGCTTGCGAATGCGCTGGCTGAACATGAGGAAGAACACGATGCACAGACCCGCGATGCATCCGATGGTGGCCGTGTCGACCGCGCCGCCCTCGGAGAGGCGCGCGTAAACCGCGTTCACGCCGGCGCCGAGCACGATGCCGGCCTTCACGCCGGGTGGCAGGAGCGTGTTGAGCTTCTTCGATAGGCCTGTCGCCCCCAATATGAGGAATAGCAGCGCTAATTCCAGCTGAACGGCCGTAAGCGCCTGTAGGCGCACGACCCCTGGGTCGAAGCCTTCCAGAAACACGATGACGATGGCCATGGCAGGCGTGATCCAGCCGCAAATGGACGGCTCGCCAAGCAGCCAGTTGCAGGTGTACATCATGGTCTCGAACACCACGAGCGCCCAGGCGACCTCGGGGTCGAGCCCCAGTGTCGAGATGAGCACCGCCAGCGCGCCGTAAGATGTGCAGGCGTTCATAAGGCCGGTGACGACCTCGGGCGGCGAGATTTTGAAATGAACGAACGGGAGACGGATTCGCAAGATCCCGCAGGGAATGTACGGCTGAATGCCGCCGTACGACCTTTTCATGAAAGCCATGGGCAACCTCTTCACCTTGTTCGTGCTATTGCTAGGGCCCCTCCACAGGCCCGCGACATCTTGGAAGCGGCCTGACAACCCCTTGCCGGCCTTTCGCGCTTCACAAGTTGCACATAGCATATGAGTTTAGCAGCACAACTCGCCAGGGCAACGTAACAGATACGCTTTATTTAATTCGCGAATGGTAAAGACATCGAATCGGCGCGGAAACGTATAGCGAAACAGTTGCACGCATGCGGGAATTCGGATAATCCGCGCTCAGCGAAAAACGCGAGCGCACCTGCGCCTTCGAGCCTAGAGTAAGCTTCAGCACCATAGCAATAGAAAAGCCGCCATGCGCGGCGGCTTTTAAATTTCAGATGGCGGGATGTACGAGACTTGAACTCGCGACCTCCGACGTGACAGGCCGGCGCTCTAACCAACTGAGCTAACACCCCATCTAAAGGTTGCTGCTGAAAAAAGTGGCGGGATGTACGAGACTTGAACTCGCGACCTCCGACGTGACAGGCCGGCGCTCTAACCAACTGAGCTAACACCCCATCTAAAGGTTGCTGCTGAAAAAAGTGGCGGGATGTACGAGACTTGAACTCGCGACCTCCGACGTGACAGGCCGGCGCTCTAACCAACTGAGCTAACACCCCATCTAAAGGTTGCTGCTGAAAAAAGTGGCGGGATGTACGAGACTTGAACTCGCGACCTCCGACGTGACAGGCCGGCGCTCTAACCAACTGAGCTAACACCCCATCTAAAGGTTGCTGCTGAAAAAAGTGGCGGGATGTACGAGACTTGAACTCGCGACCTCCGACGTGACAGGCCGGCGCTCTAACCAACTGAGCTAACACCCCGTTCAGCTGCGAGTGGATACATTACAGGAATCCACTCCTGTGCGCAAGCCCCAATTTGAAAAAAGTTTCGATTGGGGCGAAAAAGTTTCCGTGGCGGCAATGAAGACCGCCCTCAGGCGCGGAAAGGCCGCCCCGCGCGCACGCCGAGACGGCCTTGAAGGCACCTATGCCGAACGCTGGTCGATGCGCGTCATGGACAGGATGCGCAAGGAATTGCCGGCTGCGTCGCCGGCCGCATCGCCTGCCGACGCAGGCTCGACGTTAGGCACGACCAGCAAAATTTCGACGGGCGCCGCAGGCGATCCCTCGGCGGGTGCCACCGCAGCACCCTCGACGGGCACCTTGGCGCTCTCTTCGACAGAAGGCGTATCCGACCCGCCGAGGACGCAAGAGACGCCCGCAGAGCCTTCTGCGGCGCCGTCAGGCTGCCCGCCGGGCCCCATGAGCGCAAGGCAGGCGGCGAGCAGCTTGTCGGGGCGCAGGCTTCCCGTGGGCTTTTGCTCGAGCGATAGCGTCAGCTCGCACCCCGCCAAGACGGGCTCGCCCACTAAAAACTCGGCCACGTCGAGGACCTTCTCCTTCTTCTTGCGCACGATGTGCACCTGCGCGGGAACGGGAAGGCTCGCCGGAGCGCCCGAGAAGACGACCCGATAGGTGGAAATAGGAAACGCCGCCGAGGCCGCGGGCGCCTTCGGCTCCACGTAGGCGCATTCGCTCACCATGAGGTCGGGCACGCTCGCCCGCTTCAAGGCTGCAAGCGCCTCTTCGGGGGCGACATAGCGCGTAAGCTGCAGGTCGGCGAGCTCGCGCGTACCCCCCACGCCCACGGGCAGCGCCGCGCCGAACGCAAGCTTCATATGGGGGCTGAACCCGTTCGACACCGCGAAGGGCAGCCCGGAGCGCCTCACCGCACGCTCAAGGGCGCGGGCCACCTCCAGATGCGACAGCAGAGCCAAGCGCCCCTGCTTGACGAAGGTGATGCGCAGGCGGAACTGATTGGGATCACTCATGGCCGACCTCCGTTTCACGTGCGGCTCTCTGCGCGCATGCGCCCGCTTCCCGCGCCGCATCCGCTGCGGCGGAACTCTCGCCCGCGTCCTCTTGCGGCGCATGCGCGTTCGACCCTGCGGCGATGCGCGGGGCCGCCAGCTCGTTGTCCACGCCCAGCCCCGGGCATGCCCCGCAGCCGGCGCAGCGCTCGAAGGTGCAGTCGGGCGTGGTGATGCCGGCGTCGGCGCGGCGGCGCTCAAGCGCCAAGAAGCGCGTGGAGACGCCGGTGGAAATATGCGACCAGGGCATAACGCGGTCGGTCGGATAGCTTCCTTGGGCCACGGCGGCGGGGTCGATCCCCACTTCCTCGGCAGCTTCACGCCACGCCTGCTCCTTGAAGTGCTCCGTCCAGGCGTCGAAGCGCGCGCCGCGCCGCCAAGCGGCCTCGACCCACGCCGCCGCCTCGCGGCCCGCGCGGCTCATCACGGCCTCGACGAAGCTCGTGGACGGGTCGTGCCAGTGCACGTCGATGGCGCGATACTTCACGCTGCGGCGCAGCAGCCCCACGCGGCGCAGGGCCTCCTCGGGGGCAATCTGCCCATCCCACTGAAACGGCGTCTGCGCCTTCGGGACAAAGAGCGCGCACGACACCGACATGCGGATGGACCCGCGCTGCTCGGGAGGGGTCGCCTTCTTCGCGCGGTCGTAGGCGCGCTGCACCAAGCTCGCGATGCCCTTGATGTCGTCGTCGGTTTCGGTGGGAAGGCCGATCATGAAGTAAAGCTTGCAACGGCGCCAGCCGGCGGCGAAAGCCGCGTCCACGGCCCCGAACAAATCTTCCTCGGTCACCTGCTTGTTGATGACGTCGCGAAGGCGCTGCGTGCCGGCCTCGGGGGCGAACGTCAGGCCGCCCTTCTTGCGCCCGGCCACCAAGCCGGCCATGTCCACGCCGAAGCTGTCTAGGCGCTGGCTGGGCACGGAAATGCGAACGCCTTTGTCGGCGTAGTGCCCGTTTAAGCGCGTGAGGATGTCGGCTATCTGCGAATGATCGGTCGTGGAAAGCGAGGTTAAGCTCACCTCGTCGTAGCCGGTTTCGGCCAGGCCCTTCACCACCGAGGCGACCACGTTGTCGGCTGAGCGCTCGCGGATGGGCCTATACATCATGCCCGCCTGGCAAAAGCGGCACCCGCGGGCGCACCCGCGCAGCACCTCGACGTTGAGCCGGTCCTGCACCACCTCGGTGAACGGGACGATGCACGGCTCCCAGCCGGGGCTTTGCGCGAAGCCCTCGAACACGCGCTTATGTATGCAGGTAGGCAGGCCCTCTTCAAGCGGCTCGATCCAGCTGCCCGCCGCCTGCGCCGCATCCTCGTCGCGCCAGCGGTACAATCCCGGAACGTAGCAGCCTTCCAGGTTCGCCAGCGCCCGCAGGATATCGTGGCGGGAAGCGCCTTGCTCACGCAAGGATGCGATGATTTCAAGCGCCTCGGGCAGGCTCTCCTCCCCCTCCCCGATGCTGAAGAAATCAAAGAACGGCGCATAGGGCTCGGGGTTGAACGCGCAGGGGCCGCCCGCCATGACGAACGGGTCGTCCTCGGCGCGATCGGCCGCGTGCAACGGGATGCCCGCCAAGTCGAGCGCCTCGAGCACGTTGGTGGCCGCCAGCTCATGCGGCAGCGTGATGCCGAGCGCGTCGAATTCGGCGACGGGGGCGCAGCTTTCGATGCTGAACAGAGGGATATGCTCGCGACGCATGACGTCGCCGAACTCGGCCGCAGGCAGAAACGCGCGCTCGGCGACCATTCCCTCGCGCGCGTTCACGACGTTGACTAAGATGCGCAGGGCCTGATTCGCCTGCCCCAGCTCATACGTGTCCGGATACAGCATGCAGAAGCGGAACTTCGCCTCGGGCTTATAGACGCACCCGAACTCATGGTTCAGATAGCGGGCCGGCCGCTCGGCTGTGGCGAGCAGCGGTTCGAGCCGTGGCCAAAGATCAGTCACGATATTCCCCCTAAACAATGACTTAGTTGTTATCTCCCCCGACACAGGAAGCGGCGCGGGCGGCTGCCGCGCGCACGCGGTTTCGCAGCGAGGAAAGCGCCTGCCCACCCGAGCGCTGCGCCTGCTCGACGGCCACGCGGGCCGCCGCCGCAACGGCGCCGTCGCGAGCGGTCGCAGCCGATTCTGCGACCTTGGCGACGGTCGGGCAGCCCTCGTAGTACTCGATGGCGGCGTGGCCCATCGCCAGCGTAGCCGAATAACCGACGGCCACCTTCACGCCCAGCCCGATGACGGGCACGGCGCCGATGGCCCTGCGCGCGATGCCGCGGCTGACGAAGGCGCCCGCAATGACGGCCGCAAGCTCCTTCAAGCGCCCCATATCGAGCGGCAAGCCGTATGCCGCCGCAATCTGCAGAAGCATCTTGGCCTGGTTGAGCGTCATCACGGGCAGGTCGGCTCCTGGAATGAACACGAGCAGGCCCACGCCGGCGTTCTGCATGGCGGTGGCGCGCACCGTCTCGAGCGCCAAGGGACGGCGCACGAACGGGAATGCCCAGGCGAAGGCGAGCCGCTTTACGCGGCATGCCTCGGCGATCCAGGCTCCCATGGCGCCGTCGAGGCTTTTGGCGGCCTCCTCGATAAGCTCGATAGGCTCGTAAATGCCCGTGTCCCCCGCCGTCGGGGCTTTCGGACGGCCCCACGACGGCTCTAAGGCGGGCTTGCCGCAAGCGGAGCTCACATGCTCGTAGACGAGCTTCGTCAGCGCGGGCGAGACGACATCTCCGGCGGGAATGGGATTGCCCGAGGCGCGGGCGATTTCGTCAACCAGCTGCGGCAAGGTGGTCGCCACCATCACCGGCACGCCCGCGGCCCGCAGCTTCGCCGCCGTCGCTCCCACGCGCTCGGACAGGCCCGCGACGATGCAGGCCATGTCGTCGCCCTCGTAGGGCACGACCGCACGGCCATCCAGATATGTAATCGATACGCGAGCCGTCTGCGACGCGCTCGCGAACGCGCGGCGCACGTGAACCTGCACGTCGGCAGGGGCGCTGTCGTCGATATACAGAGATACCGAAAGCGGCTCCTGGCGTGCCGCCTCTACATTGACGGCCTCTTCGAGCACCGCTTTCACATCTACGGGAAGCTGCATTGGTGTTTGGCTCCTTCCTGCCGAGCGCCTCAGCGCTTCTTGGTAAGCGACGCGTTATGGGACCATACCGACCCGATCATGCCGAGCATGACGAAATTAACCACCATGAACGACGAGCCGTAGCTCATGAACGGCAACGGGATGCCGGTAATGGGCATCAGCCCGCAGTCCATGCCGATGTTCTCGAGAATCTGGAACAACCACATGCCCACGACGCACATGACGATGACCAGACCGAACAGGTCGCCTGATGTGCGCGCTATGCGCAAGCTTATCAAAATGAGCGCGCCATACAGCGCCAGCAGCACGAGCGCCCCCAAAAAACCCAGCTCCTCGGCCAAAACGCAGAAGATGAAGTCGGTCGGCGCCTCGGGAAGCAGGCCAAGCGAGTGCTGCGTGCCCTGAAACAGCCCCTTGCCCAGAAGGCCGCCCGAACCGATAGCCACTTTCGCCTGCTGCAGGTTGTAGCCCTCGTCGGTCGAGGCCGACCCCGACTGGTCCAGAAACACCAGCAGGCGGTTGCGCTGGTATTGCTTGAGCAGCTTGTATTCGCCGGTGGAGCCCTTGATGACCTCGTCGACGACGAAGACCGCCGCCACCGCGGCGATGAATGCCCCAAGCGTGATGAGCAGGTATTTCGCGCGCGCCCCGCCCATGACGAGCGCGAAGGCGGCGATGCACAAATACACCAGGCCCGTACCCAAGTCGGGCTGCGTCATGATGCACAAAAAGGGCACGAGCATGATGCCGAGGGCTTTAAGATACTCGCGCGGGTCGTCGAGATGCCCGCCATAGCGCGCCATGACCGAAGCGTCCATCAGAATGACGGTGATCTTGGCGAACTCGCCCGGCTGAATCTGCATGCCCAGCTTGATCCAGCTTTTCGCGCCCATGCCCGCGTCGGTTCCCAAGCCCGGAATATGCGGCGACATGATGAGCACCACGTTGACGATGAGGAACAGCATCGTGTATTCGGACAGGCGCCGATAGTCGAAGCGCCACATGATGATCATGCAGATGACGCCGACCGCCACGCCGCCGATCTGGCGGGAATACTGGTAGTCGGCGTCCACGCTGACGGCGGAATACACGACGATAAGCCCATAGGTGACCAGCAACACGACTACGAGGATAAACGGGATATGCACAGACGAAAACCTCGACGAACCCCCGGCCTTGGCCACGGATGCGTCGGGGTGCCTGAGCGAATGTATTTGCGGTAGCTGAGGCATAAAACTTGCTCTCCCCTTTAATCCGAACGTCCGCTTGACGAGCTTGTGCCCGCCCCGTCTGCCGCGGTGCCCGAGGCGGCGCCGATGGTGCCCACCTCGCCTGTCTCCCCCGCATCGGCGGCGAGCGCGGCGGCCATCACCTTCGCGCCGATGGGCGCGGCGACCGACGAACCGCCGCCGCCATGCTCGACCACGCAGGCCAGCACGTACTTGGGGTTGTCGTAGGGCGCGTAGCAGGCGAACCAGCCGGTATCCTCCATGTCGGTATACTCGGCGGTACCGGTTTTGCAGGCGACGGTATCGGGGTCGATGCCCTCGTCGGAAAACAGCTTGGCGATAGTCGAATTGTCGGTGGTCACGCCGCGCAGCGCGGTGCGCACGGTGGCCAGATCGGCCATGGACACCTCGGGGACCGACACGACCTCGGATTTATAGGAAAGCGCGACGTCGCCGGCGGCGTTGCGCACTTCTTTCAAAAGATGCGGCTTGACGATGTTGCCCGACGCCACGGCGCCGTAGGCCACGCATAGCTCCATGGGCGTCACCAGCACATAGCCCTGGCCGATGCACATGTTCGTGTAGTCGCCGCCCTTCCACGCCGACTCCTCGGGCGTGTCGCGATACTGCGTGGCCTTCCATTCCGGCGTGGGGATGCGCCCGGTGCTTTCGCCGGTAAGATCGATGCCGGTCTTTTGGTCCAAGCGGTATTTCGCAAGGAAGTCCTGCAGCAGCGTGGCGCTTTTGCCCTGGTTGGCGGCGGCGTCCCAATATTTGTAGCCGATGTCGTAGAAGACGACGTCGCAGGAGTTCACGATGCCGCCGTACAGATCGAGCGTGCCGTGGCCGTTTTCGTCCCAGCACTTCTGCGGCGAGCCTGACCCGAACCCGTCCCATTCGCCGGTGCAGGTCCAGGTTTCGTCGGTGGTTGCCATGCCGGTTTCAAGCGCGGCGAGGCTGACGAAGGTCTTGTACGTCGAAGCGGCCGGATAGGTGCCGCCGATGGTGCGGTTGAGCATGGGCAGCTGCGCGGACTTCGACGTCTCCTCGTCGAAATACAGGTCGTTGGTGTCGTCGTCGAGACCGGCGACGAACGCCTTCGGGGAAAACGTGGGGAAGCTCGACATGGCGATGATGCTGCCGTCCTCGACGTTCATCATCACCAGCGCGCCAGCCGTGCCGGTGCCGGTGCCGATACTGCCGCCATCAGGGGTGATGAGGTCGTAGAAAGCCTTGTCGGCGGCGTATTGCACCGACGCCCTGATGGTCGTGTAGACGTCCGAACCCTTAACCGGCTGGGTTTCGCTGACCACTTCCACGATGTTGCCCTGCGCGTCGGTCATCACCTTGCGCTGGCCGTGGTCGCCGGAAAGTAGGTTGTCGTAGGTTTGCTCAAGGCCGCTGCGCCCGACGGTGTCGCCGAGCTCCAAGTCGCGTCCGGCGGTCACGCCGGCGACGTCTTCGGAAGTGACGCTGCCGATGTAGCCGACGGCATGCGCCGCAAGAGAGCCGTAGGGATACTCGCGCACCGTGCGCGTCTGGATGGTGATGCCGGGAAAGGCGCTCGCGTGCTCGGCGATGAACGACACGTTGCGCATGGTGGCGTCGGAAGCCACGGTGCGCTGGCTCTGCGCGCCCGAGGAGGTGTCGGCCAGGCGCTTGCGCACCACTCCGACGGGGAGCCCGAGCACGGTGGACAGGCGCGCGATGACGTCGTGGTCGTCGGCGACGTCGGGGTCGGCAAGCACCGTCAGAGACGTGCGGTTCTTCACGATGGCCACGCCGTCGCAGTCGAGGATGTCGCCGCGCGGCGCGGGGGTGTAGACCGTCGTGTACTGGTTGTCCTCAGATTCCTGGCGGTAATTGCTGCCCGCGAGCACCTGGATGCTCCAAAGCTTGGTGGCCAGGGTGCCGAACACCACGCCCGCGAACACGCCGACGGCCAGAAAGCGCGACTTGAGCGAGTCGCCCACGTTGGCGACCGGCTGCGAGGGGGTGGCGCCGCGGCCCGCCCCGCCCGCCGGGCGCCTATCGGCCCCGGGCAGGGACGATTTCACGCCGACGGACGAGATGGAGCGCACGTCGTGCTTGACGCTGATGCTATCGCTCTTGCGCCCGCGCGCGATGGCATAGACGATGACGAGCGCCGCGATGACGACGATGAGCGCTATGACGGTTGCAACGATGGCGGTGAGCATGAAAGCCTGCCTATCGAAGCTTCGGCGTGCGAAGACCGCGATCCTGCGCGCCGCCGGCAAGCAGGCGCACCATGACGGGATAGAAGACAAGCCCCACGGCGCAATCGTAGAGCGCACACGGCAGCGCGCGCGTGACCAGGGCCTCGACCGGGTTCGCGGAAAGCCCGCAGGCGATGAGCAGCATGCCGTAGGCAAGTTCTGCGGCCAAGGCTACCACCACGAAGATGGCGATGGGCATGAACATGGTGTCGTTGTCCAGCACGGTGAAGGCACGCGAGGCGATGAAGCATCCCACCACCAGCAAGAGCGCCATGCCGCCGACCGGGCCCGTACCCGTCAGGTCGTAGAGCAGCCCGAGCACGAAGGGAAGCACCGGGCCGGCCTCGTCGGGGATGACGATGGCCACCACCACGGCATAGGCGAGCAAGAAATTAGGTTGCGCGCTGAACAGGGACACCGAGGGCGCAAGCGCCACCTGGAAAATGAAGGCGACGATGCAGCCGATGACCAACACGGCGTTGTTCTTCTCCCCCATCATCGCGTGCCTCCCGTCTGCGAAGTGCTGCTTGACGAGGAATCGTCCTCGTCGTCTTCCGATTCGTCATCGGTGCCGACGCTCGAAACGACGAGCACGTCCTCAAGCGTTGAAATGGAATCGTTGGGAGAAACCACCACGCGGCGCGACGAATCGCCCTGGGAGCTGTCCACCTTCACCACCGTGCCGATGATAAGCCCGCGGGCGTAACTGCCGCCCAAGCCGGAGGTCACCACCACGTCTCCCGCGGCGACTTCCGCGTCGGCGTCAAGATCCTCCAAGTACAGAAGCCCCACGAGGCTTCCGCGCAGGATGCCCTCGGCGCGGCTGGACTGCACCATGGCCGCCGCACCCGACTGCGGGTCGGTGAGCAGGCGCACGGTCGCCGTGTTCGTGGATGCGGAAACCACCTGCCCGACGACACCGGAGGTGCCCATGACCGTCTGGCCGGAAGAAATGCCGTCCTCGGAACCCTTGTTGATGGTGACGGTTTGGCTCCAGGCCTCCGACGAGCGCCCGATGACGCGCGCGCCCGTGCCTTCGATTTGGTAGGTGTCTTTCAGATCGAGCAGCTTCTGCAGACGCTGCGCCTCCTGCTTGTACTCCTCCATCTGGGCGTACTGGGCGATAAGCTGCTCGTTGTATTCGCGCAGGCCGGTGAGGGTGCCCTCGTCAGCCGTCACGTTTTCCATGGAATCGCCGACCGTGGAAGTGGCCGCTTCAATGGATCCGCCGACGATGCGCAGCGGGCTGACCGCGCCGGAAACCGCCGTCTGCACGGAGTGCAGGGGGCCGGACGTGCCCTCCTTGCCATATGCCGTCACCATCACCACGCTCGCGACGATCAACGCGGCAAGAAGAGCCCGACGGAACAGCGCCGAGCTTTGCTGTTGGAAATTAAGCGCCACGGTAGCTGCGCGGCCTTACTTCGAACGCATGAGGGTCTGCTTGAGCGCCTGCGGGGTTTCGAGAACCTTCAGGCACCCCATGACCACGTTCGTGAGCGCGGTTTCCGACACCCATACGGGGATTTCGAGCTTGTCGGTGAGATAGCGGTCCAAGCCGGAAAGCAAGCCGCCGCCGCCGGTGAGCAGGATGCCGTTCTGGATGATGTCGCTGGCCAGGTCGGGGTTGGTCTTCTTGAACGTCTCCTTGATGTGGACGACCATCTCCTCGCACGGGGCGATAAGCGCCTGGCGCACGTCCTCGGACTGGATGGTGACCTCTTTAGGCTGCTCGGTGATGACGTCCTGGCCGGAAATGATCATGTCGCGCTCGCGGCCGTCCTCGAAAGGCAGGATGGAGCCGATCTTGATTTTGATGATCTCGGCCGTGCGCTCGCCGATTTTGATGCCCAGAAGATCGCGCAGGTGCATGGCGATGGCCTCGTCCATGCGGTTGCCGGCAAGACGCAGGCTCGACGAGGTGACGATGCCGCCAAGCGAGATGACGGCCACTTCCGTGGTGCCGCCGCCGATGTCGACCACCATCGATCCGGTAGGCTCGGTAACGGGCAGATCGGCACCCATGGCGGCAGCCATGGGTTCTTCGATAAGATATGCTTGGCGCGCGCCGGCCTGCACGGCGGCTTCGAACACCGCGCGCTTTTCGACGGAGGTGGCGCCGCAGGGAATGCAGATGACGATGCGGGGCTTGGCCTGCCACGGGTACTTGCGCGGCGCAGCCTTGTTGATGAATGCACTGATCATAGCCTCGGTTACGTCGTAGTCGGCGACCACGCCGTCATGCAACGGGTGTTCGGCGGAGAACGCGTCGGGCGTATGGTTGATCATGTTCTTGGCCTCGTGGCCGACGGCGAGCACGCGATGGGTGCTCTTTTCGATGGCCACGACGGAGGGTTCGTTGACGACAATGCCCTCGCCGGGGATGGCGACCAACGTGTTGGCGGTGCCAAGGTCGATGGCCATGTCCGTGGACATTTGGCCCGTCAGCCCCGAGAAGAAATCCAAGAATGACATACAGGCAAACCCCTTGTGCTACGTTTATAGTGAGATTGAATTCTAGCACAGCCCCCAAGCAGGCTTTTTCCCTTGATTTTGAAATCCATCAGGGATTCGTATAACTGCCATTCCCAAATAGCCCCGGGTATCAAGGTTGACTCTGGAGTGAATCTGATTGATACCCGGGGCGGGGGTTGCGTTTTCGCGCATGGCGCGAGGCGCGTTTAATGCACGCTGCAGCTGAAGCAGGGGTCGTAGGCGCGCACGAGCTTTTCCACCGCGGCGCGCACCTCGGTGGCGCTAGCGCCGTCGGCAACCAGGGCCTCGGCGAGCACGCGCATGTCGGCTTCAAGGTTTGCGCAGTTCAGCGCTGTGGGCGTGAGGATTGAAGCGTGCGTAACCCTACCCTGTTCGTCAAGGACGAGCTCATGGAACAAGCAGCCGCGCGGCGCCTCGGTAAAGCCCGTTGCCGACCCTGCACGCACCTCGAAGGCCACCGGGGTGCTCGAGGTTGCAAGTTCGCCCTCGCCGGCCGCAAGGTCGCGGGCAAGCTTCGCGCAACGCGAAAGCGCATCGACGATCTCGACCGCCTGGGCGACGTTGTTGGAAAACGGGTTGGCCTCGGGAGGACGCAGCCCGGCCTTCGCCGCCGCAACCTTCGCCTCCTGCGACAGCGCCCCCCACGAGGCGTTGATGCGCGCGAGCGCGCCGGTGAAAAAGGTCGATCCGGTACTGCGGGCGCGGGCGAACAGGGCCGCGGAATGATCCACCGCAAACTCCTCGATGCGCCCGGACGCCTCGTCGGCGTCGAAGGTCTCCCCCGCATGCACGAAGCGCGCGACGCGGCTCGTGCAAACCGGGTAGGCCCCCTCGTCAACCATCGCGAGCATGTCGCCTTCCGTGGCGATGTCCGGCACGCCGAAGGAGCGGAACAGGTCCACCACCGACAGCGCGAACGGCAGCGCGGCATCCAGCTTGTCGGCAAGGGCAAGCAGCTCGGATGCGCTCGGCTCGTGCGTGAATCCGCCGACCACGGCCGTGATCGGATGGATGGAGCGCCCGCCTACGAGGTTGCACAGCTCGTTGCCGAGCGCCTTGAGGCCCAGCGCCTGGTCGAACAGCTCGGGATTGGCGCCTTCCAAGGGAAACACGCTCGGCATTCCTAAGAAGTCGGGAGCCGCGAACACGAACAGGTGCGATGCATGGTTCTGCAGATAGCTGCCGTAGATGAGCAGCTCGCGCAGGGCATGCGTGCGCGGGGTGACCTCGACGCCGAAGATGCGCTCGATGGCGAGGATGTCGGTGATGACGTGGTTCGCCGAGCAGATGCCGCAAATGCGGCTGGCGATGAAGGGGATGTCGGTAAAGCGCCTGCCGACAACCATCGACTCGAACAGGCGGGCCGGTTCGACGACGCTCATCTGCACGGTCTTGACCTCGCCATCGGCGATGACGACGTGCACGTTGCCATGCCCCTCGACACGGGCGATATGGTCCACCGAAATGGTTGCTGTGCTCATGTCTTCCCCCTTATTCCTGCTGCTCGGCCGGGCCGGCGCAGCCGAACAGCTCGAGCGCCTCGTCGAAATCGGCGACCGGCACGCCGTAGTTGGCGCACACCGCCCGCGCGCTTTCCAGGTTCGCATCCGCGGAGGTGCCGCGACAGCCGCTGCAGGGCCTGCCGAGCCCCGGGCACTTCGCCCCGCAACCGGCCTGGGTAACCAAGCCCAGACACAACTGAGACGACCCGAAGAAGCAGTCCGTCCCGCCGCGCTTGCACTCCCCGCACAAAACCGAGGTGGCGGCGAATTTGTTCGAGCCGTGCAGGACGCGCTGCAGCACGTCGACGAACTCGGCCGGCTCGATGGGGCAGGCGCGGACCTCATAGTCCACGTCGATAATGGCGCTGACCGGGCGGGCGGCGATCATGTCCCCGCAGGCTGCGGGCACGCATCCGTACACATCGGCCGCACGCGCGTCCAGCCCGGTTGCGGCCATGCCGGGAATGCCCCCGCACACCGCGCAGGTGCCGGCCGCTATGACGACGCGGGCCCGCTCGCGCAGCGAGCGGACGACCTCGACCGCCTCGGCGGTGGTCACGGCGCCCTCGATGACGGCGACGTCGAAGTCGCTCGGCATTTCCGCAGAGCTTGCAAGCTGCCAATAGCGCAGATCTATCTGGCCGAGCACGTCGGTAAGGTGGCGCTCGTCGTTGGTTATTTGAAGCTGGCAGCCGAAACAGCTGGCCAAGCCCACGATCACGACGCGCGGGATGGCGCCGGCGCCGGGCGTGTTCTCTTCCTTTTCCACAGCGTGTGCCTCCTTCCCTACATCGAACCTTGGATATTTTTAGCTTCCCAGTAATTGAATACCGGGCCGTCGATGCAGCAGTATTGGTGGCCGATTTGGCAATGGCCGCACTTGCCCATGCCGCACTTCATGTGACGCTCGAAGCTCATATAAATGTGGTCGTAGCTGATCTGCTTCTTGCGCATCTCGGCCACCACGAACCGATACATCACCGGCGGGCCGCACAGGGCGCCGAAGGTGTTCGCCGGGCTGATTTCCAGATGTTCGAAGGGCTTCGTGACTAGACCCACCTCGCCGTCCCATGTGTCGTCGGGATTGTCGACGGTCAAATACAGGTCGAAATCCTTGCGATGGCGCCACATCTCGAACTGTTGGCGGAACATAACCTCGGAGGGGTTCTTGCTGCCGTAGATGATGGTGACCTTGCCGAATTCCGAGCGCTCGTCGTGAATGTTGTTGATGAGGCTGCGCAAGGGGGCGATCCCTAAGCCGCCGGCAACGAGCAGGATGTCATGGCCCTTCATGTCCTCGAACGGGAAACCCCGCCCATAGGGCCCGCGGATACCCACGATGTCGCCGCACTGCATCTTGTGCAGCGCCTCGGTGAAGCGGCCCGCGCGGCGCACGCACAGCTCGATGAAGCCGCGCTTGGAGGGGCTTGACGAAATGGAAATGGGGGCCTCGCCCACCCCGAAGATGGAAAGCTCGACGAACTGGCCCGGCGCGTGGCAAAACGCCTCGCGGATGCGTTCGTCGATAAGCCTGAACTCGAAGAGTTTCTCGGTAGCCGTCAAATCGGTGATCGAGGTAATACGCGCCGGCCAAGGCCTATAGGGGTTCGCGGCCATCATCTCGGCACCGCTCATCGGCGCACCTGCGTCATGGAACGGATGGATGGAAACGCCGGCGGTTGCGTTAGAGCACATCTTCGGCCCCCTTCTTCTCGAAGAACTTCAACACCTCGATGGGGCTGATGTTCGCCTTGCACGCGCTGGCGCAGCGCCCGCAGCCGACGCACAGCATGCGGTCATGATTGGCCAGAAACCCGTTGAGCTTGTGATACATGCGGTGGCGCACGCGCTCGCGCCCGCCGGCGCGGAAGTGATGCCCGCCGGCGACCTGGTCGAACTGCGGGGACGTGCAGGCGTCCCAGATGCGCTCGCGCCGGCCGCTTGCGCCGTCGGCGTCAAGCGTATCGGCGATGTCGAAGCAAAAGCACGTCGGGCATACGGCGGCGCAGGCGTTGCACGAAAGGCACTTTCCGCCGAGCTCTTCCCAGAAACCGTCCTCATGGAAAGCATCCATGAGCATGGCGACGTCCTGGATCTCGGGGATGGCGGGATTGAAGGCCGCCTGGCGCGCGCGGGTGGCGTGGCGGAACTCGATGCGGTCGGCGTCGGTTGCGTCGCGCAGGTCCACCGAGGACTCGAGGATGTTCGCGGCCTCCACGCTCGCTATGCTGACCAGGTACTTGTCGCCGAGGTTATGCAGGAACAGATCGTAGCCGAAACGCGCCTCGTCGGCATCCCACAGGTTGCAGAAGCACGCGTCGTGCGGCTGGCAGGAAAGACCGACGATGAGGGTGGCCTGCCTGCGCGCTATGT
The DNA here is from genome assembly GCA_963627055.1 of Butyrivibrio sp. CAG:318. Taxonomy (GTDB): domain Bacteria; phylum Actinomycetota; class Coriobacteriia; order Coriobacteriales; family Eggerthellaceae; genus Senegalimassilia. Next base: position 62,226 of record CAVGAF010000003.1, on the reverse strand, counting down.
AGTACGGGTCGGGATACCTGCCGTCGCGAAACACCAAGTCCAAGCGGTTGATGGCGTTGATGTCGCAGGCGTGCACGCCGAAGATGACGCGCGGGCGAACCTCTTCGACGAAGTCCGTCACGCTGTTCGTGCGCGCATCGTAGGTCATGAGCGTCTCGCGCTCGGGCATGAGATAGCGCTTCGGCGACGCCAACGTGGTCGCATAGGCAAGGTCGATCTCCGCGGGCGCGCCGATGGGCTCGAAGGAATGATGGGCGCCCTGCTTTACCGGCGCCACCACCTCGAAGCTCTCCATAAACGCAGCCACGAGCGCCGGCAGCTGCTCGGCGTCGAAAACTCGATAGAGCATGTGTTCATCCGTTTCTCGTCTTTATGGCGAATGTTGCTCCCCAAAAGCAAAGGCCCCTTTCCGCCGAGGCGAAAAGGGGCCGGACATCTAAACCCGCAAGGGCAAGCAACCCTTAGGCGAAGAAGATGCCGATCTCGCGCTCAGCGGACTCCACGGAGTCGGAGCCATGAATCACATTTTCGTCCATAATGAGGCCGAAATCGCCACGAATCGTGCCGGGGGCAGCTTCTGCCGGATTAGTGGCACCCATGAGCGTGCGCACCTTGGCAACGGCGCCCTCGCCGGAGATGACCATCTTCACGACCGGGCCGGAGGTGATGTAGGAGATGAGGCCGTCGTAGAAGGGCTTGCCCTCGTGCTCGGCGTAGTTGGCCTTGGCCTGCTCGAGCGTGACGTTGCCGAGCTCGAGGCGCTCGACGGTCAGGCCCGCGCGCTCGAAGCGGTTCACGATCTCGCCGATGTGGCCGTTGCGCACGCCGTCGGGCTTGATCATGCTGTAGGTCTTCTGGACTGCCATGGTAGGTGCCTTTCTTCTTGTCTTGTATTCCTGCAAGCGCCGGGTAAGGCGCTTATTGCAAACGATGTCTTTAACGCCGCCGTTAATTCTGGCTGGCGAAATACAGCTCGATGTTGCTGACCTTCCAGCCGATGAGGTCGCGCACGAGCGAAACCTTGTACTGGACCTGGCCGCCTTCGGGCGTTGCCGCCGTCACGTAGGCGGTGGAGTCGGTCATGGAGCGCTCGACCGCCTCGATGGTGGGCGAGGAATCCTGCACGAGCGAATCGGTCAGGGACGCGGCCGTGGAGTCGCTGACCGTGGACGCGTAGTGCGTCGATGCTTGGTCGGGGTTGGTAAACACCTCGGTCACCACGGTGGACTGGCTCGGATAGCCCCAGCCCTGCGTATAGAGGAACAGCCCCGCGCCGAAGGCAACGACGACGAGCAGGATGATGACGAGCAGGACTTTCAGGCCGACGTTGCGGCGACGGCGCTCCTGCTTGGCCACGCCGCGCGACCATTTCTCCAGCTCCTCGTCGGATGCGCTGAAGAACCTGTCGTCGCCGGCCGCGGCGCCGTACTGCCCGGCGTCTGCGGCATACGGGTCGGCGTAGTAATACGGGTCAGGCTGCTGGTTGCCGTACGGGTCCTGCTCGGCGTACATGGCGCCGCCGTCCACGGCCACGTCGATGCCGGAGGTGTCGGCCGCAGAGGAGGCCGGCTGGCCGGAGAGCGGAGCCATGACCTGCGTGATTTCGGACGTGCCCTGGGCGACGGCGGCGACGGCGCGCTGATAGTCGACGCTGGCCGAGTCGGACAGGAAATAGGTCTTGTCCTCGATCGCCTCTTCAAAGGCGTTCACGGCCTTCTGCATCTGGCCGGAGGCGACGTAGGCCTGGCCGAGATTGGCGTACAGGCGGTTGCGCAGGGCCGGCTGCATGTCGAACTGCAGGGCGCTTTCATAGGAGGACACGGCATCGGCGGGACGGTTGAGCGCCATGAAGCAGATGCCGAGGTTCAGCAGCGCCTTGGTCGGGTCGGGGTTGCTCTCGTCGAGGGCGGCCTGGCGAAACGCCACGCCGGCCTCGGCGGACTTGCCCATCTTCAAAAGCGCGTTGCCCATGCCGGTGTAGGCCTTGTACTTCGAATCGTACTTGGCGTCGGAAGCGGCCGCCTCGAAGTGGGCCACCGCCTGTTCGAAGTCGTGCAGGGAGGCGTAGGCCACGCCGAGGTTGCAGTTCACCGCGCCCGCGGCGTCATACGCCCCGTCGGTGAGCGCCACGCCGTAGGCGCTGATGGCCTCCTCGGTGCGCTTGAGCTTGATGAGGCAGTTGCCGATCTGGTGATTCAGCTGGCCAAGCTCGCCGGGAGCGAGCGGTGCCGCCTCATCCTGCAAGCAGAGCTGGTAGGTGGCCAGCGCGGAGGCGAAATCCTTCGCGGCGGCATGGGAGCGTGCTTGCTGGAATAGTTGGTTGTTCATGGGTGTCCTTCGAATCCTTCGTTGGAATTGCGTTTATGGACGGATCCGCTACTGGGCGGCGTTCTCGATTTCGATGGCCTCGATGACGTCGCCGACGCGAAGCTGGCCGATGACGTCTTTGCCCTCGATGGTCTGGCCGAAGACGGTGTAGTTCGGGTCGAGCATATGCTGGGCGCCCAGGCACAGATAGAACTGGGAGCCGGCGGAGTCGGGCATCTGGCTGCGAGCCATGGCCAGCGCGCCGTCGTTATGCTTGTTGTTGGGGTTGGTGGAGTACTCCTGCTTGATGGTGTAGCCCGGACCGCCCGTGCCAAGGCCGGCATAGGGGTTGCCAGCGGCGGCGATGACCTGATCGGAGTCGAGGTCGCGCGTGTTCGGGCAGCCGCCCTGGATGACGAAGCCGGGCACATAGCGATGGAACTTCAGGTTGTTGTAGAAGCCCTTTTGCGCCAGCTCGACGAAATTGCCCACGTGGATGGGGGCATCCTTGCCGGCGAGCTGCACGCGGATGGTGCCCTTGGAGGTCTTGATGACGGCGATCTCCTCGCCCGTGGGCTGATACTGCGGGGTGTACAAAGCCATGGTCTCTCCTTGTCCTTGGTCTATCGAGGGTGGGCGCGAGAAGGCGCACCCCGTTTCACGAAAGCGCCCGCAGGCGCGGGCGCGATTTGTCGCATACGTTGGGGAGTGTATCAGGGCGCTTGGGCAGGCGGGGAATTCTCGACCAAACCTCGTGGCAAAAACCACAAGAACGCGAAAACGGCGCGCGGCTCGGCAAGGCGAGCGTCCCCGTCGCACCGATGCGCTAGCAGCGCGTAAAGCAGCTCACGACCTCGACATGGTAGGTCTGCGGGAACAGATCTACCGGCTGCACCGATTCCAGGCGGTAGCCCACCTCCTCGAAGCGGCGGACGTCGCGGGCCCACGTGGCGGGATTGCAGCTCACGTAGACGACGCGGCCCGGTCGGGCGGCCGCGATGTCGGCCGGAACGCCGTCGGCCAAGCCCGCACGCGGGGGGTCGACCACCAGCGCGTCGAGCCCGCCGAGCTCGGGAAGCTCGCGCGCCGCGTCGCCGCCGATGACGTCGATGTCCACGTCGTTCGCGTCGGCGTTGCGCCGCAGGTCGCGCACCGAAGAGCCGGCCGACTCGACCGCGATGACGTCCGCGCCGGCGCGCGCGAGCGCCACCCCGAACGTGCCGCAGCCCGCGTACAGGTCGGCCACCAAAAGCCCATCCAGGCCGCTCGGGCCCTCTTCGGATACCTCGCCGCCCAGCGCACGGACGGCCTCGGCCACCAATTTTTCCGCCTGCGCGGTGTTCACCTGGAAAAAAGACGGGGCGCTGGCGATATAGCGCGCACCGGCGATGAGCTCTTCCCAGTGCCCCTTGCCGTCGAGCACCTCGAGCCCCTTGATTTTGCGGGCGTGCCCCGGGTCGGCGATGACGCGCACGACGCTCGTGGCCTTAAGGCAGCTTTTGAGCATCTTGGCAGCTGCGGCGCGCGGGAATCCGGAGGGCTTGGTCCACAGCGCTATCTCCGTCTCGCGGGTGCGCACGCTCGTGCGCACGCCGACGCGGAAGATGCCCAGATCGTCCGACCCCTGCAAATAGCGCAGGGCGCCGCGCAGGGCCTTCGGGGCGCGCGAAATGGAGTCGTGCGCAAGCGGGCAGGACAGCCCCTGCACCACATCCGGCGACCCTTCCTCGTGAAATCCCAGGTTGAACGCGCCGCGGCAGTCCCACTGGGCCCCCAGCTCGATCTTGTTGCGATAGCCCCACTGGCGCTTGGAGGGCAGGCAGGGCCGCACGAGCTCGCCGGCCGCATCCTTAAAGCCCGCCTGGCGCCCGAGCGCCGCGACCACGTTGGCGCGCTTGGCTTCAAGCTGCGCGTCGTAGGCCACGTGCTGCCAGGGAGCGGCTCCCGCAGCGGCGGGCTCGGCCCACTTCGGCGCGACGCGGCTCTCTCCCGCCTGCTCGATCGAGACGATGCGGCCGCGGCAAAAGCTCGGTTTCTCCTCGGTGATCTCCACCACGGCGACATCTCCCGGCGCGCCGCCCGCGATGAAGACGGTCTTTCCGTCACCGCGATGCCCCACGGCTTCGGCGGAGTAGCCCATGCGTTCGATGGTTATGGTTTCAGTCATGCGTTTGCACCCGTTTCGTTATATCTTGTGCACATATCGAAAATGTTGGCGTATAATGAGCAACTTGCGTGCCCTAGTAGCTCAGCTGGATAGAGCGTCTGCCTCCGGAGCAGAAGGCCACAGGTTCGAATCCTGCCTAGGGCACCAGGTAACATTTACGCGAACCCGTCGGATGGCCCATCTGGCGGGTTCGTCTTTTTCCGGCCCGATCGGCCGCTTGCCTTTACTTGCCCGCTTCTTGCGCATCTCCCGCATCCAGGAAAATCTTGCGCGTGACGAAGTTCCACACCATGACGATGGCCGTGGCGAAGATCTTCGTGATGAGGTAATGCACGCTCAATAGCTCGACGCCGGCCCACATGCAGGCATTGTTGATCAGAAGGCCGATCACCGACAGCACCACGAAGATGACGAACTCGCGCCGGCGGCTCATGCCCTCCTTGTGCGTGAACACGTAGCGCATGGACGCGAGGTAGTTGAAGATGACCGAAACGGTGAACGACACGGTGGCGCTTACGAGGTAGTTCACGCCGAACACCTCGGTGAGCAAGGCGAGCAGGCCGTAGTCGATGCAGAACGCGATCACGCCGACCACGCCGAATTTCATGAGCTGGGCGATGAGTTTCTTCAAGCCGATGCCCTTCCTTCCTTACGAAACCGACCCCATGCGCCCCTTTAGCCGGCAAGCCGAAGCGCATGGCGGGGAAACCTGTGCATTATCGCATCGTGTGCGCCGCAAGCACAACAGGGCTCATCGCAACCCCATCGCACAAGCGCAAACTATGTAAGCGTATATCCTGCGAAAACCGCGCTATCGCAGCTGAAATACGCTTGGCATGCCCTATTATGAATGTTTGTGCATATTCGAATCTTCCCTTTCGAAGGAGCAACCGATGCCCGAAATCAACCAGGATGCCTATAAAGGTAAAGGCACCGCGGTCATTATCCCCTGCTACAACGAGGCGGTCACGATCGCGAAGGTGGTCGACGACTTCAAGCGCGTCCTGCCTCTGGCCGACATCTACGTATACGACAATAACTCCTCCGACGGCACGGGCGACATTGCCCGCGAAGCGGGAGCCATCGTGCGCCTCGAGCGACGCCAGGGAAAGGGCAACGTCGTACGCCAGATGATGCGCGACATCGACGCCGATTACTATCTCATGGTCGACGGCGACGACACCTACCCCGCCGAGGCGGCGCCCGATGTGCTCGCACCGCTCATCGAAAACGACGCCGACATGGTCGTGGGCGACCGCCTGTCCAACGGCTCTTACGGGGACGAAAACGACCGCGCGTTCCACGGCTTCGGCAACAATTTAGTGCGCTTCCTCATCAAGGCTATCTATGGCTTTGAATTCACCGACGTCATGACAGGCTACCGCGCCTACAACCGCGTATTCGCCAAGACGATGCCCGTCACCTCCCCCGGTTTCGAGATCGAGACGGAGTTGTCCATCCATGCGGTCGACAAACGCTGGAGAATTTCCCAGGTGCCCATCGATTACCGCGACCGCCCCGAGGGGTCGGAGTCGAAGCTTTCCACCTTCTCCGACGGCATGAAGGTGCTCATGATGATCATGTCCCTGTTCAAGGATTACAAGCCGCTGGCGCTGTTTTCCTGGATCGCGCTCATCTTCGTGGTGCTCGGCCTTGTCTGCGGCGTGCCCGTCATCGCGCAGTTCGCCGAAACGGGGCTGGTGCCGAAGCTGCCGAGCGCGCTTTTGGCGATGGGGCTGGTGTTCGTGGGCCTGCTCTCGCTTGCCTGCGGCCTTATCCTGGACACGCAGGTCAAGGGCAGTCGCAAGCAATATGAGCTGATCGTGACCGAAGCATACGAGCGCTACGGGCGCAGCGACCGGAGCGCCTAGGCGCCGCCGGCCGCGACCCTATTGCCCGAAGGACCTTTCGCTAGCAGGCCATGCATAGCTCCCATCCTTATCGGCGGGCCCTTCGTCTATCGACAGTGTAGGGCCCGCGACATGACGGGTTCCCCATACTTTTTCTGAATCGCAAGGCGTTGTGTAAGAAATGTGACCGGTATCGAAAAAAGTTCTTGCATAACGCCCATGCATCTGGGATACTAACCAGGCTGCTTTTCGCACGAAAGCGCAAACGTCCCCATAGTCTAGAGGTTAGGACGCGGCCCTTTCAAGGCTGAGACACGAGTTCGATTCTCGTTGGGGGCACCATTTGAAAGGCAAAGGGTCGGTGAAGCACCGGCCCTTTTTCTTTTATGTCGACACTCCGAGTGAAGGGACGGCGCGCCATCGCCACCGAGCACGCAGATACCGCACCTGCAAAGGTCTCGCAACCTGAAGGTCCCAAGGCGCCGAGGCGCCCTGCCCCCGATGGCGCGCGAAGCGCAGGCGAGGACGCCTCCAGGGGGCCCGAAGGGGCGAACGGCGTGGAGCGCCCGCTCGTCATCGTCATGCATGCCTCGGTCGGCTCCGGGCACAGAAGCGCCGCGAACGCCGTCGCGCAGGCCTTGCGGCTCATGGCGGCCGAGCATGCCGAGCGGCCCGCGGGCGCGGGCGAGGACGGCATCCGGATACCCGACGACCTTCAGGTCGAGGTTCTCGACGTGCTCGATTTCGGCCGCATCGTCTTCGACGGCGACAAAGCGGCCAGCATGTTCGTGGGGCCTTCCCGCCCCGTTTACGACTGGACTTGGCGCTACACGCTCACCGGGCACGTCCTGTGGGGCGGCGGCACCATCTGGTCGCACGTCATGTATCCGAAATTCACCGAATACGTGCGCCGTCGCAAGCCGATCGCCATCGTGTGCACGCACATCACGGCAGCCAACGTCGCCGTCGCCGCGCGCATGCTCACCGGCCAGCACTTCCCCATCACCTGCATTCCCACCGACTATGAGATAGAGGGCCTTTGGCCCCATCAGTCGGTCGATGCGTTCTACGTGGCCACCGAGTCCATGGCAGAAACGCTCAGGCCGCGTCTCGTGCCCGAGGAGCGCATCAGCATCACGGGAATACCCACGCGAGAGGACTTCCGCCTTCCCCACGAGAGGGCGCTGACGCGCGAGGCGTTCGGCCTTGCGCAAGACAAGACCATCGTGTTGGCGCTTGCGGGCGCGTATCTGCCCCGACCCTATGCGCATTTCCGCACGGCGCTCGACAATCTCCTGCCCTTTTTGCACACGCTCGATGCTCAGATGCACTTCGTGTTCGTCGCTGGAAATGACAAGACCTACGCCGAGCACCTGCGCCAAGCCTGCAAGGAACTCGGGCTTTCCAACGCCACCGTGCTCGACTATGTCGACGACATGGCGGCGCTCATGGCCGCGTCCGATTTGGTCATCTGCAAATCAGGCGGGCTGACGGTAACCGAGTGCCTCTGCTCGCAGGTTCCCATGGTGCTGCTGGGCAAAGCCTATGGCCAGGAAAAGGCCAACGTGCGCCTGCTCACCTCGTTAGGCGCGGCCATGCACGTGACCACCTGGCGCGAGCTGCTCGACGCCCTGCGCAATGTTGCGGAAAACCCGGACAGCGCCCGCGCAATGCTCGTCAACGGCAACTTCCTGCGCCGCCCGGGCGCGGCGCGCGACATCGCCGCGCAAACCCTCGCGCTCGCCCAAGCGGAGAAAGACCCCGCAAACCCGCTCTACAAAAAGCATTTCCTCCATTTTTACTGGGGAGGAAAACCCGCGCACGTGCGTTAGCCGTGCGCTAGAAAGGATCTACAACCATGACCCGATTCGAGGATCTGGGGCTGTCGGAAGCGGCCCTTAAAGCAATCGCCGAGCTCGGCTACGAGGCGCCCACCCCTGTTCAGGAACAATCCATCCCGGTCGTGCTTGAGGGGCGCGACCTCATCGCCGCCGCGAAGACCGGTACCGGCAAGACCGCGGCGTTTTCGCTTCCCTCCCTGGATAAGCTGCCCCACGCCAAGGGAACGCGTGGGCCGCTCATGCTGGTGGTCACCCCCACGCGCGAGCTTGCCCAGCAGATCGGCGAGGTCTGCACGACCATCGCCAACCACACCCATCATCGCATCCTGACCGTGGTCGGCGGGCTTTCCTACGAGCCGCAAATCCGCGAGCTGAAGCGCGGCGTGGATGTGCTCATCGCCACCCCGGGACGGTTGGTGGACCTGATGGATCAGGGGGCGGCGCACCTCGGCGCGGTGGAGGTGCTGGTGCTTGACGAGGCAGACCGCATGCTGGACATGGGCTTTTGGCCCGCCATGAAGAAGATCATCGGGCAGACGCCGAAGAGCCGCCAGACGCTTCTGTTCAGCGCGACCATCGACCACTCCATCACCCAAAACGTCGGGAAGCTCTTAAACGACCCCGCGACGGTGGAAATCGCCCGACGCGGCGAGACGGCCGACACCGTCGAGCAGTACATCATCAACGTGCAGCAGGCAGTAAAGCCCGCCCTGCTCAAGGGAGTGCTCGCCGAGCGCGGGCATAAGCGCGTCATCGTGTTCACCCGCACGCGAAGCCGCGCCGACGCAACCTGCCGGCGCCTGAAGAAGGCCGGCTACACGGTTGAGGCGATCCACTCCAGCCGCAGCCAAAACCAGCGCAGGCGCGCACTCGACAACTTCGCCAACGGCACCACCGACATCTTAGTAGCCACCGACGTGCTCGCCCGCGGCATCGACGTCGAAGGGGTCGACTACGTGGTGAATTACGACCTTCCCACGCAGCCCGAGGACTACGTCCACCGCATCGGGCGCACCGGGCGCGCCGGGGCGAGCGGCTGGGCGGTATCCTTCTCAAGCCCGGAAACGATCGACTCCCTGCGCGGCATCGAGAAGCTGCTCAAGCGATCCATCCCCAAGCTGAGGCTTGAGCACTTCGACATGCAGGAAGCCGAAAACGAGGCGGCGGCGAAGGCACAGCGCGCCGAGGCGCGCCGCGACCCGGAGATTCAGCAGGCGAAGAAGGAGGAGGCCGCCCGCAAGCGCAAGAAGGCCAAGGCGCGCTCGGCCGATCATGCGGAAGAGGCCCGCAGCGGACGCGGGCGTGCAGGCGGCGCGGCGGGCAAGCAGACGAAGGCCAAGAACGCCGCGGCAGCGGACAAGCAGGGCAAGGCCGGCGGAAAGCAGAACGCCGCGCAGCCGAAGGGCCGCAAGAAGCCCACTTCGAACGCGGCCCGACAGGGCGGCGACTTCCGCCCCGGGCGCGCGCGGCGCGCAGCGCTGGCGTCCCAGCGCTCGGGCAAGCGACGCTAAACACTAGGCGCCCCCTCGATGCGAATCGAGGGGGCGCCTTTTAACGCTTAAGGCGCGCAAGCAGCGTCGTCTTCGGTACGCTGAGCGGCCGAAGGCTTCCGCTGGGCGAAACCAGGGATTATTTCGGATAAGTTCGATTACAGTTAAATAGTTGGAAAGGAGGGCCGACATTATGCGTATCGCAGTGGCGAGCCAGGGGCTCGATGTGGCTCCGTGGTTTTTACATTGCTCTAGTTATATGTGCTATCGCGTGGAGAGGGGTCTTATCACCGATTGCCATAACATGCCGAATCTGTCGATGTCCTCCGAGCAGACGGCTCATTTGATGCGCGATCTGGGCATTACGGTCGTATTGACGAACAACCTGGAAGGCTCGGCCAAGACCGCACTTGAGGCCGCAGGCATCGAGGTTGTCGAGGGAATGAGCGGCACGGCAAGCGCAGCCGCACGGCAATATGTGACAAACACACTCGCCGGCACCGAATCTGAATTGGAAATGGCATAAGAAAAGGCTCCCGCGGGAGCCTTTTCTTATAGCTGCATGAACAGCTGCGTGCATAACAATGCGGCCCCCAAACAGGGAGCCGCACGAAAGTAAAACGCTTAGAGGGCCTTCTTGGCAACCTCGACCAGGGAGGCGAAAGCCTGCGGGTCGGCGATGGCCATGTCGGAGAGCACCTTGCGGTCGAGCACCACGCCGGCCTTCTTCAGGCCGTTCATGAAGGTGGAGTAGCTCATGCCGTTCAGACGGGCGCCGGCGTTGATGCGGGTGATCCAGAGACGACGGATCTCGCGCTTCTTGTTGCGGCGGTCGCGATAGGCGTACTGCAGGGAGTGCTGCACCTGCTCCTTCGCGGCGGTGTAGGAACGGGACTTCGCACCGTAGTAACCCTTGGCGCGGGAAAGGACGGTACGGCGCTTCTTCTTGGCGTTAACTGCACGCTTGATACGAGCCATTGATAATCACTGCTCCTTTAAATACTAGCGACGGCCGAGGTTGCGGGCCACGACGCGACGGTCGGCGGCAGCCAGCTCGGTCTCATGACGGAAGTTGCGCTTACGCTTCTGGCTCTTCTTCGTCAGAATGTGGCTCTTGTAAGCCTTGGCGCGCATGATCTTGCCGGAACCGGTGACGCGGAAGCGCTTGGCGGTACCGCGGTGGGTCTTCATCTTAGGCATTGCCTTCGTCCTTTCCTTCGTTCTTCTTCTCGTTGGCTTTTTTCTTCTTCGCCGCCATGTTTGCGGGCAATGGGGCGATGAGCATGTGCATGTTGCGGCCTTCCATCTTCGGCTGGCTTTCGATGACCGCAATGTCCTTGAGGTCGTCGGCCAGGCGCTCCAAGATGGTCAGGCCCTGTTCCGGGTGAGCCATCTCGCGGCCACGGAACATGATGGTGATCTTGACCTTGTTACCTGCGGAGAGGAAGCGAAGCACGTGCTTCTTCTTCGTGGTGTAGTCCCCCACGTCGATCTTCGGGCGGAACTTCATTTCCTTGGTCTCGATCTTGCTTTGGTTCTTGCGAGCCTGCTTCGCCTTGATGGCTTGATCGTACTTGAACTTCCCGTAATCCATGATGCGGCACACGGGAGGTTCGGCATTCGGGGCGATCTCGACGAGGTCGAGCCCCTGGTCGTCGGCGACACGCTGTGCCTGTGCGACCGGGTAGATGCCCAATTGCGTACCATCGAACCCGATCAGGCGGCACTCGCGCACCGTGATCTGTTCATTGAGCCGAGGCTCTTGAGCGGCTATCGCACTCACCTTCCCTTCTTCGCACGGCGCGGTGCCGTGCTATAAAAAAACCCACAGCTTGCTTGCGTGTGGGCGTGATGAACGAACAATAAGTTCTGTATTCATGCGACCCATCAGCAACCGAAGCGCCGAACTAGGTGGAAGGCACTTTGCCTTCGCTTGTGAACAGCTTGTTCAGTATAGCGCGAACGCCCGCGGTGGCAAGAAGCAATTACTGCATACCGCGGGCGTCCATGAAGTCGACACACTTGCGCTCCCCCGCCGACGGCGAGGAGCGACCAGGCTGCGAAGAGCCGGCAGGAGTGCCGTATTACGCGTTGACGTACACGTAGATGATGCGGATGGTGTCCGCGAGGTTGCCCGAGGTGTTGGCCGTCGAGTAATCGTAGAGCAGCACGCTCGACCACGCGTGGCTCACGCCGCTGATGTCGACGGTGCCCGAGAAGCTGCAGTTCTCCTTCACCAGCGTGGTGCCGTCCGTGGCGTAGGTGGAATACTGCGTCTTGTCCGAGGGCAGCGCGGCGGCGCCGTCGGCGACGTTCACGCCCGCCTCGCGCAGGGTCTTCTCCACCACATGCTCGTTTCTCACTGCGTCGGCGAAGCTCAAGGTGCCAAAGCCCAGCGATGCCGTGGCCGCGGAATAGCCGGCCTGGATGACCTTGCCCTCTTCGCTTAAGCCCAGATACACCGTCGGCGTGCCCGAACGGGAGTCGGCGGGCTCGGCGGTAAGCGCGACGGTGACGCTCTTCTTCACCGCGTTGCCCTCCTCGTTCACGTCGCGCGAGGAGGTGACGGTTGCGCCGTGTTTTAGGGCGGCGACGGCCTCGTCTTGGCTGGTGCCGAGCACGGCGGCGAGGTTGGGCACCTCGGTCTGCTTGGTGGCGGTGGCGGTGGGGGCGTCCTTGCCGGAGTTGTCGCTGGAAAGGTCGCTGACGTCCTTGCTCGGCTGCGTCGTCTGGGTTTGCTGCACCATGGCGCGCTGGCTTTCGCCGAGCAGCTGGTAGGCGAAGTAGCCAAACGCGCAGATAAGGGCCACGAGCAGCACGATGACGACGATCAGCACCTTGCGCACGCGGCGCGACTTGCGCATATAGGGATGCTCGGCGTCGCGGCGCGCCTTGCGGGATGCCATCTTGGACGCGGCAGGCTCCTCCACGCGGCCGTGCTTGCCCCTTGCGGCAGGCTGCTGCTCGGCGGGAAGTTCGTCGCCTATCATCGGCTCGTCGCGCGGCTCGAGGGCATCGAGCGCGTCGCCGTACTCGTCGTCGGCGTCTCCCTTGTAGCTGAATCCCCCGGCGTGCGCGCCCCGGGAAGCGGGAAGGGGCGCAAAGGCCTCGGTGAGCCCGAGAGGGGCATCGCCATCGCCTTTCGAGCCGCTCGCTCCAGCCTCACCGGCCCCGATCGGGGAGAACGCCTCGGTGAGCCCGAGCGATTCGTCGCCACAAGCGCGGTCGCGGCGCTCGCCGCGGTCGATGTTGAAACCATGTTTGGCCATAGGTCGTATCCTTCCTAGCAAACGCGCGTTAGTGCATGAAGCAGAAATACCACACCAGCGCGACGACGACGAAGACGGCGGCAGCCCCGAGCACGATCTTCTGCATATTCGACATCGGGCCGGCTTCCAAGTCCTCGAGCGTCTGCTCGCGCCAAGCCGCCGCGTCCGCCGAGGCGCCGGATTCGTCGGCGTCCTGGGAATCGGCGCCTTCGAAAGCGCTCTTGGCGGGCGTTTCATAGATTTCGGGCTCGGGCGCGGAGGCTGTCGGAGCGTCCGCGGGCGCGGAGGCGGCCGAAGCATCCGCAGGCGCGGCGTCGTCTTGCGAAACCGGCACGCCGCACGGCATCGCCGGTTCGTCTACCGGCTGCATCGGCGAGCCGGCCTGGATGACGACGTCGTCGTCTTCGGCGGCATTCACCGTGATATGCGAGAACTGCTTGTCAGAAGCCATGCGCGACCCCCTGCGCTCCTTGACGGGCGGGCGCGCGTGCACCCGCTCATTTCCACTTGTCGAAAAGATTATATAGGCACACGCCCGGGGCGCTTTGCAATGCGCGAGAAAAACCACGCGGGCGCGCTTGCGCGCCGACGCGGTATGAGACAATACGACCCGAAACCAACGGCTCTCCGCCGACCCTTCGCGCCGCTCGCTATACCAGAAAGACACACAGGGACGCGGAGAGGCGACATCGATCACGAAAGGTGGCCGCTTCATGGATTTGAAACCCGCATCCACGCTTTACGGGTTCACCGTCACAAGCGCCGAGGACATCCCCGAGATAGACGGGCGCGCCTACACCCTTACGCACGAAAAGAGCGGGGCGAAGCTTCTCTATCTCGCCAACGCCGATGAGAACAAGGCCTTCTCCATCGCGTTTAGGACCCCGCCCGCAGACGACACCGGGGTATTCCATATCCTGGAGCACTCCGTGCTATGCGGGTCGGAGAAATTCCCGGTCAAAGAGCCGTTCGTCAACCTGCTGAAGACAAGCATGCAGACTTTCCTCAACGCCATGACCTTCGGCGACAAGACGCTCTACCCCGTCGCGTCCACCAACGACCAGGACCTCATCAATCTCGCCGACGTCTACCTCGACGCAGTGCTGCACCCAGACATCTACCGCTACCGGCAGATCTTCGAGCAGGAAGGCTGGCACTTCGAGCGCACGCAGGGCGCTGAGGCGGACACAGGCAGCGAGACGGCCGGCGAAGGGGCCGGCCAGGCGCCCGTGACGTTCAACGGCGTCGTGTACAACGAGATGAAGGGCGCGCTGTCCGACGCGACGAGCGTGCTGTACGACGAGCTGCAGGCAAGCCTGTTCCCCGACACGCCCTACGCCTTCGAATCGGGCGGCACCCCCGAAGCCATCCCGACGCTGACTTACGAGCACTACCTTGAAGAGCACGAGCGCCACTACCGCCTCGACAACAGCTACCTGACGCTGTACGGCAACGTGGACGCGGAGCGCATGCTCAAGTTCCTTGACGAGCGCTATCTTTCGCCAGTTGCTGCCGAGCAGGCGCGCCGCGACGAGCAGCGCGCCGCGGCCGGGCTTGCCCCCCTTACCCCCCGCACCATCGCGCTGCAGTCCCCCGTCAAGCGCACGGACGTGGTGCGCCGCATGGCGACCGCCCCCGAGAACGCCTGCATGGGACTCGGCTTCGTCGTCGGGCATGCGCGCGAACGCACGCGCATCGTGGCCTGCGACATCCTGCTCGACGCCATTGCGGGCAGCAACGAGGCCCCGCTTCGCCGCGCCATTCTCGACGCCCAGCTCGCCGGCGACGTCGTCGCCTATATGGCCGACGCCATTTTGCAGCCCTTCGCCACCATCCAGGTGCGCGATTTGAAGCCCGGCTGCCGCGAGTCGCTGTTGCGCGTGGTGCTCGACGAGCTTGCGCGCCTGGCCGACGGAGGGCTCGACCACGCGCTCGTCGAGGCTTCCATCGCCCGTGACGAGTTCATCATGCGCGAGGCCGACTTCGGCATGGCCGACGGCGTGGCGCTGACGATCACGGCGCTTAACGGGTGGCTGTACGGCGACGAGCTTGCGAGTACGTACCTGAAGTACGAGTCCGACTTCGCGTTTTTGCGCAAGGCGCTTGACGAGGGCTATTTCGAGGAGCTCATCCGCAGCGTGTTTCTGGATAACGGCCACATGGCCCAGGTGGAAGTGCTTCCCGACGAAGATGCGGGCGACGACGAGGCGGCACGGGCCGCGAAGGCGAGCGCGGACTTCACCGAGGAAGACCTTGCGCGCATCGACGAGGAAGTCGCCCTTTTGCGCCGCCGCCAGGAGCAGCCCGACTCGCCCGAGGCACTCGCGACTCTTCCCCAGCTGCATGTATCCGACATCGGGCCGGCGCCCGTCGAGGCGCCCTATGCGCTGCTCGCCGGCGCGCCCGTGCCCTGCATCCGTCACGACGTGCCCACGCGCGGCATCGCCTATGCCTACCGGTATTACGACCTGGCCGGAGTGGAGTTCGAGGAGCTGCCCTACGTGAGCATCCTCGCCACCATGCTCGGCAAGCTCGGCACGGATGAGCACAGCGCCTCCGACATCGACACGCTCACAAACGGCAAGCTCGGCAGCTTCTCGGTGTTCACCGAAGTGTACGAGCACGAAGACGATCCGCGAAACATCTCGCCGAAGTTCATTGTGGGCGCCTCAGCCCTGGCCGAAGGCGCCGAGTGGCTTGGCAAGCTACCGACGGAAATCCTCGCGAGCACCGATTTCTCCGACACGGAGAAGATCCGCGCCGCGCTCGAGCAGCGAAGGGTCGGCATGGAGCACGGCTTTGCCAACAACGGGCATGCCGCCGCGATGGCGCGCGCCGCGTCCTATTACTCGCCCGCGGCCGTGGTGCGCCAGCAGCTTGGCGGCGTCGAGTTCTATCGATTCCTCAAGAAGCTTTTGGCCGAATTCGACACGCGCGAGCAAGAACTTGCGAAGAAGCTTTCCGATTTAGCGAAGCGCCTGTTCACGCCGGAAAATCTCACGGTGTCGCTTGCGGGTGGGGACACGGAGCTCGCCACGTTCTGGGAGGCGTCGGGGCTTGCGAGCGCCAACTGCTCGGCGAGTAAGGGCGCAAGCGGCGCCCAAGCGCTCGCCGTGCCGCAGCCCTCGCCGGCGCGCGAGGCGTTTATCGTGCCGACGGATGTCTGCTACGCCGCGCTCGCGGCCGATCGCCGCGCCTTTGCGGACGAGGCCTATACCGGGGTTTGGAGCGTTGCGGCGCGCGCGCTTTCCTACGATTACCTCTGGAACGAGGTGCGCGTGAAGGGCGGCGCCTACGGAGCCGGCTTCCAGGCGGCGCGCACGGGCACGCTTCGCTTCTACTCCTACCGAGACCCGCATCTCGACGAAACCATCGAGCGCTTTAAAGGGGCGGCGGCGTGGCTTGAGGCGTTCGACCCCACCGCCGACGAGATGGACGGTTACGTGGTCAGCAGCGTCGCCGGCTTCGACACGCCCGTGAAGACGCGCGCGCTCATACGCCGGCAAGACGGCGCATTCTTCAGCGCAAGGGTGCCGGCCGCGCGCGCGAAGGCGCGTCAGGAGATAATCGAGGCGACACCGGAGAAGCTTCATGCCCTCGTCGACGACGTGAGGGCCGCGGCTCAGGCCGGCATGCTGTGCGTTTTCGGCAACAAGGCCATCCTGGAGAATTCGAAGCTCGACCTAAGCGTCATCGACCTGTTGAACGAATAAGCCGAAAGGGCCGGGGTCGCTCGCGTAGGCCGCGAGAGGCCTTGGCCGGCCGGCGAGAGCGTGTCGCGCCCTTCGGGCGCTCTCGATTACTGTTCGAGCTGTCGCCCGAACCTACAAAACACCGGCTGAATGTTGAGCGCAACCGAAACTTGCAAGCGCGTTTGCAAGAGCGCGCACTCCGACGAACCGTGCGGGCTCAGGCGTTATTCGAACTCGTCCACGAAGTGCAGCAACATCGCCGCGCTTGTCGGTGTAAGGCGTTCACCGACAAGCTTCTTTTCGCAGATGGGAAGCCCGCGGGCGATGATTGCGGCCGTTGCAGGCGCGGGGATGGCCAACCTGCCGTGCGCGCACTCGACAAACCCCTCGCCTGTCTGCACGCGCGTCGCGACGATCCTCTTCGGGCTCGCCGCCTCCACGGCCAGGCACACCAACAGCGTGTTGCGGATGCGCCGCCCCTCGCCGACCTCGTGAAAATGCGTCTTTTCGACCGGCACGCCATGCGCCGCGGCCTCGGCGGCAGCAAGGATTTCGTAGATGGCATGCATGTCGGCGCGCACGCGCTCGCTCACCGCCAGCGAATCAATGGTGGCGCGCACACGTGCGATGTCATGATGGTGCTCAAGCGGGACGCCGGCCGCATCCGCCGCCGCCTCGAGGCACTGCCGCGAGCCTTCCGGCAGCTGCAGCAGCGTGTCCGAAAGAATCTGGGCGCGCGTGGCGTTTTCCGACATGTTCCAACGCAAGGTATCCATTCCCCGCTCCTTTTCTTTTCCGTCGGCGGCACTGGCGATCAGATGCGCCTGGAAACCGGCCCCGAACCCGTTATCGATGTTGACGACCGAAACCCCCGAAGCGCAGGAATTGAGCATGGCGAGCAAAGCCGCCAGCCCACCGAAGCTCGCCCCGTAGCCCACCGAGGTCGGCACGGCGATGACGGGGCAGGCCGCCAGGCCCGCCACCACGCTTGCAAGCGCGCCCTCCATGCCGGCGCACGCCACGATGCACGAGGCTCCCGCGAGCTTATCGGCGCAGGAGAGCAGGCGATGAATGCCCGCCACGCCCACATCGTACAGGCGCACGACGCGCGTGCCAAGCGCCTCGGCGGTCAGCGCCGCTTCCTCGGCGCAGTACAAATCCGACGTTCCCGCACATGCCACGGCGACGTAGCCCGCGCCGCGCGGTGCGGGCATGCGACCGTAGACGCCTATGCGGGCAAGCTCGTGATAAGTAAAGGGAAGTGCGCGCGATGAGCCCGGCCGCTCCGTGCCCGGTTGCTCCAAGGACTGCGCCGCACAAACGCGCGAATGCCCCGCCAGGGCTTCTTCGACCGCCTGGGCCTTGGAGGCGTCCAGGCGCGTGACGAGCACGCACTCCTGCCCGGATTCGGCAAGGGAAGCGCAAATGCGGGCGATCTGCTCGGCGGTTTTCCCAGCTCCGTAGACGACCTCGCCGGCACCGGTACGCGCGGCGCGGCAGGTGTCGACCTTCGCGAAGCCAAGATCGTCAAAGCCGCGCTGAGAAAGACGCGCGTGCGCCTCTTCGACGCTTACCGCACCCTCGGCAACCTGCGCAAGAAGATCGTTGAGTGAAGACATCCGCTCAATCCTTTCCAAACGATTTCGAATCGTATGCCAGTAGACACCTTTGAGCTAACTTCAAGTCAAGCGTAATCCCCTAAGAGCAAAAGGGCCCCGCATGCTTGAGAAATGCATGCGGGGCCCTGTTCTTCGGCAAAGTGCGGCGGGTCGAAACCTCAGGCGAAATGCATATACGCCTTTATGCCGCTTTAGGCCGCCTGCGTGGTTGACGAGCTGTCGGAAAGCCCCGTACCGAGATAGGCCGCGTTGATGGCGTCCTGCGACGAGCTGATTTGGGACGTTTCATCGTTAGACGTGGAGTCAGCCGGCGCGGCGAAGCCGGAGAGGTCGAGCGAGACGCCGAGCCACTTCTTCTGGATAAGGTCTGCCACGCCGTTGTTGTTCAGCGTGGAGAGCGCGGAGGAGACGGCCTGCTTGAGCTTGGTATTGCCGTCAAGCACGCCGACGGAATAGCCGCTGGCCGACTGCAGAAGCGACACGACATGCACGTCGACGCCGGCGTTGCGCGCGACGTAGGTTCCCGAGACGGCGTCGGCGGCCACATAGCTCACCTGGCCGGACTGCAAGGCGGAAAACGCGCTCTTCAGGTCATCGGTCGTGGTGATGGTGGCGCTATCGAACTCGTTGGTGACCGCCCAGGCGCTGTTGGAGGACACCTGCACGGCGATTTTGGTGGTGGCGGAGTTCGTGGGGACGGCCGAGTTCGACGACAGGGCGAACAAGGCGACCGAGGTGTCGAGGTAAGAATCGGAAGTCCAGAACGTGGACGTGGCATCGGACTTGTTCACGCCCATGACCACGTCGGCCTTCGACTGCGACAGCGCCGAAGCGGCGTCGGTCCCCACATCGACGACCTGCACTTTCAAGCCCAGCTGATCGGCGAGCGCCGCCGCCATGTCGACGTCGATGCCGACAATCTTCGAAGAGGAGGAAGGCTGGCCGGCCAAAGGCGCGTTGCTCGCATTCACGCCGACGGTCAGCGTGCCGTCGGTGATGATGGTCGGCTTGGACACCTGCGGGGTTGCCTCGGGCGGCGTGTACGATTCGCTTTCCTGCGTGCAGCCGGCCGCCGTGACGAGGGTTGCGGCGCAAGCGGCCGCCACGACGCAAAGAGCGAGGCGCTTGATGTGCTTCATGAAGAGCTTCCTCCGTTCCAAAGTTCAGCAAAGCTTCTTTCGACTGACCTAGTTTTTGACCCCACACCCGCGCACCGGGGTTAAGCTTTCGCTTCGCCCTCTCCCCCGTCGCGGCCCAATGCCGCTCGTATAAACGGAGGGTGCGACTTACCTCTAGGATACGCCATGATCGTCGCGCGCAAAGGCGCGGCTTACGTGGATCCTTTTGACCGCATCTGCCATGGACTAGGGCTGCATAAACAGCCCGCAACTACAGACTCGAAAGAAGTTTCCCCAGTGTATCAGATGTGCCGAAAAGCAATACGCAAACGCGCTAAATCCCCAGCCAGTATGCAAACCGCGCAAAGGGCCTTCGAGCCGAAAGCGCGGGGCGCGAGGTGGCAAGCGGCCTTGCGGCAGCAGGGAGCCAAGAAGCAGACATACGCAAGAAGCACGCAAACGCCGGGCAAGCCCGCCCCGCTAGGCTGGATGCTTAATGCATGCTTTCGAACATATCCAAAAGCCGCCAGGCCCAAGCCCGGCCCGCCTGGCTTGCCGGGCGGGCCGCACCCCGCATACTCCATCTGCCAACCCAAGCCAACAAAACGTCGAGCAAACGCTGCCGACCGGCTACGCGCGCGGCGTGGGCGAAGCCATCGCCGAGACGCTGTGGCCCACCCGCTGCGCCGTTTGCGACAGGCCCGGCGAGCTCATCTGCGCGCAATGCCGACTGCAACTGCGCTATATCGAATGGTGGCGCGCCTGCCCGCGCTGCGGGGCGCCCATGGGGCGCGTGCAGTGCTGCGAATGCAACAGCGTGATGATGCGCTCGCTCGAGCGCGACGAGGTCGGCTTCGACGCGATGGCGTCGGTCATCGAATACGACGAGGCGGCGGCGCGCATCGTGCGCGCATGGAAGGATGGCGGGGAGCGGCGCCTTTGCCACGAGATGGCACTCATGATGGCCCGAGCCGCTCCCGCCGCGTGGCTTGCGGGCGCGCCGGTGGCCACGCCCGTCCCCGCCACAGCCGCGGCGCTGCGCCGGCGCGGGTTCGACCACACCGCCGAGCTTGCGCAGGCGCTAGCCCGGCTGCTCGGGATCGCCTATGCCGAAACGCTCGCCCGCCCCGCCACGCACGACCAACGCGCGCTGGGCCGCAAGGGGCGCGCAAAAAACCTCAACGGCAGCTTTAAGGTAGACGGCAGCACAACCGTGGCGCCTTATGTGCTGCTTATCGACGACGTCTGCACCACGGGGGCGACCGTCAACGCCGCAGCCGACGCGCTGCGCGAAGCGGGGGCGCAAACCATCCGCTGCCTCACCTTCGCCCGCGTGTGAAACCGTTAGGGCATGTAACATAAGAGCCCGAGGCGGCGCAAACAGCGCAACCCCGGGCCGAGTAACCGAATATGCCTTGGAGCCTAGGCGCGCTCGCGGGAGCGGGCGTCGCTTTCGCTGAACTCCTTGACGTCGACGTTGATCGAGTGCTTGATCGGCTTCCAATTGCACTTCTTCACCAGCGCCACCAGCGCGATGGGCACATAGGTGAGCATGAACAGCGGGAAGGTGAACATGTAGCGGATCTTCTTGGCGGTAGTCGAGCGAATGGAATCCCACTCGATGAACGTGGTGAGCACGCCGAACATGAACATGAAGATAATGTAGTTCACCAAACAGAAGCAGATGGAGGACACCGAGGACGCCACCATGACGCCCGTCGACATCATGCCGGCCGCGGCAAGCGCGATGATAATGGCGTTGAACAGCACCGACACCACCGTGAGCAGCATGCCCGGCGCGATGGTCATGAGCATGTCGTAGCAGGCGAAACGGCTGCCCTTGGGGTTGGTGGCGATGCCCTTGGCCAGACGCGCGCCGTAGTGCCAGAACACCTGGTAGAAGCCCTTCGCCCAGCGGAAACGCTGATTCCAGGAATCGCGGAAGGTGATGGGCTGCTCGTCGTAGAGCACGGCGGTGGGCGTGTAGCTGATGCGCTCGCCGGCCAGAATGGCGTTGGTGGAGAACTCGATGTCCTCGGTAAGCAGGTGCCACTTCCAGCCGCCGGCGCGCTCGATCACCTTGGCGGAAATGAAAAAGCCGGTGCCGGAGACGGCGCAGGACGTATTCAGCGTCAGGCGAGCCTGGTTGAGGAACTTCGCCTCGCGCAGAAACCAGATGGCGTAACCGGCGGAAATCCAGTTGGAGTCGTAGTTCTTGGAGTTGCGGTAGCTGGTGGAGGCGACAGCCCCGTTGTCGAAGGTCTTGTTCATCTCGCGGAAGTAATTCACGTCGAGCACGTTGTCGGCGTCGAAGACGAAATACGCCTCGTAGCCGCGGTCGGCATACTGGCTGCGAATGACGGAGAAGCCGTAATCGAGCGCATAGCCCTTGCCCACCTCTTCGGTGTTGAAGCGCGGGAAGACGATCGCGCCGGCCTCGCGGGCGACCTCGGCGGTGTTGTCCGTGCAGTTATCGGCGATAACGAACACGTCAATGAGCTCGGAGGGGTAATTCTGCACCTTGATCGAATGAATGAGCTGGCCGATGACGGCGGACTCGTTGCGCGCGCTGATGACGGCGGCATACTTGTGGTTCTTCTTGGCGACAAGCTCTTTCGGACGGCGCGTCAGGACGACGAGCACGTAGTAGAGCTGGTAGGTGTAGCACAGGGTGAACGCAAGGAACACGCAGAAATTGAAAATGTCGACGAACGAGATCTGCGAGAAGAACTGATCGAACACCTTTTCTCCTTTTCATGGGCCGCGCTCGCGAAAGCGGCCGTCCGGCGCATGCTCCTCGGCATGCCTTGCGCGCCTAAAAGGCGCCGCACGCGCGCACCAGCGAGACACGGCCCGCTTCGCGCAACGCGCAAACTTAAAGGATTATAGCGGCGCGTGACGATGCTGTCCCCTCATCGGTGCGCAATCGCCATCTTCTGCGTCTACATCTTGTGGTTCTCGCCAGGATACACAAAGCTTCTGCACACCGGCTCCATAAACCGGCGCGGCGCTCAGCCCTGCATGACCGCCGTCAGGCAGCTCGGCTCGACGACGGCCGTGCGCACCGACCGGCGCAACTTAATGGAAGCGATATGCAGGTCCATAGTTTCGGCCGCATCGAGTCCGCAGGCGGAAAAGGCGCAGAACAATACCCGCTTACGCGCGCAGGCGGCGACGGAGAGGGCAGCCCTCAGGCTCGCGGAGGCCTCGCGCCCACGCGCGGCGCCGGCGAGACCGGCGGGGTCGAAGTACGCCCGGCAGGGAATGCAGCCGTTGACAAAGGCGCCGAAAATAGCCACGTCGGCACGCACCTCAGGCGCGGCGGATACCGGGTACACCACGATTGAGGGGCTGCGCTCGGTGCCGGTTTCGCGCTGGACGGCGCCATCGGGCGCGCCGGCATCGTCGAAGTTCTCGAGGAGGGCGCAAGCGCGGCGGTAGGCGGCGAGCAGGTCGTCGAGGAGCGGGCGCGTCAAATCGTCGCATACCACTTTTCCGCGCGAGAGCGCCTCCAGGGCCTCGTGCAGGCCCAGGCCGCCGGGCTCCCCTCCGGCCGTGGCCCGGCGCAGGCGGTCGAGGGCGGCGCTGCGGGCCACGTGGTCGCCAAGCGCGACGAGCGTTCGCCATGCCACGCCGTCAGCGCGATTCGCCCGAAGGCGGCCGAGCGCGTCGCGCTCAAGGCGGGCGCAGGTCATCGCATCGTTTAAGTCACGCGCCTTGATGCGGCCGGCGGGCGCCGCTGCCACGGGCAGGCCGACGCGGCGCAAGTTCGCCACGACGTTGCGCCGCCAGATGCGATCGGTACCGAAGATGGCCACGTCCTCGCCGCGGGAAAGCGCGTCTGCGCAGGTCTGCGCCATCAACAGCAGTTCGGCCTCCATCGAAGGCTCCACGCGAATGGCGAGGGGCTCCGCGCCCGCATCGGCGGCAAGGTCGTCAATGCTCGCCGCGGGACTTCCGTCAGCAAAAACCTCATCCCCGGCGGCACGGGCATCCTCGGCAGCGCAATTGACACCGTTGCCGGCGCGCCCCAGATCAGCGCCACTGGCACCCACGCGAACGTCTTCAGCGTGAAGGCGCCGCATGACCTCCTGTATAGCGAGGGGCTGGGCGCTGGCGAGCCGCTCGACGCGGCAGGCCGGGCAGTCCGCAAGCAGCTCTTCTACTCCCGCAAAGCACGGATAAGGCTCCTGCGCGGTAGGCGCAGCGGCATACGGCGCGGCGCTCACCGCAAGCAGCCGCCCCGTAAGCGCACGCGCAAGATGCTGCGAGGCGCGGCTGGCAAGGTCGAAGTCGTCAACGACCACGCAGTCGCAGGAAAGGCGTCGGCGAACGTCGGGATTTGCGCGCAGCACTTTTAACGCCAAGTTCGAAGCCTCGCACGCCAAAATGCCGCCCGTAAAGCGCAGGTTGGCATGCAGGCGGTCGATGAGCAGGTCCTCCTCGTAGGTTTGTTCCCATGCATCGTCGGCGAGGTTGCTCCAGCCGGCGAACAGGTAGCCCGCAACGGCACGCAGCCGGCGGTTCTTCATCTGGCTGACCTTCATGTCCTCCATGAGGATGTCCTGCTCGTGGGGATCGAGGATACGGGGTGCGCGCCCAAAGGCCCCACGCCCCTCAGTCGTCGAAAGAACCTTAATCGCCATCTGGGGAAACGTCGTCACCGTCACCGCAGGCATGCCCGAGGTCGCCTCACGCACACACCTGGCGGCGGCGGAGGTTGCGCACACGAACAGCACGCGCGAGCCGGCGTGCGTCTGCTGGCGCGCGACCTCGACCAAGTGCCGCGTACGCCCGGAATTCGCCGGGCCGACGTAGCAAGACGCCTCGACGTCGCTGAAGAAATCGCCCTTGCCGGGCGCGTCAGCCGCAGCCGGCAAGCCCGAGCCTTCCCTCTCGTCAACCATGCGCCCTCTCCCCCTTTGCGCCTTTAATCCTCACGCTCCGCGAGGCTCTTCCCCTCGCGCACCAGCGCGGCGAGCTTGATGGCGTCTCCCGGGCAGGCCTTGATGCACGCGCCGCAACGCGTGCATTCGCTCCACGACGCGCCCAGCTCGGGATGGCGCGGGTCGATGCCCTGCTCGCAGACCCGTGCACACTTGCCGCAATGATGCCCGGTCTTCGTCTCGACGCACGCGCCTGCGTCAACCTGCGGGCGGAAGGTGCGGTTGAGCTTGCCCACCAGGCTCATCAAGGCCGACAGCGGGCAGATATGGCTGCACCATTTGCGGAAGAACACCACTTCCACAGCCAGCAGCACCGGGATGACGACGACCGACCAGGTGACGTCGCCCGACCCGAACAAGGCGATGAGCACGAACACGAGCGCGAACGCAAGGCCGATGGGGCATACGAGGCAGAATACCGGGAACCCGAAGATGGCCGCGGAAAGCAGCGCGCCGCCGAGCACGATATTGCGCGAGTTGCTCGGCTCGCAGCCGGGCTTGCACGCATGGTGGCTGCATGCGCCCTTGAGCAGCGCCTTCTCCTTGTCTGTGAGCGGCTTGGCCCCGTCGGCGCCTGCGGCATGCCCGTCGTCGCCGGCGCCGGCGGATGCGGCCTTCTTCGCGGCCTTGACGTGCTCGGGACGCGAGAAGGCATGGCGCAGCTTCGAGATGACGGGGACCGGGCAGATCCATCCGCAGAACGCGCGGCCAAGCAAGACGATGGCAACAAGGGCGATGATCAGCGAGATGACCGCATGCGGGACCACCGTCTTGCTGGCGAGCATGGTGCCGAGCGCGCCTAGGGGGCACAGCACCGATATGGACGACCAGCCCACCGCGGACAGGTCGCCGAAGCCGGTATGGAACACGAAGCCCACTGCCGCTAGCAAAAGGACGGCAAGGGGCACGATGATGCGAAGCGTTTTCAAATTCATGACATCCCCCTAGCCCTCGACCTCGTCAAGCGGGCGGACCGTGATGGCGCGCGACGTGGCGCCCTCGACGATCGAGCCCTCCTGCAGCGACACGCATGCCGCCTGGCATGCGCCGCACCCGTTGCACTTGTCGTTGTGCACGACGGGGCGCTGGTGCTCGTCGAGCGTGATGGCCTCGTAGGGGCAGGCGTCGTAGCAGAAGCGGCAACCGTTGTAGCGGTTCCACGCCAAGCACCAGTCCCCTTTGAGCACCGCCTTGCCGATGATGGTGTTCTGGGGCGTGGCGCCTGCGTCGAGCTTAAGCGCGCGGGTCGGGCACGCCGCCACGCACAGGGGCACGCCGCCGTTTTCCTCGGTGCAGAAATCGCAGTACGCGACGTCGAAGTTCGCGGCGGGCAGGCGCGTGCCCAAGATGCCCTCCTCGATATGCGAGGGGCGCAGCGCACCGCGCGGGCACGCCTCCACGCACCGCTCGCAGCGAACGCAGGCGGAGATCACGTGATCCTCGTCCTGACCTCCCGGCGGGCGCACCTGCGCCGCAGCCGGAGTCGCCTTCAGGCCGCCGAGGGCCAAAAGCACGACCGCCCCTCCCGTGCCCAAGGCGAACGCACGGCGGGACATGCCCGCGTACGTCTTACCTTCTTCTGCCATACCAATCCCCCTTGCTGTTTCGCCGGTCGTCCTTTCGCGCCCGACAACCCTTAGGCCCGCCACGCCGCCTCGCGCGGCGTGCGAGCTCCTATTCGCCGTCTTGCGAAGCCGCAGCCGTCTCGCCCGCCTCGCCGTCCTCGTCCTCGCCATCGTCGTCGGAGAGCATGTCTTCCATCAGCGCCGTGTCCACTTCCAAAAAGCCGTCGGTCATCCAGGACAGGCCCTCGTAGAACTTCGTCTTGCAGAAACCGCGCATTTGGGCGGTGAGAAGCGGCGCCCAGGCGCCCAGATGGTCTTCCATGAAGTTCAGCTGGCACTTCACCAGGCGATACGCTTCTTCGCCCTCGTCGGCGCGCAAGGCGTCCACGGTGCGGGTGATGAGCACCTGCATGTATTCCAGCTCCAGCGCGATATGGTCCTCGCCCTCCTTCCAGCTTGCCTGCTTGTCCAGGCCGGCAGAGCGGTACAGCGCCAGAATCTCGTCACGCGCACCCTGCATGAGCAGGCGCTTCTCCGACGCGTAGACGCTCTCGAAGGGGTATGCCGCCGCGTGGCCGGAATACCCGTGGCCGAAAAACGTCCGCATGTAGTCGGCGGAAAGCTCCGTGGCCGAATTGCGCCACAGGCCGGAAAGCCATGTCGCGATGAGCTTGTGGCCGCGGTCGAGCGCCGCGTTTCCGGTGCTCACGCGCCAATGCAGGCCGTACAGCTCGTCGATGAGCTCCTGGGTGGCCTCCTCGCGGTACAGGCGCGCGAGAAGCCCGTAGGTCTTCGCGCGGCCCTCGTTGATGCTGATCAGTTCCTCCACGCCCGTCTCGGGCACGTTGTTCACGTCCGTCATGTTCTGCCCCTCCTACCAGTTCACGCCGTCGGTCTCGGTCTGCGCAGGCTGCGCCCCCTCATCGAAAACGTAGTCGTCAACGACCTCGGAAAGCTCGCCGGCAAGCGCCGCGCGGCCCGTATCGGTCGTCTTCCACGTGCTGCCGAACCAGGCGACGGCCTCGCAACGCTCAAGCGCCTCGACGAAATGCTGCACGAAGAAGCTGCGTGGCTCGGTGGCCACCAGCGGGTCGTTATCGACGGCGGCCGAGAACTGCTTCATGGTCTTGCCGCCCTCTTCGCAGCCCAGCACCAAAATGCGCTTGTAGAGCTTGGCGTATTCCGGTTCGCGGGCAAGCTGCTCGGCGAGCTTCTCGGCAGGGTCGTAGGACGCCAGCTGGGCGCGGCCCGCATCGCTGATCTGCCAGAAATGCTCGGGGGCGGGCTGGGCCTCCCAATACTCCACGCCGTCGATGACGACGATCTTCGGCTCGGGCTCGAACTCCTCGTAGGGGGTGCCGTCGGCAAGCACCCGCGTGATGGCGCCGGCGGCGGCGAGCATCGTGCAGATGTCGGCCGGGGAATACACCGAGAACTTGTGGGCGCGCAGGGCCTCGATGGCCTCATCGGCCGCCTCATCGTTTAAGGGCTCGTTCATCGCGCGCAGCACGCCGTACAGCACGCGGCGGTGCGGGTTCATGTTGTTGAACAACTCCGAGGTGCGCTCGGCCGCCGGGCGAGCGGCGTAGGCGTCCGACTCGTTGTCCACGACGCCCGGGATCTTGGGAACGCGCTCAGCGTCGGGCGGCAGAAATTCGGTGCGCCCCTCGGTGTTGGGCAGGAAGATGCCCGGATCGGCATCCCCCTCGTCCATCGACTCGGGCCCGCCGAAATTAAACGAGCCCTCGTCGACGTTGAACGAGAAATTCTTCAAATCGAAATCCGCCATGATGTCCTCCTTGCGGGTATGTCAATTCAGTTGGTAGGTGCGCAGAAGCACCTGGCCGCCAAGCGTCGAGGGACGCGCGGCGCCGAAGTCGGCGAAAAGCGGGCTTACCCGGCACAGCGCCATCTCGCGCTCCCCCTCGCGCCGGGTGCGGGCGTAGGCGAGGTGCGCCGATTTCGCCAGGGCAAGATCGGCCTTCGCGAAGCCCGAATAGTACAGGCGCCTGGTCGCATGCCCCGCCGCGCCGAGAAACGCCCGCCTTGTCGCCTCGTCGGCTGCGTCGAGAAGGCCCTCGACGCAGCCGACGACGAACAGCTGCGCATAAGCCTTAGACAGGTTCGAAAGCAACACGATCGACGCCACCTGCAAGCCTTCCGGAGAGGTCGGGCGCTCAAGCTGCTCATCGATGATGGAAAGCAGGCGTACCGCGTCCTCGTCGCCGCAGACATGCAGAAGCCCATGCTCGAGCTCGGGACAGGCGGATAAGTCGCACAGGCGGATGAGCGCCGAGGCGCGCGAGGAGCCGTAGCGCGCAACAAGCTCGTCGAGCTTTCCCGCGGGCCGCCCCGCATCCTCCCACTGCCGCCGCAGGCGCTCGTCTTCGGGGTTTGCCAGCGCCTCGAGCAGGGAAAGCCTGCTTTTCGTCGCTGCGCTTACGTGGGTGCGCGGCGCGCGAATCGAAGCGGGAAGGCCGGCCGCGGCACATGCGCGGCGCGCCTGCACGGCCCAGGCCATGTTCGGCACCGCGATGGCCAGGTCGTTCGCCTCGTCGATATGGCGATGCACGAACGCCTCGGCAAGGCGCGCAGTGGAGGCGAGCTCCTCTTCGGGAGTCTCCCATTTCACGAACATGCTCTCGCACGCCACGCCTGCGCCCGTCTTTCCCGTCGTCGAAGGCATGGCGCTACTCCGAAAACGCGAGCGCCGACGAATCGAAGCGCCGGTTCGTGCCGTCTGCGTAGACGACTCCCCAGACGGTGTAGTCGACCTCAAAGGAGAACGGCTCGGGCGGCTCGGGCTCCTCTTCGCGCACAATGGGCGGCAGCTCGTCGGAATCGGTGATGGGCACCGCGGTGCGCTCGTAGCTCTTGCGCTCGCGGTCATAGGCCAGCCATTCCTCGCTTTCATAGTCGACCTCGGGCGCGGAGACGGCCTCGCTTGGCGACGGGGCCGCTTCCGGTTCGTTCTCTTCGGGATGGGTCTCATCCCATGCCGCCCGAGCGCTTTCCTGCTGCGCGGCATACGACTCGTCGGCCGGGATCCGCACGCGCACCGCGCCGGCGAAGGTGCCGTCGTTGAGCAGCGAGCGCGCCAGGGTGATGGCGGCGTTGAGTTCCTCGGGCACGAACCCGAGCAAATCGGGATGCAGGCTCACCGTGAATTCACCGCCAGCAAGCTCGATGTCGAACTTGTCGAAAATGACCTCGGGCAGCCCGATTGAGCGCTGACGGCGGTTGAACGCCTTCATCGTGGAACCGACCTTATGCAGGATGTTGCCGAGCCACTGCTCGACGATGCCGTCCCACAGCTCGTCAGCTCCCTCGTCGGCCGAATGCAGGTAGTTGCGCGTCCCGAAATTCACGATGGCGCGCGCCGTGTTGCTCACGGGCGCGTCCGCATCCTCGGGCGCATGCTTGCGCACGATCGGCGCCGTAATGTAGGTATAGCAGCGCTTGAGTTCAAGCTGCGTCTCTTCCTGCGCCTGTCTCTCGTCCAAGTCGAGCACCAGCGTCAAAGACGGTCTGATCAAAGCCATATGCCTCCTCCTTCGAAATGTATCCCCTCGTCGTTTCGGAGTATATGAGCACACAGCGGCGCACAATAATATCAGCCCTATGATTTTGGTTGCGAAAAAGCGCTTATGATAGGGAAAAGCGCAGTTCAAGGCTCATATGCGCTCATTTCAAGCAAGGGGGGAGCCATGCCAAGCGTCGCCAACATGCTCGGGCTGATCGAAAAGGTCGACAGCCCCTATATCACCGTCCACCAAGACCGCTGCGCGCTCGTGCGCAACCGCCACGCCGACTGCCTGCGCTGCTCGCAGGTGTGCACGTCGGGATGCATCCGCTACGATGAGGCGGCCGAGCAGCTTATCGTCTCGCCCGAAAAGTGCATCGGCTGCGGCACATGCGCCACCGTCTGCCCCACGTGCTGTTTGGAAGCGCACCATCCCAACGACACCGAGATGATCGAACGTGCCCGCGCTGCTGCGGCCGCGTGCGCGGGCACCGTCACCATCGCCTGCGCGCAGATGCTCTCGCAGGTGCGCGGCCTCTACGACGAAGACGCGGTCGTCGCCGTGGAATGCCTCGGGCGCGTGGAGGAGTCGCTGCTCACGCTTTTGCAGAGCGAGGGCGCCTCCGTGGTGCTCGTCCACGGAGCCTGCGGCACCTGCGAGCACGCAAGCGGCTGGAAGATGCTGCAAGACGTGCTTGCAACTGAGGAAACCCTGCTTAAAGCCTGGGGGCAACCCATGGGGGCGCGCACCTCGGGCAAGCTTCCCGGCTGCACGCGCAAGAAAGACGGCGGGGATTTCGACAAATCGAAGCGCCACGCCTTCGAGGAGGGCGGCCGTGAAGCCGCGCGTATCGGCGGCGTTTTGGCCGGCGCGGCCGCGGCCGAGATCACCGGCGAGGGATTCAGCCCGCAGAAGACGAAGAACTACGTCAAGGTCATGGCCGACGGCACGCTCCCCCACTTTCTGCCCGACCGCCGCGCGCGCCTGCTCGACGCACTGGCGACCTTCGGCGACCCTGACGATGTCATGATCGACACGCGGCTGTGGGGGCACGTCATCATCGACACCGACGCGTGCCAGTCCTGCCGCATGTGCGCGGTGTTCTGCCCAACGGGCGCGCTGCGCAAGTTCGGCGAGGACGACGATTCGGGCGAGCCGTTCGGCGTGGAGCACTACCCCGGGGACTGCGTGAAGTGCCGCACTTGTGAGAAAATATGCCCTGCAGGGGCCATCAGCATCTCCGACGAGGTGTTCGCACGCGAGATGTTCGCCGGCGCCACCGACGCCTACGAGATGAAGCCGCTGGCCATCAAACGCGGGCAGGCGCACACCATCTGGCATATCCAGCAAAGCCTCTGCAAGACCGACCAGGTATACGAGCGCTAAGGCGCCCAAAACCGCAAGGAGACGCACATGTCCATCAAGCTGATCAGCACGGATGCAATGGAAAAGGATTCTAAGGTTCGCCTGCGCTTCTCCATCACCGGGGCGCATAAAAGCGCCCTTGCCCGCGAAAGCCTGCAGATCATGGCGCGCGGGACGAACACGGAAGCTGGCGAGGCCGACCTGTACGAGGCGCTCTGCGGCCAATTTGGAACCGATACGGTCGAGGCGTGCATGGCCTCCTACGTCTGCCTGCGCCTGGCCCTTCCCGCCGTGCGCGAGCAGGCGCTCGACATCATGTACAACCCCGAACCTGCGGGCAAGACCATCCCGGGGCTGCTCGACAAACGCGACGCCGTTATCGATGCCGAGGTCTTCGTGCGCCCGGAGGCAAAGCTTTCCTCCTACGAGCCCGTCTACCTGCACGTGCCTGCCGCCGAGGTGACCGAGGAACAGATTAACGCGCAGGTCGCCAAGGAGATGAACCGTTTCGCCACCTACGAGGAGGCAGAAGGGCCCGCAAGCGAGGGAGACTGCCTGCAGGTCAACCTCTCCACCCTGGCAAACGGCGCCCCTGAAATGGGGCTTTCCGGAGACGGGTTGGCCATCGTGCTTTCGGGCGACCTCATGCCGGCTGGTTTTGTCAACGGCGTCGTCGGCATGAACGTCGGCGAGCATCGCGAATTTTCCTTCGACAACCTGGAAAGCACCGGAGAAGTGGTCCATTACCAGGTCGCAGTCGATTTGGTGGACAAACGTCGCCGCATCGTGCCGGAGTTGACCGACGAATTCGTGCGCACGCGCCTGTCTGAGGACGACAAGACCGTCGAGGAATTCCGTGCGCGCGTCGCCGCCTACCTAAGGTCGAAAGACGGCGAAGCCGGAGTGCGCCAGCGTGAGGAGCTGGCCGACGAGGAGCTGGGCAGCCGCCTGCTCGCCGCCATCCCCGACGCGCTCGTCGAGCGCGCGGCGGCCGACATGACCGAGGCCATGCGCCAAAACGCCGCCGCGCAGGACATGACGCTTGAACAGTTCGCCGCCGCAAACGGGATGGACACCCAGCAGCTGGGGATGCAGGTGATGATGCAGGCCCGCGAGTCGCTTCGCCAGGGGCTGGCGCTCGATGCGCTGTTCGAGCATCTGGGCATGGAGCTCGACGATGACGACATCGCCCGCGCGCTCGAGGAGCTGGCGCCGGGGCATGCGCAGGAAGCGAAGGCCGACTTCCAGGCCAACGACGCCTGGTTCATCGTGCAGACCATGGCGCGCCGCCAATGCGCGCACGCCTGGCTCATGGAAACCGCCGTGTTCGAATAGAGACGACCCGCGAAAAGCTCCCGCCAGTCGACGGGAATGAATAAGCCGGCGAAGGGCCCCGCGCTGCGGGGCCCTTCGCCTCCTCACCACTGCTCGTCGGCTACCTCGATGGAATCGACCATGCGGATGAGGTCCTGCTGGGAATGCACGTCGAGCTTGCGGTAGACATGGCGCATATGCGTGTTGGCCGTGCCGGCCGAAATGTAGAGCTGCTCCTGGATCATCTTGGTGTTGTACCCCTTGGCCAAAAGGAACAGCACCTCGGTTTCGCGGCGCGAGAGCAGGCACATGTCGGCAAGCGCCAAGCAGCGGCGCTTGTAACGCCCGATACGCTGCTCATCCTGCTCGCCGTCCTCCGCGCCGACGGCGGCCTTAACCTTGCCGGCACCGTCGGGCGCGCCGGAGGCACCAGGCACGCCGGGGGCATCGGGGGCGCAAGCCGGGGCGGCCCCGGAGTCATCCGCAGCACAGCCGACCACAGGCTTTTCGCCCGCGCCGGCAACCTCGGCAGCCCCAACACCGACGTCGCCGGCGGTACCCTTCTCGCCAACAGATTCCCCACCTGCCGCGCCGCGCGCAGCCGCGGTGGATTCAACTTCCCAGGCGGCCGCCGCGACGACCTTTGTCGAGGGATTCATGATATCGAGCGGGTCGAAGAACGCGGGGCAGACGTGCCCGCGCACGAGCACGCGGATGATCTCGGGGTCGCGCGGGTAGCTGCTGGTGGCGAACACGAGCAACACCAGCGCGATGGGCAGGATGGAATCCGTGCTGTTCAGCGCAGCGGCAAGGGGGCTTCCCGGCAACATGAGCACGGTGGAGACGACCGCGCCTGCAGCAAGGAAACCGCGCCCGACGCCGAAGACGCGAAACGGGCTGATGCGGAACTTCTGCGACATGTCGGAAAACGATATCCACAGACTCGCCTCGATAAGCATGTAGGAAACCAAGAACAGGCAGTGGACCGTCATGGTGGAGCCCTCGGGCACGAGATAGGCGACCACGGCGATGACGAGGGCGATGATGGGATTCAACGTGCGGAAGGCGTAATTCGCCTGCTGGCGCTGGGTGAGCATCACGCATACCACGAGCAGGCACACCAAAACGCCGCCGGCCACGACCGCCGTGATAAACGCCCCCGGGGACAGCGCAAGGTCGGCCACGTCGCGAAACGCATGGATGCCCAAAAAGCCGAAGAGCAGGCCGAAGGCGAAGGCGGACGGCGCGACATACAAGGTGAACTGCCCCGCACGCACGGGCATCATGCTCGCCGTGAACTCCGTGCGGTCCACAAGCTGCTTGGAGCACAAATTCAGGCACAGAAGCTCGAGCCACGGCACGACGATGCACAAAATCATGCCCACTGGATGCGCGAACGTATCAACCACCAAAATGAACGCATACGCCGAGCAGGCGACCACCATGGACAGGGCGAACTGCATGGCGGCCGCAGCCGTGTCGCATACGGAAAACGACACGCCATAGCTCATGAGCAGCACCGCAGTGCCGACACCCGTGAGAACCCCGCCGAAAAGGACGACGATCAGGCAAACGGCATGGGGTGTTGCGGCCGCACCGAGCGCAACCGCGAGCGTCCCCGCTGAAGCCAAGCTCGCCCCGAACAGGCGCACGCGACGCCGATCGCCCATTGTCTGGAACAGCGGGCGAACGTGCTTGAAGAAAAGCGAGTAGCACAGAAGCGTGGCCGCCATGAACACCATGGACCCGATCATCACCGCCGAAGAGGCGGCGGGCCACCAAAATGGGAAAATAAGGTTCGAACTGAACACCGCCGAGAAGATCCAAGCCCAATGCAGGCCGAAGCCGACGATGAGCGACGGCGAGATCTTGCCGACGCCGGCCGACTCCTCGTCGCGGTATTCGATGGTAACGTGCGGCAGTTTCATGTATCCCCCCAATGATGTGCATCAAGCAACACGCAATGGCCCCCAGCTGCGCGAAAACTCGCCCCTCGTTTGTAGTTGAAAATGATAGCACACCCGGCGCGCAAGGCTGGAAATCATCGCGCCGCGCATCATACGCCAAGCGTCTGAACAGGCGTTTTCCAGAAAATAATATGATGCATATGATGCCTCGCCCGGACACTTTCAACCAAATGAGAAACGAAATAATAGCAACCCTATTAAGAGGGCGCGCGCCTTGGGGAATAGGCTGCAAGCAGGCGGACAAGCGGCCTTTTTGAAGACGAGTGCATCTTTAAGGAGGGGTGAAGCAAGGGGAAATTTTCAGGCCGCGTCCGAATCCAGATGCAGAAACGAAAAGTTTGCAAAACCGTTTAGAAAGGAAAGGTGAATTCATGGCACAGCTAACCATGTCACGTCGCAGCTTCATCGCTGCCGCCGCGGCTTGCGGCGCCGCTTGCGCCGTCAGCGCTTCGGTGACCGCTCCCATGAAGGCCCTTGCCGAGACGACCACCACCACGACGGGCGAGATCAAGCATGTCCGCACCTGCTGCCGCGCCTGCGGCAAGGTCGAATGCGGCGTGTGGGTCACCGTCCAGGACGGCAAAGCCATCAAGGTCGAGGGCGACGAGAGCGCCCCGCAGTCCCGTGGCCATTGCTGCGCGAAGTCGCAGTCGTCCATGCAGGCCGCCTACCATCCCGACCGCCTGCGCTACCCCGTCAAGCGCACGAACCCGAAGGGCGTCGCCGACCCCGGCTGGGTGCGCATCACGCTCGACGAGGCCTTCGAGCTCGTCGGCAAGGGCTTAGGCGAGTGCGTCGACAAGTACGGCGGACAGTCCATCATCGTCATGTGCGGCACCTCCCGCGTGTGGTCGCTTGGCCCCTACCAGGGCATGAAGCAACTCTTCGGCACGCCGAACGCTCATCTGGCCTACCAGGTGTGCAAGGGCCCGCGCCACTGGGCCGGCATCATGACCGACGAAATGGGCTCGCCGTGGATGGAAGTCGAGGCCGAGCCGAAAGTGTACCTGCAGTGGGGCACCGCGGTCGAGTATTCCAACTACGACACCACCAACCGCACCATCTCCGACGTGCGCGCGCACGCCGACTACCATATCGTCGTCGATCCGCGCATGACGCCGATTTCGAAGGAAGCCGACTGCTGGCTGAACCTGCGCCCCTCCACCGACGGCGCGCTGGCCTTGGGCATGATCAACTGGATCATCGAAAACGAGGCCTACGACGACACGATGGTTCGCCGCTGGTCGAACGCCACCTTCCTGTACTGCGACGATAAACCGTGGCTGACCACGGCGCGTCGCTGGGAAGGCAACGGCGGCATCGACATGCGCACGAAGATCATCACCGAGGCAGATATCAAGGAAGGCGGCTCGGTCCACCGCTTCATGGTGTGGGACGAGAACAACCAGCGTCTGACCTGGTGGGATTCCCAAGTTTGCAAGTGGGAGGGCGAAACGTCGAAGATCCCGACCACCGGCAGCTTCATCAAGCATCCCCTAACGGGCCTCATCGCCGACTGCTGGCTGCCCGACGAGTCCACCTGGGCAGACCCGGCCGACGCCGCTTACGACTCCTACTGGGATGCGGGCAACGAGAAGGGCGCCACGACCAACCCGAAGGGCCTGCCGAAGAAGCCCGCGCTGTTCCCCGGCGAGATCGAGGTCGAGCTCATCGACGGCAAGAAGTACAAGTGCCGTACCGTATGGGATGGCTTCCATGACCTGACCAGCCAGTACACGCCCGAAAAGGTGACCGAGGTCACCGGCGTGGAATGGTCCAAGGTCGAAACCGCCGTCAAGCACTACACGACCCGCATCGACCCGCGCCACGGCAACGGCGGCGTCCACTTCCAGCTGGCCACCGACCAAAACGGCAACTCCATCCAGAACTGCCGCACCCTGCAGATCCTCTCCTGCATCACCGGCAACTCCGACGAGCCGGCCGGCAACCGCGGTTCGTGCAAGAGCCAGTTCGACGGCAACCCGGGCCGCTCCAACATGCAGAAGTCTTCCGCCTACGACGAGGACCAGCGCATCACGTGGGACGGCCGCGACTACACCCTGCAGGAAGTCGGCAAGTACATGCAGGACTTCGTGCAGTACCTCATCGACGAGAAGTCCCCGCTTGCCGAGCGCTACGGCAACCACGTCCCCACCGACGAGGAAGCCATCATCATCGCCAAGCGCATGGGCGGCGCGATGTACAACTCCGCGTACTACCCCAACCCGAAGTCCATCTTCACGCGTCAGGCGTCGATGGTCGACGCCGACCGCTTCCCGCTCAACCGCTTCTGGGCCCGCTGGTGCGACGCCAACACCGCCTGGGACGGCTGCCTGCAGGACCCGGATTGGGAAAAGGCGCAGGTGCTCAAGGACGTGCTGCATGACGAGCCCTTCGACATGCATGTCAAGCCCACGCTCTACGCCATCCACGGCGGCGTGTGCCAGTCCGGCGACGTCATGAACATGGCCAACACCGTGCGCGCCTGGAACGGCATGGCCCAAATGGACTTCTTCACCGAGATCAACCTGTGGTTCATGCCCACCAACGGCAACGCCGACGTCATCTTCCCCTGCCAGCACTGGATGGAGATCGACTCCACCCGCGTCTCGCAGGGCGCAGGCGGCATGTTCGGCTGCTGCTGCAAGGCCATCGAGGCCCCGGGCGACACCATCTACGACCCCGACTGGAACTGCGCGATGTACCGCGCCATGGGCGTGCCGTGGAACACGAAGGACCTCTCGGCCACCGGCTCGAGCGAGGACTACATGCTCAAGCCGAAGGTTTCCAGCCAGACCAACATCGACAAGTGGACCAAGTCGCTCGGCCAGGAATACACCGACGCGCTGGCCGGCAAGGTTTCCTACCTGTGGCCCGACCATGACCGCATCCTGAAGGACAACGTCGATGCCTGGAAGACCGAGAAATTCCCGGACGGCCCCACCTGGGCGCAGGCCAAGGAATGGTTCACCGAGCACGGCTGGATGGACTGCCGCGAGTGGCATCCGGAGCGCTGGGGCACCTATCGTCGCCACGAGATGGGCTGGCGTCGTCAGCAGGGCGGCTTCAACCTGTTCCCGCTGGTTGACTTGAAGCCCGGCTTCGCCACCGCTTCCTCGCTCATCGAAATCTGGTCGCTGACCTGCGAGGCCTACATCTGCAACGCAGGCGATGAGGGCACCTTGTACGACGGCAACGAGTTCAAGGAGAACGGCTTTAAGGGCGATGCCCGCTGGGCGCACACCGACATCGCCGCCTTCCAGGGCGACGACGACCGCTTCCCGATCTACCGCGAGGCGACCGACTCCCCGGTGCTGATGCCGGAGCTGTACCAGGCCGACAAGATCGACCAGGTTCCCGACGACTACTTCCAGAACCAGTGGTACAAGGACGCCATCAAGAAGTACCCGGACAACGTCTTCCTGCAGACCACCGGCTCTCGCCAGCCCGTCTACTTCCACTCCGAGCACCGTCAGCTTCCCTGGTGCCGCGAGCTGTGGCCGGTCCCGCGCGTGGAGATCAACCCCGAGGAGGCCAAGCGCCTGGGATTTGAGCAGGGCGACTGGGTGTGGATCGAAAGCCCCTGGGGCCGCATCCGCGAGGTCGTCGATTTGTACTACGCCGTGAAGGCCCGCACCACCGGCGGCACCTTCGCCAACAACCTGCCCGTATCCAACGCCAACCACCAGTGGTGGTTCCCCGAGTTCGAATACGCCGCGCACGGCT
The DNA here is from genome assembly GCA_963627055.1 of Butyrivibrio sp. CAG:318. Classification (GTDB taxonomy): domain Bacteria; phylum Actinomycetota; class Coriobacteriia; order Coriobacteriales; family Eggerthellaceae; genus Senegalimassilia. Next base: position 24,466 of record CAVGAF010000003.1, on the reverse strand, counting down.
TCGAGCTGGTCGGCGTGAACTGTCTGAACGACCCGTATGGCCAGGACGCCGTCGGCGGCTGCCATACGATGCGCGGCTATCCGGTCGTCATCTACAAGGCAACGGCTGAAAACAGCCCGTTCGGCAACCCCGTGCCCTGCAACCCCTACACCGGCGAGGAATGCATCCATGACGCATCCGACGAGCGCCTGCGCAAGTGGATGAAGGTCGGCATGCGCAGCCGTGTGGAGGGCGAGCCCGAGGTTGAGTCTTGGACCCATACCGGCACCGGGAGCGTGATCTAATATGACCAAGTATGCAATCATCACCGACCTGAACCGTTGCACGGGCTGTCTGGCCTGCTCGACGGCCTGCAAAACCATCAACGGCGTGCAGCCCGGCGACTTCTGGATCAAAACCCTGCGCATCGGCCCGTTCCCCATCACGGGGAAGTCGGGGGCATGGCCCGACGTGACCATGTACTTCCTGCCCATCCAGTGCCAGCACTGCGAGAACCCCAAGTGCGTGGCCGTGTGCCCCACGCAGGCCAGCCACGTGGTGGCCGACGGCACCGTGCAGATCGACAAGTCGAAGTGCATCGGCTGCCAGTTCTGCGCCATGGCCTGCCCCTACGGCGTGCGTTACCTCAACGAGGAGGAGCGCGTCGTGGAGAAGTGCACCCTGTGCGAACAGCGCACGGCCCAAGGGGAGCTTCCCCAGTGCGTCGCGCAATGCGGCTCGCGTGCCCGCTTCTTCGGCGATCTGGAGAAGGGCATCGACACCTTCGAGGCGCCGGCGCCCACCCACGACAAGGCGACGTCGTATGACGACATGCTGCACAACCGCACGACCTTGAAGGAATGGGTGGAGCCCTATACCGCCGACGACATCTATCACCTCACCGACGTGGGCAACGGCCCGCACGTGTGCTACCTGCTTCGCGATCGCGAATGGCAAGGAAAGGAGTAAGACATGGAACTGCAATGGCCCCTTATCCTTTTCACCACCTTCGCGGCCTGGTGCGTCGGCGTGTTCGGCACGCAGAGTTACCTGGCGTTTAAAGGCGAAGGCAAGAAAAGCCAGCTTACCTGCTGGATCGTCGCCGCACTGCTTTTGGTGATATCGGGTATCTCGGTATTTCTGCACCTGGAGCACTGGGAGCGCATCTTCAACGGCTTCGGCCACATCACTTCCGGCATCACCCAGGAGCTCATCGCCATCGTGGTGCTCGGCGTCGTCGCCATCATCTACCTGGCGTGCCTGCGCCGCTCCGAGGACGGCGGCTCGGTGCCGAAGTGGGTTGCCGTCTGCGGCATCGCCATCTCGGTGATCCTCGACGTGGTGATGAGCCACTCCTACATGATGGATGCCCGCCCGGCCTGGAACAACGTGGTCGAGATCCTGTCCATCCTCGGCGCCTCGTTCGTGCTCGGACCTGCCACGGTCGCCGTCATCGAGGACATCAAGGAAGGCAAGATCAGCGCTAGCAACGTTGGCGCGAACCTCGTCGGCTCCATCGTGGCCGCGGTCACCAGCATCGGCTACATCATCGTCATGGCCGCGAGCAACAGCCAGTTCACCCAGATCGACTACTACATCGATCCGGTGCAGCCGACGGCCGGCATGGTCGACATCAGCGCAATCTCGCCGTTCGGCGCACAGAGCCTGCCGCTGACCATCGCCACCATCATCTGCGCGCTCATCCCCATCGCTTGCGCCTACATGGGCAAGAAGAAGGGCGGCAACTGGAAGCTGTGGGCGGGTGTGGGCCTCGTGGCCGCCGTCATCTGCTGCATCTGCCTGCGCGTGGTGTTCTACCAGATGGGTGCTTCGGTGTACGCCCTGTACACGCTCTAGCATCCGCACCTCAAGCATCGAAGGGCGCGCGTTCTCCTTCCCTCCCTCCCCTTGCGCCCTAGGTGTATAAAGGCGCCGGACCGACAAGGCCCGGCGCCTTTTTCGTGCCTCGAAACGGCGACGCTCTGAACTTCTCCATACCGCTTAACGTTCCCTTTGAGTCTGGTATAGTCCGTTATCGGTCTACTTAGTCCGATAACGGACTATACCCATTGCAAAGGAGTTCCCCATGGCCATCGAATACCGCCCCCTGAACATCGACGACGCCGACCGGATCGGCACCATCCTCGCCGAAACCTGGCACGAACTTGCCGAAGGCGACCTCGCGCGCCTGCACGGCGTCATCGATTTCGCCACCTACGCGCTGCGCCACACCTACTCGCAGGTGGCCGTGATGGACGGCGTCGTCCAGGGCGTGGTGCTCGCACGCGCGGGCATGCCGGACGCGGACGACGTCAAAGAATGGGAAGAGCTGCGCGAGCGCGCCTATGCACAGGCCGACGCCCTCGATGCGGCCGCGACTGACGAGCTGCGCGACTTCCTTGCCGCCGAATACGCCGCCGACGACGAACTGCTCGCCGAATCGGGCTGCAACCCCGACTTCGAGCTGGTGGTGTTCATCGTATCGGCCGCCACGCGCGGGCACGGCGTGGGCAGCAAACTGCTCGCCGACGCGCAGGCCTACCTCGCCCAGGCCGGCGGCGAGACGGGCTTCCTGTTCACCGATACCACCTGCACCTGGGAATACTACGAGCATCGCGGCATGAAGCGCAGGGCCGAGCGCACCTTTGACCCAAAGGAGTCCATCCTTCCCGAGCAGATGTTCGTCTACGAGTTCGACTGCGCGCAAGCTTAAAGGAAGATCGGCCAAGGTTATGAGCAACGACAAGGAGATAACCGCCAAGCAGCCGGCACGAGAGGAACAGGCAACAGGCACAGCCCCGTACACGACGACAGACGAGGCGCCATCCCAGAGAAACGTCACCGCCGTGTTCGCGGCGCTTTTAGTCGCCATGGTCATGGGCTCGCTTGACCAGACCATCGTCTCGACCGCACTTCCGACCATCGTCGGCGAGCTCGGCGGCGTGGACCATATGCTGTGGGTCACCACGGGATACGTGCTCACGAGCACCATCGTCATGCCCGTCTACGGCAAAGTAGGCGACGCCATCGGGCGCAAACCCCTGTTCATCGTCGCAGTGGCGCTCTTTTTGGCAGGGTCGGTCGTTTGCGGCGCCGCGGGATCGATGACGGTTCTTATCGCCGGGCGCGCGGTGGCCGGCCTAGGCGGTGGCGGCCTTATGGTGCTCTCTCAGGCCATCGTCGCCGATGTCGTGCCCGCCCGCAAACGCGCACTGTACCTTAACGTCATGGGAATCGGCTGGGCGCTGCCCATGATGATCGGCCCGCTTTTGGGCGGGCTGTTCACCGACCACTTGAGCTGGCGCTGGGCATTCTGGATCAACATCCCCTTGGCGGTGCTTTCCATCGCGGTGGCGGCGAAGCTGCTGCCCCGGCCAAAGATTGCGGGCACGCTCAAGAACTTCGACGCCGCCGGCACCGCGACCATATCCGTGGCCATCTGCGGGCTGACGCTGGTAACCTCGTGGAGCGGCACGACCTTCGCCTGGAACAGCCCCGTCATCATCGGGCTTGTTGCGCTAACCGTCATCGCGACGGTGCTGTTCGTGATTGCCGAGCGACGCGCCCCCGAGCCGCTCATGCCCCTGGAGCTGTTTAGCAACCGCAACTTCGTGCTCACCACGGTGGGCGGCTTCATCATCCTGTTCGCCATGATGGCATCGCTTTCCTACCTGCCGACGTACTTCCAGATAGCGCACGGCATGTCGGCCACGGCGGCGGGCTACATGGAACTGCCGATGGAGATCACCTACTTCGTCGCCTCGCTGGCCTCCGGCGCGCTTATCGCCAAGACGGGCCGCTACAAGAAGCTCATGGCCGCAAGCTTCGCCATCGCGCTGGCCGGCACGGCGTTCATCTGCACGATGTCGGCTGAAACGAGCCCGCTTGCCTGCTGCGCGTACCTAAGCGTCATGGGATTCGGCTACGGGCTGAGCTTCGAGGTACTCGTGCTCATCGTGCAAAACGAGTTCCCCGCGGCCATCGTCGGCACCGCCACGAGCGCCACGAACTTCTTCCGCGAAATAGGCACGACGCTGGGAACCTCGGTGGCCGGCGCCATCTTCACCTCGGGCCTGGCATGCCAGCTTGGCGCGCACTTGACCGACCTCGGCGGCCTGGAAGCGCTCGGCGTGGACATGAACGCGCTGACGCCGGCCATCGTCCATGCGCTGCCGCAGGCGGTGCAATCCGCGGTGGCGGGCGCCTACAACGATGCGCTCATGCCGCTGTTCTGGCTGATGGTACCCATGACCATCGCCGCCGCCGTCTGCATGCTCGCCCTCGACGAGAAGCCGCTGGCGGAAAAACTGGAAGAGTAGCGGCGCCTGAGCGCCCCCAGCGCCCGGGCCGACTTGGGTGCGCCCTACCAGCTTGGATGCGTCCCGCAAACCGGATGCCTCCAACCGGCCGGCGCGCCCTACCCCTCCAAAAGCTCGATCAAATCATCGGTGGAAAGCGACGCCAGGGAAACGCCGCTTGCGCCGATCACCTGGTCGGCGAGCTTGCTCTTCTCCTCCTGCAGGCGCAGAATGCGCTCCTCGATGGTGCCCTTCGCAATGACCTTCTGCACGCTGACCACGCGCGTCTGCCCGATGCGGTGCGCGCGGTCGGTCGCCTGCTGCTGCGCCGCGGCGTTCCACCAAGGGTCGGCATGGATGACCACGCTCGCCCCGGTGAGGTTCAACCCCGTGCCGCCGGCCTTCAGCGACACCAAAAACACCGGCACGTCGTTTTCGTTGAACTCATCGACCAGCTTCACGCGCGCGGCCTTCGGAGTCGCCCCCGTGATGGTGTAGTAGGGCGTGCCGTCCTCGTCTAGTTGCTCGGCAATCAAGTCCAAAAAGCTCGTGAACTGCGAGAACACGAGCGTCTTCTCGCCGCCCTCCATAGCTGACGCCACCAGCTCCATGATGGTGGAAAGCTTCGCGCCCCGGCCGTGATAGTCCTCGAACAGAAGGCGCGGGTCGCAACACAGCTGTCGCAGCTTCGTGAGCTCGGAGAGCACCTCGACGGTGGAAACCTCCTCGCCGCTTGCGCGCTTGGCCTGGCGTTGCTTGCGCTCGGCGCGCTGACGCGTGAGCTGTTCGCGCAGCTGCTGCTCGTGGGCGGCATAGAGCTTGCGCTGCTTGCCCTCGAGCGGCGCGTACACGACGCTTTCCAGTTTCTCGGGCAGGTCGGTGAGCACGTCGGACTTGCAGCGGCGCAGCATGAACGGCCCCACAAGCGCCTGCAGGCGCCGCGCCACGTCCTCGTCACCGCCGACGATGGGCAGCTCGAAGCGCTCGCGGAAGCGCGCATAGGGGCCCAAAAGCCCCGGCATCAAGAAGTCGAAGATGCTCCAAAGCTCGGATAGGCGGTTTTCCATCGGCGTGCCGGTGAGCGCGAAGCGATGCCGCGCCTCGAGGCGCTTCACGGCGCGCGTGGTGAGCGTCGCCGGGTTCTTGATGTACTGCGCCTCGTCGATGGCACAGACGAAGAAGGCGCGTCCCGCCCAGTCGGCGACGTCGATGCGGGCGAGGTCGTAGGACGTTATCAGGACATCGACCAGGCCTTCCTCGGTTCGGTCACCGGCTGATACCGGTTTGCCTTCAGCGCCGTCATCGGTCGCGAGAGAATCCGCTCCCGCCGCAGCCGCCGCGGCGGGCGACAGCACGGCCTCCCAATCCGAGAACACCTTGGTGCGGGCGCGCTTGCGCTCGGCCGCCGTGCCGGCAACGGCAGCGACGCTAAGTTCGGGGGCGAAGCGCTCGAACTCGGCCGTCCAGTTATACACGAGCGACGAGGGGCACACGATGATGCTCGGGCCGACCTGCCGCCCTTCCGCGCGACGGGCAAGCAGAAGCGATATGAGCTGCAGCGACTTGCCCAGGCCCATTTCGTCGGCCAACACGCCGCCGAAACCGGCGTCGCAGCGCGCGGAAAGCCACCGAAAGCCCTCGGCCTGATAGGGACGCAGCACGTCCGCAAGCGACGCGGGAAGCTCGTAGTCGGCTTCGCTTACCCGCTTGAAGTTCGCCAGGTAGTCCTCGAAGCTGCGGTCGCGGTCGAGGTCTTCCTCCTCGTCAAGGTAAAACGCGCGATAGGTCGGCAGCTCGATGGCACCCGCCGCCAAATCCTTCACGCTAAAACCGAGGTCGGACGCAAGCCGGTCGAGCTGCGCGAGGTCGAAGTCGCCCAGATCGACAAAAGCCCCGCCGCGCAGCTTGTGGTAGCGCTTCTTCCTGCGATAGGCTGAAAGCAGGGCCGCCAGCTCGTCGGATTCCAGGTCGTCGGCCTGCACGTCGAGGTTGATCAGGTTTCCGGAAAGCGACACGCCCATGGTCAAGCGCGGCTTGCCCTCGCGGATAAGCTTGTCGAAGGCCGGCGTGGTGAACACCTCGCCTAAGGCGCGGAATTCCGCAAGCCCGGCGAAGAGGAGCTGGCCCACGGCGTCTTCGGCAGACATCGGCAGCCGATACGCATCGGGGCCGAAGTAGTTGTCGACAAGCGCGCACGCCGCCTGCTCGGCGCGCTTGTCGCGCAGCGGCGCGGGGCGGGCGGCACCGCCGTCCTCGCGAGAGGGCTTGCCCCCCGCCGCTTGGTCGCTCTCCCCCGCAGGAGAAACCCCGCGCAGCGTGAAGATGCGATCGCCATAGGCGGCCTCGGCGCGCACCTCGACCCCCTTGCCGTCCTTGTCGAAATAAAACCGCAGCTTGCAGGGCACGCGGCGATACTTGTCTATGGAAACAGGCGCCTTCACCGTAAGGGAGCGCTCGATGGTGGGCAGCACCGCCGCGCAGAACAGCGGCATGTCGGCCTCCGCGATGGTGACCACGCGCTCGTCGCTGTTGTAGACCGTGCGGAGGAAGTCGGCGCAGCGCGCGAATTCCTCGGTGCAGCGGTAGAGGGCGTCGCCGCCGAGCCAAACGAACATCTTGTCGCCATGTTGCGCGATGCGCACGGGTCCGCCGCGCTCGACGGTCCAGTACCCGCGGTCGCTCTTCTTAAGCGCAAGCTCAATGGACGGGTCGCCATCGACGAGGTGGACGCGGTCGAAACTCGGCGTGGAATAATCGGTGCTCTTGATGGAAAAGTGCCGCCCCTTAAGCAGGTCCATCAATTCAACCGTCTCGGCTTGGGTCATGGAAAGCGTGCGCCCGACGGCCTGCGAGCGGCTGTAGTACCACGACCCGCCGCCGACGCGCCGCGTCTCGCAGGCGCGCGTCAACAACTCCACGATGCGGCGCGACTGCTCGTCGAACGCCTGCGGAGAGTGGGTGAAGGCGAGCTTCTTGCCATAGCTGTGCCGCTCGCGCAGTTCCACGCGGTCAACCAGGTCGTCAATGCTTTTCAGCACATACGCGGTGCCGAGCGGCCCTTTGATGCGAAAGCTTGCCGACCACAGTTCAAACCCGTAGGAAAGCTCCGGGATGAGCTCCACCGTGCCCGGCGGGGTGGTATCGGAGAGCACCTCGTCGGCGCGGCGCATGAATTCGGTGATGCAATACGACGAGGCGGCCTGCCTCGTCGGCTGCCAGCCCAGATAGTCCCGCGGATGCTCGGAGAAGTTGAGCGCAAGCGCGACGCAGTGCTTGCACATGCCGGAATATTCGCGAAACGCCGGGCAGGTGCAGGAATAGTCGATGATCTCGTCTTTGTCCTCGTCAATTGAAATCGAGGTGCGGTAACGGTCGCTCCACCCGCTTGACGAGGCCACGAAGGCGCTGACCTGGGTTTCGAAGCTGTCGTAGCGCACCTGTTTGGTGAGGATGTCGCGCTTCGACGACGCAATCGAGCGCCCGCGCGCAAACGCGCGCGGGTTGGCAAGCATCGATATCTCGTTCTCGGTGATCATGGGCCGACCCTTCCTGAGACGCTGCAACGGCAAATTCCCATTCTAGCGCATAACGGTTGAAGGGCGGCCCCAAACAAGGCGTTCCGACGGCCGGCATAGAGCCGGCTAAAGCCGACTTAGAACTTCCGGAAGCGCTGGTAGCGCTGCTCGAGCAGCTCATCGGCGCTTAAGACGCACAGCTCGTCGAGCGTCGCGGAAACATAATCACGCACGTTGGCCTTCGCCACCTCGGGGTTCTCGTGCGCCGGCCCCTCCCCTTCGGAAACGACCGCGTCGATGATGCCCAGCTCGAGCGACTCGGCCGCGCTCATCTTCATGACGGCCGCCGCCTCGGGGGCGCGCGTGCGGTCCTTCCACAGGATGGAGGCGAACCCTTCGGGGGAAAGCACGGAATAGACCGCGTGCTCCTGCATGGCGACGCGGTTGGCCACGGCAAGCGCGAGCGCGCCGCCCGAGCCGCCCTCGCCGAGCAGCACGGTCACCACGGGAACCTTCAGCCCCGCCATGGCCACCAGGTTCTCGGCGATGGCGCCGCCCTGACCGCGCTCCTCCGCTTCCGTTCCGCAGTAGGCGCCCTGCGTGTCCACCAGGCACACCACGGGACGTCCGAACTTCTCGGCCTGGCGCATCAGGCGCAGCGCCTTGCGATAGCCCTCTGGTTGCGGGCAGCCGAAGTTGCGCCGGATGCGCTCGGAGAGGTTCTCGCCCTTCTCCTGGCCGATCACCGTGACCGCGCGCCCGCCGATCCAGCCGATGCCGCCGACAATGGCCCCGTCGTCGGCGAAGGCGCGGTCGCCGTGCAACTCGACGAATCCGTCGACGAACGAGCGGATATAGGTGATGGCCGTGGGACGATGCACGTTGCGCGCAAGCTGCACGCTGCGCCACGCGCGGTTGTCTTCGTCCTCGGTGCCGCAGGCGGCCGAAACCACCGCCGCGGCGACGCCGGCGACGGCGGCCTTCGCGCCGCGCGAGGCGGAAGGCTCTTCGCCTGCCGCGCCCGCGCCCTCGCCCGGGCCCGCCTCGACCTCGAGCGACACGCCGCCCTCGGCATCGAAGCCGCCCTCGGCGATCGCGCGCTCAAGGCGCCTGTTCGCGGGAGAACGCCGCGAATCGGGCGCCAGCGACGACATGACCGAGCGGCGCAGCTTGTCCCACACCTGCTCTTCCTCGACCGTCATCTCCTCGGGCTTGAGATTGCCGAAGGTGACGGTGTTGTAAGTGGCGGTGTTGTGCGCGAGGTTGTCGCGCACGGCCTCGAAGCTCACCAGGATATCCTGCGCCCCCGCCTTCGCGTCCGCCGGGCGCACCCGCATGGACGTCGCCTTATGCACCGCGAGGATATGCGCCAAGGTCGCGCGTAAATCCGCGCGCTCGACGATGGCGTCGATGAGCCCGTGTTCGAGCGCGAACTCCGCGGTCTGGAACCCTTCCGGCAACTCCTGGCGAATGGTGTCGCGAATGACGCGCTGGCCGGCGAAGCCGATGAGCGCGTGCGGCTCGGAAATGATGATGTCGCCGTCCATCGCAAACGACGCGGTGACGCCGCCGGTGGTCGGGTCGGTGATGACCGAAATATAGGGCAGATGCGCCTCGCCATGACGCTCGCGGGCGCACGAGGTTTTCGCCATCTGCATGAGCGAAACCAGCCCCTCCTGCATGCGCGCGCCGCCCGAAGCCGTGAAGATGATGACGGGCAGGCCTATTTCGCAGGCGCGCTCGAACAAGCGCGTCACCTTCTCGCCCACCACGTTGCCCATCGAGCCCATGAAAAACGTCGACTCCATGATGCCGATGGCCACGCGCAGGCCCGCGATGGTGCCCTCGCCGGTGCGGACGGCCTCCTCCAGCCCCGATTTCTCGCGCTGAGCCGCCAGCTTGTCCATATAGCCGGGGAAGTCAAGCGGATCGGTCTCGGCGAGCACGCGGTCCCATTCCTTGAAGGAGCCGGCGTCGAGCAGGTCGTTGATGCGCTCGGTCGAGTTCATGCGCAGATACTCGCCGCAGCTCGGGCAGATGTAGTGGCCCGCCGCAAGGCTCGCGCTGTCGAACTTCAGCTTGCAGTGACGGCACGTGCGCCACGACCCGAAGCCGTGCGCGTCCTTGTCGGTGGTGCACAGCACCCAGCCAAGGTGCGGCGAGTCGCCCAAGGACGTGAATACGCGGATCCCCTCGACGTTTGCGCGGGAAAGGAACGTGTCCACCTTCGAAAGCGGCTGCGCCTCCTCGCCAAGCAGGACGACCGACGCCTTGCAGGCATGCGCGGCCTCGAGCACGGCATAGCTGTTCGAAAACAGCGCGTCGGTATAGGCGTCGCCTAAGCTCACTTTGCTATCGGCAAGCTTGAGATAGGCCTCGCCCCGGCGGTCCTGCGTGTAGGCGGCGCAGACGGTAAAGCCGACGTCCTGGCAGGCCAGGATGGTCTTCTTCGCCATGCGCCCGCGCGCCACCACGAGCGCCACGGGACCGTCCGACTCGCACCCCTCGGCGCCCTTGTCGGGAAGGGATTGCGCCCGGCGCGGCTCCACCTGCGTGTACACCGACATGTCCGTGGCGCCGAGCGCGTTCGGCGACGTCCCCATGTCCGCGCGCGCCTCCTCGCAAATGCGGCCGAGGCGATACACGACGTCCGCGTCTTCGGCGACGCCTTCGCCTTTTTGCGCCTCGGCGGGCGCGGCGGCGTCCTGCTTGAAGGCGCCGGCGCTGTCGAAGGTGATGTAATCCTGCTTGTTGAACTTCATTGCCGCCATCCTTATCAACTACGCACGTGCGAGCACGTACTTCTGCGTCGCCGTGGCGGCAACCTTGTCGCCCACGCGCGCCTCCACCTCGGCCACCACCATGCGCGAGCCGCTCTTCACCACGGTGCCCTCGAGGGTGAGGACGTCCCCGGGAAGCACTTGGTTGCGGAACTTCGCGCCGTCGATGCCGGCGAAAAAGCCGAGCGTGCCCGCGTCCCCGCGCCCGACCAGCACGGAAAACGACATCGCCTGCGCGAGCGCCTCCATGATGATGACGCCCGGAAGCACTGGGTGCCCGGGGAAATGGCCCGCAAACAGCGGCAGGTCGGCGGACACGTCGAGCTCGGCGATGACATGCTCGCCCGGCGTGCACTCGATGATGCGGCTGACCCACACGAACGGGTCGCGGTGCGGCAGCACGCGCTCGATGACGTCGCGGCCGCAGGGATATTGGATGTCTTGCATGCCCGCTCCTTACTCCGCAACGCCAAACGGCGAGATGGCCAGCACCGCATTGTGACCGCCGAAGCCGAGGCTGTTGGACAGCGCCACCTTCTGCGGATAGCCCTCAAGGGGCTCGCGGACCACGTTGACCGGGCAGTCGGGGTCGGGCTCGGCAAAGCCGGTCGTCGGCGGCACGCAGGCGGTCGCGACCGCGCGCGCCGTGACGATGGCCTCGACGGCGCCGGCGGCGCCGAGCGTGTGGCCGATCGCGCCCTTGACGGACATGACAGGTATCTTGCGCCCCGCCTCCTCGCCCGCCAGCGCCAACAGCGCGCGGGATTCCGTGGCGTCGTTTGCCGGGGTGGCCGTGCCGTGGGCGTTTACGTGGCCGACGTCTTGCGGGGTGAAGCCGCCCTCGTCGAGCGCCTGGCGCATCGCGCGCAGGATTCCCTCGCCGGAAGGCTCCGGCGCGGTCATGTGGTACGCATCGCCGGTCGAGCCGAAACCGGTTATCTCGGCGATAGGCTTGGCGCCGCGCGAAAGCGCATGCTCGAGCGACTCGAGCACCACCGCGCCCGCGCCCTCGCCGGCCACGAACCCGCCGCGGCGGCGGTCGAAGGGAAGCGAGGCCTGCGCAGGGTCCTCTTCCTCGCAAAGCGCGCCCAAGTTGGCGAAGCCCGCGATGCAGATGGGGTTCACCGACTCCTCCGCGCCGCCGGCGAGCGCCACGTCGGCGTAGCCGTGGCGGATGGAGCGCACCGCGGCGCCGATGTTGTGCGCGCCGGTGGCGCACGCGGTGGTGACGTCGATGCACTCCCCGCGCATGCCATAGCGGATGGCCAGGTGACCGGCGGCGATGTTGCCGATCATGGTGGGCACGAACAGGGGGTTCACGCGCTTGGGGCCCTTGTCGTGCAGCGTGTAGAACCCGTTTTGCAGCTCGTCGATGCCGCCGATGCCGGCGCCGAAGATAACCGCCGCGCGCGTTCCGTCCTCGGCCTCCATGTCCAGGCCGGAGGCCGCCATGGCCTCGTCAGCCGCCACAATCGCGTACTGGACGAAGCGCTCGAAACGGCGCGCCTCCTTCTTGGAAAGGCCGTGGTTGGTCGCGTCGAAATCGCGCACCTCGGCCGCGTTGTGCACCTTGTGTCCCTCGGTGCTGAAACGCGTGATGGGGCCGATGCAGCAGCGCTTGCCCACCACGGCATCCCAAAGCGCCTCGACGCCGACGCCTGCCGGGGAAACCGCCCCCATGCCGGTGATGACGACGCGATGCGTGCCGTCGGGGCGACGGGTCTCAACGCCGTTGATGATGTTGCTCATAGTGCCAAACCTCCATCGATGCAGATGACCTGCCCGGTAATGTAGCTTGCTTGCTCGCTGGCCAGAAAACGCACCAGATGCGCGACCTCGGCAGCCTGGCCGAAACGCTTCACGGGAATCTGCGCGCCTGCCGCCTCACGCTGCTTTTCGGACAGCGCGCCGGTCATGTCGGTCTCGATGAAACCGGGGGCGACCGCGTTGGCGGTCACGCCGCGCGCCGCAAGCTCGCGCGCAATCGTTTTCGTGATGCCGATGACGCCGGCCTTCGACGCGGCGTAATTCACCTGCCCGGCGTTGCCGCCCACGCCGGATATGCTGCTCATGTTGACAATGCGCCCATAGCGCTGCTTCATCATGATGGCGCCGGCGGCCTTGCACGTGTTGAAGGTGCCCTTGAGATTCACGGCGATGACGTCGTCGAAATCGGCCTCCTTCATGCGCACCATCAGCCCGTCGCGCGTGATGCCGGCGTTGTTCACCAGCACGTCGAGGCGCCCGAAGGCCTCGTGGGCCGCCTTGACCAGCCCGGCTGCCGCCTCGGCGTCGGCGACGCTGGCAGCTTGAGCGCACGTGCGCACGCCGTAGGTTTGCGCCAGGCGCTGCGCGGCCTCTTCAAGCGCCGGCAGGCCGGCCTCGCTCGAGCAGTTCAGGCACACGTCGAAGCCGGCTTGTGCCAGCTCCTCGGCGATGGCGGCTCCAATGCCGCGCGACGACCCGGTGACGAGCGCAGCTCGACGCGGGGTTTCACTTGTTTCGCCCATGCGGGCACCTCCTTTATGAAGCGTTCCCTACGAACGCGTCGAAGCTTTCCCTGTCCTGCACGCACGGGCGCGCGGCGCCGCGTTCTATGCGCTTGACCAGGTTCGACAGCACGCCGCCGAAACCAACCTCGACAAAGCAGTCGATGCCCTGCCCGGAGAGCTTCTCCACGCTTTGGCAGAAGAGGACGGGGTGCGTCAGGTGGGCGACCAGGCGCGCGCGTGCGCTTGCGGCGTCCATTTCGCACGCGTCGGTGTTGCAGATGACGGGAATGGCCGGCTCTTTGAACGTCACGCCGGAAAGGTACGCGTCAAGCCCCTCGGCCGCCTTGTGCATGAGCGGGCTGTGGAAGGCGCCGGAGGTGGCCAGGCGCGCGAAGCGCTTGCCGGCGGCGGCCCATGCCTCTTCGGCGCGCTCGACGGCCTCAACCTCGCCGGAAATGACGATTTGGCCGGGGCTGTTGAAGTTCGCGGCGACGAGCACCTGCCCGCATGCCGCCTCATCGCAGAGGCGCTCGACCTCTTCGGGCGCAGCCTTCAGAAGCGCGCTCATGACGCCGGGGCGATCCTTGGCGGAGCGCGCCATCAGCTCGGCGCGCTTGGCGACGAGCGCAAACGTTTCCGCGTCAGTCAGCATGCCCGATACGGCCAAGGCGCTGACCTGGCCCAGCGAAAAGCCCAGCACCGCTTGCGGGGCGACGCCGCGCGCCATGAGCGCCCGGGCGATGCCCACGGAAAGCACGCAGGTGGCAGGCTGCGCATAGAGCGTGTCGTTGAGTTTCTCCGCCGGGGCGTTGCAAAGAAGGTCGGCCACGTCGTAGCCGAGCACCTCGCTTGCGAGCGCGACCGTCTCGCCCACCTCGGCGACGTCGAGCAGATCGGCTCCCATGCCGGGCGCCTGGGCTCCCTGGCCCGAGAACAGAAACGCGCAGGCCATGCTATCGCCCATCCCTTGCACGACAGGCGTTCGCGTCGGCCATCTGCTGCAGATCGAGGCCGCCGAGCGCTTCGGCTTCGGCCATGACCTCGGCAATGACCTCGGCGACCGTTTTGCGCTCGGACACGAGCGCGGCAACCTGACCGGCCATCATGGAGCCGTTCTCAACGTCGCCGGCAACCGCGCGGCGCAGACTTCCCACGTACATCGCCTCGAGCTCGTCGCCGTTGGCCTCGACATTCGCCTCCAGCTTGCGCACGCTGCGCGAGAACTTGTTCTTCAGGCAGCGCACCGGATGGCCCGAGCCGCGGCCGGTGACGATGGTGTCGGAATCCTTCGCGGCGAGCACCTTTTCCTTGTAGGCGTCGGCCACCGTGCATTCGTCGACGGTCAGAAAGCGCGTGCCCATCTGCACGCCCTCGGCGCCGAGCGAAAACGCCGCCGCGATACCGCGCCCATCGGCAATGCCGCCGGCAGCGATAACCGGGATGGAAACGGCGTCGGCCACCGCCGGCACGAGCGCCATCGTGGTGAGCTCGCCGACGTGCCCGCCGCTTTCGGTTCCCTCGGCAACCACGGCGTCGGCGCCGAGGCGCTCCATGCGCCGCGCAAGCGCGGTCGTGGCCACCACGGGGATGACCTTTATGCCGGCTTCCTTCCACAGGTCCATGTAGTTGGCGGGGCTTCCGGCGCCGGTGGTGACGACGTCGACCTTCAAATCAACCAGCAAGCGCGCAAGCTCGGCGGCGTTGGGGTCCATGAGCATGACGTTGGCGCCTATTGGGTTCGAAGTGATTTCGCGCGCGGCGCGCACCTGCTCCTCGACCCAGGAAAGCGGCGCCCCGCCGCAGGCGATGATGCCCAAGCCGCCCGCCGCGCTGACCGCGCCGGCAAGGCTCGCGTCGGCGATGCGCGCCATGGCACCCTGAATGATGGGCACGCGGATGCCCAGAAGTTCGGTGATACGGGTATTCATGGGGATGATCCTCTTCTCGAAAGCAAAGCCCGCATGAGCGCAGCTCGTAGGCTTTTCCGTACCTTGAAATGGTAGTTCTAACGGCGCTGTTTGCAAGCGCGCCCCTGCGCGTTCCACGGTTTCTGCGACTTGCCCGCCAGACGGAATTCCATGCGCG
This sequence comes from Butyrivibrio sp. CAG:318, assembly GCA_963627055.1. Taxonomy (GTDB): domain Bacteria; phylum Actinomycetota; class Coriobacteriia; order Coriobacteriales; family Eggerthellaceae; genus Senegalimassilia. The sequence goes on along the minus strand of CAVGAF010000003.1, from coordinate 9,317 downwards.
AGGCGCGCACGTCGACCTCGGAAAGCACAACATCTAGTCGTTGCCCCAGACGATACCCCATTCCGCTGTCCTGTCCGGTAAGGGTATGGCGCACCGCGTCGTGCGCAAAATATTCGTCGCCGATATTGCGCGCCTGAACAATCCCCTCGGCCGTATTGTCCAGGCGCACGTACATCCCCCACGACGCCACGCCCGAGACCGTGCCCGTAAACGTCTCGCCGACAAAGGCCGCCATGTATTCGAGCAGCTTCAATTCCTGGGTTTGCCGCGCTGCCTTTTCCGCCACGCGCTCCATGTCCGACGAATGCTCGGAAATCCAGGGGAGCGCCGCAACTTCCTGGTCGAAAAGCTGAGGACGACGCGTGAGCTGCGCGCGCAGCATGCGGTGCACCACCAGGTCGGGATAGCGCCTGATGGGGCTGGTGAAATGGCAGTAGGCCGCACTTGCCAGGCCGAAGTGGCCCTCGCAGGCAGGCTTGTAGCACGCGCGCTTCATGGCCCGCAGGACCAAATTGGAGACCAAATCGGCTTCCAGGCGCCCCGCGCTTTCGGCGAGCACCTGCTGGATGGCATGGGCATCGCCGGCCACCAAGCGCTCGGGGCTTATGCGCCCGTACCAGGAAAACTCCTGAAAAACGGGCAGAAGCGCCGCGAGGCTGTCAGCGGAAGGCTTTTCATGCACGCGGTAAATTGCCGGGAAGGCGCGCTCGGAAAGATGGCGCGCGACCACCTCGTTGGCTAAAATCATGGCCTCCTCCACCAGCGAGGTGGCCTTGGTCTTGGTGCGGATATCCACGCCTAATGGCGCCCCGTTATCGGCTAGGCGCACGCGCGCCTCGGGAAAGTCGAAGTCCAGCCCGCCGGCGGCCTGCCTGGCGCGGATGCGTGCCTGTGCAAAGGCCGAAAGGCGCGTAAGCCGGGGCGCAAGCTCTAAACGCTCGCCGACCGCGGTCGCGCAGCCGCCCTCACCGGTTTGCGCGTCCGCAGCCCCGCCGTCGGTCTGCTCGCCGGCCTCCAGGATGCCGAGCGCCTCGTCGTAGGTGAGCCGCGCACGGGAGCGCATAAGCGCCGGATACAGATCGTATCCCACCGCACGCCAGTGCTCGTCAAGATAGACGTCGCAGGTCATACAGCGACGAGAAACGTCCGGCGCCAGCGAACACAGCCCATTGGAAAGCGCTTCGGGCAGCATCGGGATGACGCGGTCTACCAGATAGACGCTCGTGGCACGGCGGCGTGCATCCAGGTCAATCGAGCTGTTCCATTCCACGTAATGCGAAACGTCGGCGATATGCACGCCCAGGCGCCAAACGGCCCCGGACCCGAGGAAATCATCAGCCAGCTCAAGCGACAGCGCGTCATCGAAGTCCTTCGCGTCCGCCGGATCGATCGTGAAAACGAAGCGGTCGCGCAAATCGCGATACCCGCTCGCAAGCGCGCCGGTCTCATCGAGCGCGCAGGCATCGGCCTCGGCGAGCGCGCCGGCCGAAAACGAGGTCTCCAGCTTGTTGCGCGCGATGATGGCCTCGACGCTCACCGTGCTCTCGTCGGCGATGCCGAGCACTTCCTCGATCACGCCGCACGCTGCCTCGTGGCGAGACGGGTAGGTGGTCATGCGCACGCGCACGAGCGCGCCGTCGGGCACGTCGGGGAAATCGGCGCGCATGGTGAAGATGTCATAGGGGATGTTCGCGTCTTCGGGGATCACCACGCCGAAGGGCTCGGCCACCTCATAGCGCCCGATCACCGTGTCATGGGCGCGGTCGATGACGCGCAGCACCCGGGCGGCGGGGCGCTCCTCGGCCGCCCCCTTCGTGGCACCGCGCGTAGGCAAAGGCGCAATCTCCACCAGGTCGCCATCGAAGGCGCCGGCCATCTTCGCCTCCGGAATGAAGTACTCCCCCTCGGCCGTGCGCACGAATCCGAAGCTGCCGCCGTGCACCACCAGCACGCCATGCGGATTGCTGCGCGGTCGGCGTCGCGTATGCTTGCGCGTACGCCCCACGGCTATTCCTTCACCAACGATGCGGCGGTTTCCAGGGCGAACGACTTCTGGTTGTCGTCATCGCCCGCGGCGGTGATGGCGATGTCGGGATTGATGCCGAGCCCGTCGATGTCGTGTCCGAGCGGGCTTTTGTAGTACGCGGCGGTATAGCGCAGGGCGCCGCCGAACGTCAGGTCATGCGTCACCTGCACCGAGCCCTTGCCCATCGTCTTGGCTCCGATGACCGTGGCGCGCTGGTTGTCCTGCAACGCAGCCGCGATCACCTCGGCCGAAGACGACGTGTTGCCGTTGACGAGCACGACGAGCGGTTTTTCCGTCGCCACCGTGCCCGTGGCGTTTTTGGTCGTCTCGTCGGCGCTCTTCGTCTGAATGCGCACGATGGTGCCGCTTTTCACGAACAAGCTGGAGATATCGACCGCCTGCGTCAGGTAACCGCCGGGATTGTCGCGCAGGTCGAGCACGAAGGACTGCGCGCCCTGCGCGTCTAAATCGGAAATGGCTTGACGCACCAAATCGGCGGAATTCTGCGTAATCTGCTTGAGCTTGATATAGCCCACGGAATCGGAAAGCTCGGTGGTGACGTTTTTCACGGTCGCATTGGTGCAGGTGAGCGTCGTGGTGAACTCGGTGCCCTTGGTATCGTCAAGCGTAGTGCCGCGCCTCCAGGTGATGACCACCTGTTCGCCCTCGTCGCGCTTAAGGGCGCTGGCCACCTCGGTGGCCGTCCATTGATGGCTGCGGTCCCCGTCGATGGCCACGACGACGTCGTTGGTGCGCACGTCGGCCGCCTGCGCGGGGGACCCCTCGAACACGTCGACCGCGTACGCGCTGCCGTTGTATTCCGAGAACAAAACGCCCACTCCCCCGCCGGTTGCCGAGGCATCCTGGTTCAGCGAGGCATAGCGGCTCGCATCGTAGTAGCGCAGGTAGGCGTCCTGCGTGGAAAGCGCGAACGCATCGAGCACTTTCGAAGTTGCGGTATCGAGGTTGTAGGAATCGAGGCTGTCGCCGTTGATGACCGTCTCCACCTCGCCGACGCGGGCGGAAAGCGAGTTGTACTGCAGCGTCTGCGAGGTTTTCGTCTGCACCTCGTCGTTGCCGGTGAATTGCGACATGCCCAGTGCGTCGAGCAGCGCGCTATCCCCGCGCACGACGAAGCCGCCGATAAACGCGGCGGCTATGAGAAGCACGAAGGCGAAGAACTTCGCCAGGCGAATAGAGCGCGCCCGCGCAAAACGCGCGGACGCTGCAAGATTTGACTTCTTGTCTTGGGGCTTCGGCATGCCGTACCTTTAAAACCTTTACACCTTCAGGTAGCGGCGCATGGCGAACGCGGAACCGACCAAGCCGATGACCAGGCCGAAGACCGCCAGCATAATGTAGAACATCACGAAGGTGGAACCGGAGAGGTTGATCGGCAGCCACGTGAGCGCGGCCTGCAGCTTCGGCAGCGCCAGGTTGCGCAGAAGCTCGAGCGAGCCCACGGCAAGCGCGGCGCCGATGATGGCGTGCAGGGCGCCTTCCATCAAAAACGGCCCGCGGATAAACCCGTTCGACGCACCCACCAGGCGCATGATGGCGATTTCCTTGCGGCGCGCGAGGATGGCCAGGCGGATGGTGTTGTTGATGAACACGAGCGCGATGAAGATGAGCAGGGCGATGAGCGCGATGCCCACGTAGCGCACGTAGCTGGTCAGCGAGAACAGGCGCTCGACCGTCTTCTCGCCGTAGCGCAGCGAGTCGGAGGGGTCGCTGGGGTTGTCGCAGATGGCCTTGAACGTGGCGTTGGCCTCGATCTGGCTTGCGACGTCCTCGACCAGCTGCGGGTCGGACAGCTCCACGTCGATGGAGGCCGGCAGCGGGTTCTGCCCGTCAAGGCTCTCGGCAATGTCGGAGTTCGAAGAGGCCTTGAAGTTCTCAAGCGCCTGCTCCTTGTTGGTGAAGCTGACGTTGGCCACCGAGTTCATGGAACGGATGGTGTTCTCAAGCGCGGCGATATCGGCCTCGGAGGCGTCGTCGGCGATCCACACCGTGATGTTCACCTCTTGCTCGACGGACTTCACCACGTTGTTAACCATCGATCCGCCCACCAAGAAGATGCCGATGATCAGAAGCGACAAAAAGATGGTGACGATCGACCCGAGCGCCGTGGAAAGGTTGCGCGTGAAGCCGGTCAGCGATTCTTTGAGAAAGTAGAAGAAACTAGACATCGAAACCGTACACCCCTCGATCTTGGTCGCGCGTCAGGTTGCCGCGGTCAAGCGCGATGACGCGGCGACGCATGTTGTCAACCATCTCGCGGTCGTGCGTTGCCACGACCACGGTGGTGCCGGTGCGGTTGATGCGCTCAAGCAGGTCCATGATGCCGCGCGAGGTTTGCGGGTCGAGATTGCCCGTCGGCTCGTCGCAGATGAGCACGGGCGGGCGGTTCACGATGGCGCGCGCAATGGACACGCGCTGCTGCTCGCCGCCGGAGAGCTGGTCGGGGCGCTTGTTCAGCTTGTCCTGCAGGCCCACCAGGCGAAGCACCTCGGGAACCTGCGTCTTGATGACGTGGCGCGACTTTCCGATTACCTCGAGCGCGAACGCGACGTTTTCGAAGACCGTCTTGTTCGGAAGCAGTTTGAAGTCCTGGAACACGCAGCCGATGTTGCGGCGCAGATAAGGCACGCGCCAGTTGCGCATATGCGCGAGGTCCTCGTCCGCGATGTAGATGTGGCCCTGCGTGGGCTTGACTTCGCGGATGAGCATGCGGATGAAGGTGGTTTTGCCCGAACCGGAATGGCCGACCAGAAAGACGAACTCGCCGGCATAGATTTGCACCGAGATGTCATTCAGCGCCGGCTTATTGGGTTGCGCCGGGTACACCTTCGTCACGTGGTCGAACGTGATGACGGGCGTACCCGACGACTGAGGCGTTTCATCGATTTCAAGCACGGGAAGCGACGCGGAAAGCTGCGACGCGGTTTGCCGCTGCTGCGCCGCGTGAGCACCTGCGCGCCGAGCCTGGCGCACAGCACCCCCTTGGCTCATGTCGTTCGTCACAGAATGCTCCGTTCAAGTAGTGATGTACTGAGACGAACTCGATTCTAGCAGATGCCAAGTTAGGCGGTTACCCTTTTCACAGCTTTGACAATCGCCTTCGAGTCGAGCCCGAAGTACGCGAGCAGCTCCTCGAACTCGCCCGATTTGCCGAAGCGGTCCTCCATGGCGACGAACGCCATCGGGGTCGGATGAGCCTGCGCGAGCGCCTGGGCGACCTGCGCGCAAAGGCCGCCGTGGATGCTGTGCTCCTCGGCGACGACGACCGCGCCGGTCTTCTTCGCCGATGCGACGATGGTGGCCTCGTCAAGCGGCTTGACCGAGAATGCGTCGATGACTTCCGCGGAAATGCCCTGCTCGGCAAGCTCGTCGGCGGCAATGAGCGCCTGCTCGACCTCGACACCGGCCGCGACGATGGTCACGTCGGTGCCTTCGCGCAGCACGTAGGCGCGCCCAAGCTCCAGCTCAACGCCGTCGGCATAGACCGCCGGCACCGACGCGCGGCCCATGCGCACGTACACCGGGCCGGGGGTTTCGGCGGCCAGGCGGATGGCCGCGCAGGCAGCCGCATAGTCGGCCGGGACGAGCACGCGCATATGCGGCAGGCCCGCCATCAGCGATATGTCCTCGAGCATCTGGTGGCTGCCGCCGTCGGGGCCCACCGACACGCCCGCATGCGTCGGGGCGATCTTCACGTTAAGGTCGGAATAGCACACCGTGTTGCGGATCTGGTCGTAGGCGCGCCCGGTGCCGAACACGGCGAAGCTGCCGGTGAAGGCGATGTTGCCGCACGTGGCGAGGCCCGCCGCGACGTCGACCATGTTCTGCTCGGCAATGCCGCAATTGAACAGACGGTCGGCATGCCCGCCCTCGGCGAGCTTCTTGGTGGTGGTCGAGCCGGTCAGGTCGGCATCGACGGCCACGACCGGCACGCCGGCGTCGGCAAGCTCGGCGAGCGTGACGCCGTATGCGGCGCGCGTGGCGCGCTTGACCTGGGACTGTTCCTCGTTTGCCAGCGTTACCACGTTAGGCCTCCTTACCTGCGGACTCAAGTTCGGCGATTGCTGCGGCGGCCTGCTCGGCGTTGGGAGCCTTGCCATGCCAGCCTGCTTGGTTTTCCATGAACGACACGCCCTTGCCCTTGACGGTGTCGGCCACCAGCACATGCGGAACGCCGGCGCGCTCGGCCTTTGCGGCGGAAAGCTCGCGCACGAGGGCGTCGATGTCGTGGCCGTCCACACGACGGGCGTCCCAGCCGAAGGCAGCGAACTTCGCAACCACGTCGCCCGGGTCGCAAACGTCTGCGGTGTCGCCGTCGATCTGCAGATGGTTGCGGTCCACGATGGCGACCAGGTTGTCGAGCTTGGAATGGGCCGCCCACATGGCCGCCTCCCACACCTGGCCTTCCTCGCACTCGCCGTCGCCGAGCAGGCAGAAGACGCCCTGGTCGCCGCCGGCGAGTTTCAAGCCGGCCGCCATGCCGCAAGCGATGGACAGGCCCTGGCCGAGAGATCCGGTGGAAACCTCGACGCCCGGGCACAGCTTGCAGTCCGGATGGCCCTGCAGGCGCGTGCCGAGCTTGCGCAGGGTGCGCAGCTCCTCGCGCGGGAAGTAGCCGGCATGGGCGAGCGCGGCGTACAGCGCCGGCGCGGCATGACCCTTCGCCAGCACGAAGCGGTCGCGCGCAGGCTCGGCAGGGTTTGCCGGGTCGTGGTTCATCACGCCGCCGAAGTACAGCGCCGTGAGGATGTCCGTGCACGACAGCGACCCGCCCGGGTGCCCGCTTCCCGCCTCGGCGATCATGCGCACGATGTCGATGCGCATATCGTTCGCACGCTGCTCAAGCTCACACATTCGATCGTCCTTTCCTTCAAGGTTCGATGTATCCGATATTCCTCCCGCTCCTTGCCGCGACTGCGACTGCGGCGCGAGCCTTACTGCGAAACCCTCCATTTGTGGTACCCGACGACGAACTGGTCGATGTCGCCGGCGAGCACGGCGTCCACATTACCGGTTTCCACACCGCTGCGCACGTCTTTCACCAGCTGATACGGGAACAGAACATAATTGCGTATCTGGCTGCCGAAGGAGTTGTCCATCCGCTCGCCGCGCAGCTCGTCTATCTGGTCGCGCCGCTTCTGCTCCTCAAGCTCGTAAAGCTTGGATTTCAGGACGCGGAACGCCGCATCCTTGTTCTGCAGCTGCGACTTCTCGTTTTGGCATGTGACCACGATGCCCGTGGGCAGGTGCGTCAGGCGCACGGCCGAGTCGGTGGTGTTGACGCACTGCCCGCCCGGGCCCGACGAGCGGTAGACGTCCACGCGCACATCGGCGGGGTTGAGGTCCACCTCGATGTCGTCGGGCAGCACCGGCAGCACCTCGACCGCGGCGAACGTGGTGTGGCGGCGGCCCTTGACGTCGGTGGGGCTGATGCGCACCAGGCGGTGAACGCCCAGCTCGCTTTTGAGCATGCCGTAGGCGAAGCGGCCCTCCACCTGCAGCGTCGCGCGGTTGAGCCCCACCGCCTCGGCGCCGGGGGTTGCGTCGAGCACGCGCACCTTCCAGCCCTTCGCCTCGGCGTAGCGCGTGTACATGGTGTAGAGCATCTCCGTCCAGTCCTGCGCCTCAAGGCCGCCCTGCCCGGGGCTGATGGTGAGAATGCAGTCGCCGTCGTCGAAACGGTCGGAAAACCAGCTGGTGATTTCCAGCTGGTCGAGCAGCTCGTCGAGCGCGCCCAAGGCAGCCGCGGCCTCCTCGGCGAACGCCTCGTCCTCGCCCGCCAGCTCAAGCGCGGCGCGCGCGTCGTCGAGCAGCCCCTCGGCGCGCTTATAGTCGGCGATGGTGTCGCGCAGGCTGCTCGCCTGCTTCGAAACCGACTGGGCGCGGGCAGCGTCGTCCCAAAATCCCGGCTCGGCAATCTGGGCGTCAAGCGCCACGAGCTGCGCCGTCTTGTCGTCGATGTGCAGGAAGCCGCGCGCGTCTTGGACGCGGGCGGCCACTTCTTCGATATCGTTGAGTTCTTTATCCATAGCTTGTTTATGGTATCAGCAAAACGATGCGCGCGAATCCCTCGCGCGCATCGTTGCATCAATTCTTCGCGCTCCCCCGCAAACAAGCAGGCTGCCCGACGCCAAGTGCGGCTCCTAGCGCCTGGCCGCGACGATGCTCTCCTCCACCTCGACGCGGCGGCGGGCGGAAAGAGGGAGCTTCACGCCGGTGGTCATCATCACCGCATCGCGGTCGATGCGCTCGACGTAAAGCGCGTTGACCATATAGGAGCGATGCGTGCGCACGAGCGTTCCGAGCGAGGCGGGATCGAGCTTCGACGCGATGTCGGATATGCCGCCGCGCACGCGGAAGGACGATTCCACGCAATGGACGACGGTGCTCTGCTTGCTCGCCTCCAGATAGACCACGTCGGAGAGGTGCATAAAATGGGTCGAGCCCTCCACGTCGCGCAGTTCGCTCGCGCTGCGCAGGTCAACCTGCTGGGCGCGGGCAAGCATGTAGCGGTGCGTCTCCTTCGCGAACGATACCGGGAACACCTCGCCGAGCAAGGAGGGCTTGAGCGGGTTTGAAACATGGTAGTGCGCAAGCTCGAAGCCGCCTTCGCCTTGCTGCCACACAAGCGTGACGCGCTGCTTGTCGGCGGCGATCATGTCGCTGGTCGGATCGGTGTAGGCGAGGTACTGCCCCACCACGATGAAGGCATCCTTAGCCGAAAGGGGCAGGCAGCGGTACTCCTCATCGACGAGGATGATGCCGGGGATCTCCCGCGCCACCTGCGCATGCACGACGCGAAAGGTGTCGGGCGCCATGTCGAACTGCTCGCACTGGGCGCCAATCCAGGAGAACTCGGGGGCAAGGCAGCCGAAGCACCACTCGATGTCGCCGTCCCAAAAACGATGCACGAACTCGCGGGATAGCGCGAGGACCTCGGACTGGCCGTCTCCACCGCCCGTCACGTCGAACCGCCTCGATTCCTTCGGCATGCTCGCCCCCCTTTTCCATCAAAATTTACCCCACGATGCCCAAGTCGATCGCGTTGGAAAGCACACAGGCCGCACGCTCGCGCATGATGTCGGAGGCGGGACGCAGCATAAGGCCCTCCTCGGTCGGCTCGCCGTTGACGAGGCCGGCCTCCGCAGCCCAGGCCATGGTGCCGCGCGCCCAGTCGGACACGGCGTCGGCATCGGCGAACTTCTCCAGCGCGGACGCGTCGCCGTCAATGTCGGAGCCGTGCATGGCATGCGCGTACTTGGCGATCATC
>CAVGAF010000002.1:77051-81835 GCA_963627055.1 Butyrivibrio sp. CAG:318 | reverse complement strand
GAGGCTTCATGTCATTCGAGAAATTCACGGACAAGGCACGCAAGGTGCTCGTCTTGGCGCAAGACGAGGCACGTGCCCTCCATCAGCCCTATGTGGGCACCGAGCATATCCTGCTCGGCCTCATACAGGAAAAGGACGGCCTTGCCGCCCAGGCGCTCGAGCGTCTGAACGTCACCTATGACGGCGTGGTGCAGGGCATTCGCCAGGTCGTCTCCATCGACGAGGAGACGGACGTCTCCGGGCATCTGTCGTTCACGCCGCGCGTCAAGCGCGTGCTGGAGAACTCGCTGCGCGAGGCCATGCAAATGGGCCAGTCCTACATTTCCACGGAACATCTGCTGCTCGGCATCGTGCGCGAGGGCGAGGGCACGGCGCTCGACGTGCTGTCGCATTTGGGCGTGAAGGGCGACGACGTGCGCAGCGCCTTGAACGACCTCGTGGGGCAAAGCCCCGTCTACGCCGGCCGCAGCCCCTTCGACGGCGCGGGAGGCAGCGCCGATGGCGCACTGCGCGAATACGGCACCGACCTCACGAAGAAGGCGCGCGACGGCAAGCTCGACCCGGTCATCGGCCGTGCGGGCGAAATCGAGCGCGTCATGCAGATCCTCTCGCGCCGCCAGAAGAACAACCCGCTGCTCATCGGCGAGCCGGGCGTGGGCAAGACGGCCGTCGTCGAGGGCCTCGCGCAGCTGATCGTGTCCAACCAGGTGCCCGACATCCTGCGCGGCAAGCGCCTGTACACCCTCGACGTCTCCGCGCTCGTCGCCGGCAGCAAGTATCGCGGCGAGTTCGAGGAGCGCTTGAAGAAGTGCATCAAGGAAGTCTCCGACGCGGGCGACATCATCCTGTTCATCGACGAGATGCACACGCTCATCGGCGCCGGCTCGGCCGAGGGGTCCATCGACGCCGCCGCCATCCTGAAGCCCCCGCTGTCGCGCGGCGAAATCCAGGTCATCGGCGCCACCACGGTCGAGGAATATCGCAAACATCTCGAGAAGGACAGCGCGCTCGAGCGCCGCTTCCAGCCCATCAACGTCGGCGAGCCCAACGAGGAGCAGGCGCTGCGCATCATGGAGGGCCTGCGCGACCGCTACGAGGCGCATCACCAGGTGCACTTCACCGACGAGGCGCTTGAGGCCGCCGTCACCTTGGCCGACCGCTACATTCAGGACCGCTACCTGCCCGACAAGGCCATCGACGTCATGGATGAGGCCGGCGCGCGCATGCGCATCCGCAACATGACGCTGCCCAAGGAGCTGCGCGAGCTCGACGACAAGCTGCGCCAATTGCGCTCGGAAAAGGATTCCGCCATCGCCTCGCAGGACTTCGAGAAGGCCGCAAAGCTGCGCGACGAGGAATCGGCGCTTAAGAAGGAGCGCGACGAGGCCGAGAAGAAGTGGGAGGAGGACTCCCAGAAGAAGGTGCAGCAGGTGACCGTGCAGGACATCGCCGACGTGGTGTCCATGACCACGGGCGTGCCGGTGTCCAACCTCACCGAGGCCGAAACCGAGAAGCTGTTGCGCATGGAGGGCGTGCTGCACGAGCGCGTCATCGGCCAGGAGGAAGCGGTCACGGCGCTATCGAAGGCCATCCGTCGCAGCCGCGCGGGCCTGAAAGACCCCAAGCGCCCGGCCGGCAGCTTCATCTTCCTTGGCCCCTCGGGCGTGGGCAAGACGGAGCTTTCCAAGGCGCTCGCGGAGTTTTTGTTCAACTCCGAAGAGGCGCTCATCAGCTTCGACATGTCCGAATACATGGAGAAGCACTCGGTCAGCCGCCTGGTCGGATCGCCGCCAGGCTATGTCGGCTTCGACGAGGGCGGCCAGCTCACCAAGGCCGTGCGCCAGCGTCCCTATTCGGTGGTGCTGTTCGACGAAATCGAGAAGGCGCACCCCGACGTCTTCAATATTCTGCTGCAAATCCTGGAGGAAGGACGCCTGACCGACTCGCAGGGCCGCACGGTCGACTTCCGCAACACCGTCATCATCATGACGTCGAACGTCGGCGCGCGCGAGATCGCCGCGCCCACCACGCTGGGATTTTCCACCGACGGCAAGGCGGGGCTTTCCGACAAGGAAATCAAGAGCCGCGTCATGGGCGAGGTGAAGAAGCTGTTCAGGCCTGAATTCCTGAACCGCATCGACGAGATCATCGTCTTCAAGTCGCTCGTTGACGAGCAGATCATCGAGATCGCCAAGCTCATGGTCGCCGATTTGCGCGAGCGCCTTATTGCGCAGAACATGACCATCAACATGACCGACGCCGCCTACAAGGTGATCGCGAAAGAGGGCACCGACGCGACGTACGGCGCCCGCCCGCTGCGCCGCGCCATCCAGCGCCTGCTGGAAGACCCGCTGTCCGAAGAGCTGCTGGAGGGCAAGTGGGCAAGCGGTTCGGTCATCCAGGCCGACGCCGCTAAAGATGGCGAAAGCCTCGTGTTCACGGCGGGAACCGGGTCGATCCCGGCCCCGCGCAAGCGCGATTCCATCGCGCGCGAGAACGAGCTTCTGCTCACGAATTTCGACCTGGGCCACGCCGGGGTTTCGAACTCGGGCGGCAGCGCCTCGGGCGGCGCAGCCGATTAAGGCTTGGTTGCTTGTAATTGTGCATGTGCCCCCGAAGGGGCCGCTGAAAAACGAGGGGGCGCCGATAGAACGATCGGCGCCCCCTCGTTTGTGGAGCCAAGTGTGAACAGTGTGGCCTCGGGTCAAGGGTTTCCTACAGCTTCATGCTGGCGGGCGTGAGCACGTCATAGCGCACGGCCTTGCCGGCGATGGTGTAACTCGGCTTGAAGCCTGCGAGCGCGGGGCCTTTCGCGGGGCGCTTCACCACCACCTTGCGCGGGGCGGCCCCAACGGCTGCGCGTACAAGCTCCTCTTCGCCCTCGCACGGTGCTTCCAAGTGGTGGATCAGCTGGAATTTCTTCTTCACCGAGGCGCTTTTCGTGCGTGCGGGAAACATCGGGTCGAGATAGACGACGTCGGGCGCGGGGGAGTAGCCCGCGGCGACGCCGTGCAGTGCGTCGATGCTGTCGCCACAGGTAAGCTGCATGTTGGCGACGATGGGGGCAAGGCGCTTATCGGCGGCGGCGCGCCGCAGGCCGTCTTCGAGCAGCGCGGCTATTGCCGGATCGCGTTCGAAAAGCTGCACGCGAAAGCCCGCGGCCGCCAAAAGCAGCGCGTCCTCGCCGAAGCCGGCGGTGGCGTCGATGGCCACAGGCTCGGCGCATCCCTTGACCTTGGCGGCGCGCACCAACAGCTCGCGGTTGATTTTGCCGGGCGCGATTCTTTGCAGCATGCGGCTAAGGTCGCAGACAAGCTCCATGCCGTCGCCGATAAGCGCGAGGCCGCGCTCTGTTTGCCGAAGCGTGGCGCCCGCCACGTCTTCTGCCGGCATGCCCGCGCCCTTGCCCGGTATCGGCGCATCGCTTCTTGCTGCGCCTCGAAGCTTCGCGCGCTCGGATCTCTTTCCCATGAAGCGCCCCGTCGGCCCTACTGCTCGAGCATGCGCAGCACGAGTGCGGCCGACTGGCGTGCCGCCTGTGCCTCGAACAGGGGATAGTCCATTGACGAAGAGCCGTCGGCCTTGTCCGATATGGCGCGCACGATGGCGCAGGGGGTTCCCGACAGGTAGCATGCCTGCGCGATCGCCGCGCCCTCCATTTCGCAGCATTTCGCGTCGAACGTCTCCACGATGCGTCGCTTTTCCGTTTCTTCGCGGATAAACCTGTCGCCCGAGGCCACGCGCCCGTTGTGCGCGCGCACGCCAACCTTCTTCGCCGCGGCCAGCACATCCTTGGAAAGCGCCGGGTTGCACGGGAAGGCGAGCGTGTCCACGCCGGGGGTCTGTCCCGGCGCGTAGCCGAGATTGGCGACGTCCATGATGTGGTTGACGGCCTCGGTCGCCACCACGATGTCGCCGATGTTTATCGACGCGTCGAGCGAACCCGCGATGCCGGTATTAATCACCGCGTCCACTTCGAAGTGGTCGATCATCGCGCGGGCGCACACGGTGGCGTTCACCATGCCGACGCCGCACTTCGTGACCACCACCGTCCTGTTCCCGATGACGCCGACGTTGAATTCCATGCCGGCGATGCGGCGTATGTGCGGCTGCATGATCTTGGCCATCTCCTCGAGCAACAGCTCGATTTCAACGTCCATGGCGCCGATAATGCCGATGACCTTGCCCTCTTGCTTCATGTATTCGTTCCTTCCGACGGTCCTAGTCCAGCAGCGCCGGGTAGTGCGTGTGCGCGTCGTCGAGCTTCGACAGCGTTTTCTCGATGTAGCGCGTCGCCCACCATTTCGCCTGCGCCAGGTCGGAGTCGTGGTAATTGCCGCACTCCTCGGGCTTCGCTCCGGGGATTTCCCCTTTAAAGTCGCGGCAGAACTCGAACATGCGCGTCACGACGTCGGCGACGTCGGCCGGCTCGAGCGCCCCGAACGCGACCAGGTAAAAGCCCGTGCGGCAGCCCATCGGGCCGAAGTAGATGACGCGATCGGACCACTCGGCGTCGTTACGCAAAAACGTCGCGCCGAGATGCTCGATGGCATGCACGGCCGCCGTGTCCATGACCGGCTCGCGGTTTGGCGCGGTCATGCGCAGGTCGAAGGTGGTGGTGACGCAGCCGGTGGCGCCGTCCTCGTCGCTGCGCGAAAGGTATACGCCGGGCTCGAGTAGGCGATGATCGACGGAAAAGCTTGCGATGCGTTCCATATGTTTCTCCTCGTTTGCCGCCGCGCCGGGCGCGGGTTGGTCGTTGACGGTTGCCGCCGCGCCGCCCC
>CAVGAF010000002.1:8631-76884 GCA_963627055.1 Butyrivibrio sp. CAG:318 | reverse complement strand
TATCTGCAGCTGCTCAGCCGCAGCTTCCCCACGTTGAAGCTGGCATCGGCCGAGGTCATCAATCTGAGCGCCATCATGAACCTGCCCAAGGGCACCGAGTTCTTCGCTTCCGACATCCACGGCGAGGCCGAGGCGTTCAGCCATATCCTGCGTAACGGGTCCGGTTCCATTCGCCTGAAGGTCGACGAGGTGTTCGGCGACGAGCTTTCCGAGGCGGAGAAGCGAAGCCTGTGCACGCTCATCTATTACCCGCGCGAGAAGGCCAAGCTCATGCTGACTGAATGCGCCGATGAGGCCGCCTTTTACGCGACCTACGTCCCGCGCCTGGTGGCCGTGGTGCGCCGCGCCGCGCGCAAATATACCCGCAGCCGCGTGCGCAAGCAGCTGCCGCAGGAGTTCGCCTACCTGCTTGAGGAACTGATCGCCTCCGACGTCGATGCGGCCGACAAGGAGGCCTACTACGACGGCATCGTCGACGCCGCCGTGCGCACCGGGCGAGGGGTCGACCTCATTGAGGCGCTCGCGCAGGCCATTCAGCGCCTTGCCATTTCCCGCTTGCACATCATCGGCGACATCTACGACCGCGGGCCGGCCCCCGACACCGTCATGGAAACGCTCATCGCGCACCACAACGTCGACATCCAGTGGGGCAATCACGACATCGTGTGGATGGGCGCCTCGCTCGGCCAGCGCGGGTGCATCGCCAACGTCGTGCGCATCTGCTCGCGCTACGGCAACCTGTCCATTTTGGAGGACGCATACGGCATCAACATCCTGCCGCTGGCGACGTTCGCGCAGCAGGCTTATCGCGACGATGCGTGCGTGGGCTTCGGGCTGAAGGGCAACCCCGCCTTGACGCCCGCCGAGATTGAACTGAACGTGAAAATCCAGAAGGCCATGGCCATCATCCAATTCAAGGTCGAAGCGGCGCTGATCAAGAAATATCCCGGCTTTAAGCTCGACGACCGCAACCTGCTCGACAAAATCGACCGTAAGCGCGGCACCGTGGTGGTCGACGGCGTCGAGTACGAGCTCACCGACAAAGTGTTCCCGACCGTCGACCCGGCCGACCCCTATGCGCTCACGCCCGAGGAGGAAGAGGTCATGGCGCGCCTCGAGGCGGCGTTTTTGGGCAGCGAGAAGCTGCAGCGCCACATGCGTTTCTTCCTGGAAGCCGGCAGCCTGTACAAGGTGAGCAACGGCAACCTGCTGCTGCACGCGTGCGTGCCGCTCAACGACGACGGCACCTTGAAAGAGGTCGAGATCTTCGGGGAGGTCTATAAGGGCCGCTCGCTGTACGACGCCTGCGACCGCTATGTGCGCGCGGCATTCTTCAGCCATGACGCGGCCGAGCGCGAACGCGGGCGCGACCTTCTGTGGTATCTGTGGCTGGGGCAGGGCAGCCCCTTGTTCGCGAAGAGCAAGATGGCCACGTTCGAGCTGTATCTCATTGCGGAAAAGCCCGCGCGCAAGGAAGTGAAGAACGCCTTCTACGATCTTATCGACGACGAGCGGGTCATTGCCGGCATCTTCGAGGACTTCGGGCTCAACCCGGAAAGCTCGCACATCATCTGCGGGCATGTGCCGGTGAAGGTGAAGGACGGCGAGGACCCGGTCAAGTGCGCAGGGCGCGTCATCATGATCGACGGCGGTTTCTCGCGCGCCTATCAGCCGACGACGGGCATTGCCGGCTACACGCTCATCAGCAACTCGCACGAGTTCATCTTGGCGGCGCACGAGCCGCTCGAATCGGCCGAGGCGGCGGTGCGCGACGAGCTGGACATCCACAGCAGCCGCCGCGTGGTGGAGCGCGGCAGCGAGCGCACGCTGGTGGCGCGCACCGACACGGGCGCCGAGCTCGCCGAGCGCATCGAGGAGCTGGAAGAGCTGATTGAAGCTTACAAGACCGGCGAAATCCAGGAGCGCGCCGAAGGGTAGGGGATTCTCTTGCTTGCGAGCCATCGCTTTCCAGACACCCACTTCAACGGCGAGGTATTTCTTTCGGTATCGAAATATTGTCGTCCCTTCGCTGTAATGTTTCGGTAAAATTGCGGGCGTACGACATTCGTCGAAGCTGCAATGCAAACGAGGTGCTCCTTGGCTCTTACGTTCATGGGTTTTCTGGAACAGGCGATGGCTCAGCCCGTCCTGTTCGTCATTCTGGCGCTCGTCATCGGCGTTACCGCCGTGTCGGGTGCAACCGATGCCCCCAATGCCATCGCAACGGTCGTCTCCACGCGCTGCCTGAAGCCCGGCGTCGCCATCGGGCTCGCCGCCGTTTTCAACTTCGTCGGCCTGGTGGGCATGACCTACATTTCCACCGCGGTCGCCAAAACCATGTTCGGCATGGTCGATTTCTCGGGAAGCACCGATGCCGCCCTGCTTGCCCTGATGGCGGCCATGATAGGCGCCATTTTATGGGGATGCGTGTGCTGGGTGTTCGGCATCCCGTGCTCCAAGTCCCATTCGCTGATCGCCGGCATCACCGGCGGCGCCATCGCGCTCAACGGCTGGGCGGGCGTGGTTCCCGCCGAGTGGGCGAAGGTTATCTACGGTATGGTGTTTTCGCTGGTGGCGGGCTTTTTGCTTGGTTGGGTGTTCACGCGCATCATTGAATTTATCTTCAAAGCGGCCAATCGACAGGCCGCCAACAAGGCCTTCGTCGTCATCCAAGACCTCTGTGCGGTCGCCCTTTCCTTTCTGCATGGCGCGCAGGACGGTCAGAAGTTCATGTCCATCGGCATGCTCGGCATCGCGCTGTCCTACGGCATGTCCACGCCTGACAGCTCCGGCTTCCCGTTGTGGCTCATGATCATCTGCTCGGCCGCCATTTCGCTGGGCACCATCGTCGGCGGCAAGCGCATCATCAAGTCCGTCGGCATGGACATGGTCAAGCTCGAGAAGTACCAAGGCGTCGCCGCGAACTTCTCCACCACGTTCACGTTGCTGTTCGCCAGCCTCACCGGCATGCCCGTTTCCACGAGCCACTGCAACACCTCGGCCATCATGGGCGTGGGTGCGAGCAAGTCCATCAAACGCGTGAACTGGGGAATCGCGAAGAACATGCTGCTGGCGTGGATTATCACGTTCCCGGCATGCGGCATCATCGGCTTCGTGTTGGCGAAGCTGTTCATGCTGTTGGCCTAAGTTTTCCTGACTTAATTGACGAGCGCCAGCCGAAAGCCCCTGGATCGGGCTTTTCGCTGGCGCCCTTTTTGAGGAATGAACGCTTGCCGCCAAGTTTCGTCTAGCACCTGCCGGCATTTTGATTTACCGAGCGGATAAGGCCGCAGGCATGCCTTTCGCGCTCACTTCCTTCTCATCAGCATCAGGCCGATGATTCCGATGAGGGCTAGCGGCGCGCCGATTTCGGCACTATCGCAACGAAGCGCTGATCGTTTTGATTAGGAAGTCCTCGATGAAGCGGAACTGCGGCGAGGAGCCCTCTTTCAGCGAAACCGAGCAAATGGGAATACCGATCTGCTCGGCCGGGTTGACGGGGATCATCACGAAATCCGTTGCGTCCCCTTTCGGTGTGGGGAACAGGGCGGAGAAGAAAAAGCCCTGCTCATCGATCATGAACGTCATATCCTGCTCGGCGAGCGTCTCCACGGTGCGCACTTCCCCTAAAAGGCCGCGCTTGCGATAGGTTTGCAGAATCGATTCGTTGAAGGTGTCGCAAATCGGCGACATGCCGGCGGGGTAGCGCCCGATTTCCTGGATGGTGACCATTTTGTTATGCGCGAGCGGATGCGTCTTCGCCACGATAATGCCGGTGGGAAGCGTCCCGACGACGACGCAGTTCGTTTTCGGATTCTCGTACTTGCCGATGGTGATGAGCGCGTCGTACTCGCCGGCTTCCAGGTCTTGCTGCGCGGTGGCGGGGCTGACGATGGAAAGCTCTACCTCGAAGTTGGTGTTCTTCGTTATGAATGCGGAAAACGCTTGGCGCAGCGCCTCGTTGTTGGAAAAGCTGGGGGAGACGAGCGCGACATTGAAGCTAATGGGTTGGGTTTTCGGCGGCTCTTCACCGCGAGCGAACGCTTCGAGCCCTTCGAACGCGTCGAGCACCGGACGGGCGCGCAGGTAAAAGTCCATGCCGAGCGGGGTGGGGTCGGCACCGTGGTTTGAGCGTGCGAACAGCTTGTCGTCGAAGTCGCGCTCCAAATCGCCGATGGCCTTGGAGACCGCTTGCACCGTGACGCATTGCTCCTGCGCCGCCAACGAGAAGCTATGCTGCTCGAATACGGAGACGAAATATTTAATCTGATTGATGTTCATGGTATATTCACGGTTCGCAGGGCTTGAAAGCTGTGCTTTCAGCCGGTTTGCCGCCCTTGCCTTTCGCGAGTCGATGAACGGTATGGTATCGGTACCGCCGATAATCAGTGCAAAAATATACCGCATACCCAGGTCATTCGTCAAAGGGTCGCCCTAATCGGAACGCTGTCCGCGGAGATGAAGAGGCGCGCCGAATCGGTGCTTGCGAATTTGGATTCCGACGGAAGGGCGGTGCGCGGTGGCGCAGGAAAATGGCCAAAGGACATGGGACGCGAACGTGGATGCGTGGCTTGCCCCAGCACCGCGGGAAGTGACTGACAAGACGCGGCAGCTGCTTTCCCAGGTTGCCGAAATGCGCAAGACGCAGGTGGTCTACCCTGCGCAGGAAAACGTTTTGCGTGCGCTGTCCCTCGCTTCGCCTCAACAGGTTCGCGTCGTCATTCTTGGGCAGGACCCCTACCACGAACCCGGCCAGGCGCAGGGCCTCTCGTTTTCCGTGCCGGCCGGCTGCAAACTTCCGCCGAGCCTGCGCAACATCTATAAAGAACTTGCCGCCGACCTTTCCTGCCCCCTGCCGCAAAGCGGCGACTTGACCTCGTGGGCCGCCCAGGGCGTGCTGCTCATGAACACCACGCTCACCGTGGCCGAGCATGCGGCGAACTCCCATGCGAAACTGGGCTGGCAGACGCTCACGTCCTACGTTATCCGCCGCTGTTTCGAGGTTTTCCAGCCGGTCGTGTTCCTCGCGTGGGGGCGTCACGCGATAAGTCTCGTGGAGAAGGCTCGTGAACAGGCGCAAGCTGCCGCTGGTGCCGCCTTGGGCAACCTTGCCGACGGCGCCGCCTTGGCCTCCCCCGCCGCTAACGCCGGCGCGCAAGCTGCCCCGTCCAACCTCGACAACAAGTTCATCCTCGCCTCCACGCATCCCTCGCCGCTGTCGGCATCCCGCGCGGCCGGCGGCTTGCCGTCGTTTTTGGGCTCGCGTCCGTTTTCGCAGGCCAATGACCTGCTGGCATCCGCCGGCGCCGACCCTATCGATTGGACGACGGTTTGCTCGTAGCGTTCGCGCTCACGGTCTTTTCGCCAAGCTTTCGCACCAATGCGGCGCGCGCCCGCGCTATGCTATAAAATAGTCTGCTGAACGCCGGGCGCCTTGCCTGGCGGGCAACATCGCCAAACGGAAAGAGGGAACCATGCCGAAGACCATTGATCCGGTGTTCTCGTCGTCGGTGCTCGACGCCCCCGACCTCGCCAGCGCGCTCGATTTCGACGCCCTGTCGCAGTCGGTCGCGGGCCTTGAGGGCAAGGTCGACAAGAACCCGAAAACGGCCGCCATCATCTTGGCCGGCGGTACGGGCGAGCGCTTCGGCAAGGAAGGCGGCAAGCAGCTGGTCGAAATAGCCGGCAAGCCTATCCTCACCTGGTCGGCTGAGGCTTTCGACGCGGTGGGGGACATCGGCCTCATCGTCATCGTGTGCCCGGAAGAGCGCAAGGAGGAATACCTCAAGCGCGCCATCGACCCGTTCCCGTTCGTCACGCCCATCGTGGTGGCGCCGGCCGGCCCCTCTCGTCAGGAGTCTGCGTTCTCCGGCCTGGAATTCGTGCCCGACAGCTTCGAGTACGTCGTGCTGCACGACGGTGCGCGCCCCATTATCGCGCCCGAGCTCATCGCGCATGCCATCGCCACGCTGCAGGGCAACATCGACTGCGACGGCGCCGTGGTGGCGCACCCCGCGGTCGACACGCTCAAGGTGGTGGAGAACGGCGTCATCGTCGGCACGCCCGATCGCCGCGTTTTCTGGAACGCGCAGACGCCGCAGGTCTTCCGCGCGGGCATTTACCGCCGCGCCCACGCATCGGCGCTCTCTGACGGATTCATCGGCACCGACGACAGCTCGCTGATCGAACGCCTCGGCGGTAAGGTGCTCGTGGTCGAAGGCAAGCGCGACAACATCAAGCTCACCGTTCCCGAGGATTACCTCATGCTCGTTGCCGCCGTGCGCGAGCGCTATTTGAAGCAGAAGGGGTCGGAGTAATCATGAATCCCGCTTTCGGCGCCCTGCGCATCGGCCAAGGCTACGACGTTCATAAGCTGGTTGCCGGCCGCAAGCTCATTATCGGCGGCGTGACCATTCCCCACGCTCTCGGCCTGCTCGGCCATTCCGATGCCGACGTGCTGGCCCATGCCGTGGCCGACGCGCTGCTCGGCGCCATCCGCGGCGGCGACATCGGCAAGCTGTTTCCCGACACCGACCCGGCCTGGGCCGGGGCCGACTCTATGAAGTTGCTCGCTGCTGTTGCGGCCAAGGTTCGCGAAGAGGGCTACGAAATCATCGACGTGGATAGCGTCATCGCGGCGCAGGCCCCGAAAATGGCACCGCATCGCCAGGCAATGCGCGAGAATCTGGCGCACGCCATGGGAATTTCCGTCGACAATGTCGGCGTGAAGGCCACCACGACCGAGCAGCTGGGTTTCGAAGGCCGCGAAGAGGGCATTTCGGCCACGGCGGTCGCCCTGCTCGCACGATGTAGCGAATCCTAGGCGCTTTTGGCGCAGGCGCCTTGCGGCCTAGCCGTCGGCCCCGCGTCGCGCATCCTTTAGCTTTCCCGGTCAATTACCGTGTCGGCATCCGCCGCACCTCACTTATAAGAAGGCAGGAACAATGCTTACCATCTACGACACCAAGCAGCGGCAGAAAGTCCCGTTCACGTCGCTCGAACACGGCAAGATCAGCATGTACGTGTGCGGTCCGACCGTCTACAACTACATCCACATCGGCAACGCGCGCACCTTCGTCAGCTTCGACGTCATCCGCCGTTACCTGTCTTGGCGTGGCTTCAAGGTGACGTTCGTGTCCAACATCACCGACGTCGACGACAAGATCATCAAGAAGGCGAACGAGGAAGGCCGCAGCGCCGCCGAGGTGGCGGCCGAATACTCGCAGGCGTTCCTCGACGACATGCACGCCATCAACGTGATGGACCCCGACGTGCGCCCGCGCGCCACCGAGGAAATCCCGGACATGATTGCGCTCATTTCCGAGCTCATCGAAAAGGGCCATGCCTACGAGCAGGCCGGTGACGTGTACTTCAGCGTGCGCAGCTTCCCCGACTACGGGGCGCTGTCCGGTCGCAACGTCGACGAGATGGAAGGCGGGCATCGCGAGCTGCGTGCCGATGGGCAGGGTTTGGAAGACCGTAAACGCGACCCGCTCGACTTCGCGCTGTGGAAGGCGGCCAAACCCGGCGAGCCTTCATGGGAAAGCCCGTGGGGACAGGGGCGCCCCGGTTGGCATATCGAATGCTCGGCCATGTCGCGCAAGTATCTGGGCCTGCCCTTCGACATCCACGGCGGCGGCGCCGATCTGGTGTTCCCGCATCACGAAAACGAGCGAGCCCAGTCCGAGGCCGCCTGCGGCTGCACGTTCGCCAACCATTGGATGCACGGCGGCATGCTGCAGATCAACCACGAGAAGATGTCGAAATCGCTGGGCAATTTCCTGTTGCTGCGCGACATCCTGAAAACGACGCGTCCCGAGGTGCTGCGCTTTTTGATGCTGCAAACCCACTATCGCAGCCCGCTCGATTTCTCCAAGGAGCGCCTTGATGAGGCCGAGGCCGCGCTTGGTCGCATTGAAAACGCGGTGCGCAATCTCGACTGGCAGATGAAGAATGCCCAGGACGTGCCCAGCCCGCTCGACACGCGCGCGATCATGCGCGCCTCGAAGTCGGCGCGCGTGGCATTCGTTTTGGCCATGGACGACGACTTCAACGCGCCTCGCGCCTTGGGTGAGGTGTTTGACCTGGTCAGCTTGATGAATACGCAAGCGGGCGACAAGACCTTGAGCCTGTCTGACGTGCCCGCCGTGCGCGATGCGCGCGAAACCATCACCACGCTCATGCGCGTGTTCGGCGTTGAGGTGGCCCCGCAGGATTACGAGGAGGCCGGACAGGCTTATCCGATCGAGGTGGTCGAGCTCGCCAAGCAGTTGGCCGACTACGACGGCGTCGATGCCGTCGAGGCGGCCGACGCGCTACTTGCGGCCCGCGCCGACGCGCGCGCCAACAAGGACTGGGCGCGTGCCGACGCCGTGCGCGACGGTCTGGTCGGCTTGGGCTTCGTCATCGAGGACACGCCGCAGGGTGCCCGTGTGACGTACGACCCGCAGTAGGTTTTAGCCGCCGCGCATGTTGCGCGACAAACCCGCTATCAGGGCGGCGTCTCTCTTCCGGGGCGCCGCCTGCTTTCTTTTTCGGCCTTGAAGCCCCAGTCCTGCACCAGGTCTGTGCCTGGGTTTCAGGCCCGAGGCCCCGGCCTTCACCAACCCCCATGAAAGGAACCATCCCGCATGCCCGATCTTTCCTCGTGTGAGCTGCTTGCTCCCGCCGGCGGCCCCAGCCAGCTCGACGCCGCCATCCGCTTCGGCGCGGATGCGGTCTACCTTGCCACCGATCGTTTCGGCATGCGCCAGCGCGCGGACAATTTCCCGCTCGAAGATCTTTCCGGGGCGGTTGAGCGTGCCCATGCGGCGGGAGTTGCAGTCCATGTGACCGTGAACACGCTTATGAGCCAGAAGGACCTCTCCGAGCTGCCCGCCTATCTCGAGGCCATCGACGACGCGGGCGCCGATGCGCTCATCTTAGGCGACATGGGCGCGTTTTCCCTGGCAGGACGCTATGCGCCGCATGTGGCGCGCCATGTGAGCACGCAGGCTTCGGTGACGAACGCCGCCGCGGCGGCCGCTTGGTACGACTTGGGCGCGTCGCGCGTGGTGCTTGCCCGCGAAATGGGCATCGAGGATATCGCCGAGCTTTCCGCAGCCGCCCCGCGCGCCCTTGAGCTGGAGGCTTTCGTGCATGGCGCCATGTGCATGGCCTATTCGGGCCGCTGCCTTCTTTCCGCGGCCATGACCGGGCGTTCCGGCAACAAGGGTCATTGCGCCCAGCCGTGCCGTTGGAGCTATGCCCTGGTGGAGGAAAAGCGTCCGGGCGCGTTCTACCCCATAGAGGAGGATGTGCGCGGAACCTACGTTATGAACGCCAACGACCTCTGCATGATCGAGCACCTCGACGAGCTGGCGCGCGCGGGCGTAAATTCCTTCAAGATCGAAGGCCGCAACAAGCGGGCCTTTTACGTGGCGACGGCGGTGCATGCGTACCGCTCGGTTATGGACGGGGCACAGCCTTCCGAGGTCATGGGCGACCTGTACGCAATTTCGCATCGCCCCTATACGACCGGTTTCTATTTTGGAAGTCCCTCGCAGCGCCTGGAGCGCGACGGCTACGACAAGGACTGCTTGCATGTCGCGACGGTCACGTCCTGCCGCCCGGCGGGGGAGGGCGCCTGGCGCGTGGAAGCGACTTGCCATAACCGCTTTTGCGAAGGAGGGGCCCTGGAGCTGCTTTCCCCGCGCAAGCCGATTGCGCACCTGCGGGTTCGAAACCTCACATGGCTTGCCGAATCCGGCGAGCCCGGTGCCGGCGCGGTCGCACAGCCGGTTCCCGTCGCCAACAGGACCATGGAGACGTACGCCTTCGAAACCGATGTCGAGATGCATGAAGGCGACCTGCTGCGCGCCCGGGTCGAGGACGCGCTTGGCTAAACCGTTCGCCAACATTCTCGCGCGCTCCCTTGCCTTGCGGGTGTACCATGTGCCCCACAAGGTACATGCAGGGGTGCTGCGGCGATAATCGCCAACGCTGAGAGGGCTGAAGGCCCAACTCTTCGAACCTGTCCAGGTAGTGCTGGCGTAGGGAGCATATCTTCTCCTATTCGGGGACGTCTTTCCTTTCTGCTTGCAGTGCCCCTGCGCATCAAAGGAGACGAATATGCTCGCAGAAAGCACGCTTCGGGAAAACATCGCTCGCGCCGCAGAAAAGGTTCGCGCCAACAATCCGCTCGCGGGTTCCATCACCAACACCGTCACCATCGATTTCGTCGCAAACGCGCAGCTTGCGGTCGGCGGATCGGCGGCCATGGTCTACCTCCCCGACGAGGGGGAAACCCTGGTTGCGGCGGGTGACGCCGTCTACATGAACATGGGGACGCTCTTTCCCGTGTACGAGGAAACCATTCCGGCAACGGCGAAGGCCGCCTGCGCCGCGGGCAAGGCGTGGGTGCTCGATCCCGTGGGCATCGGCATCGGCAGCCTGCGCACGAAGCTGCTTGAGCAGGTGCGCGAATTCCCACCGAAAATCGTGCGCGGCAACGCTTCCGAAATCATCGCACTTGCCGGCCTTTGGGGCTTATCCGGCACCGCCGACGACCTTTCCCGCGCACGCGGGGTGGACACGACCGACACGGTCGAGGCCGCGCGCGCGGCGGCGATTGCGCTGGCTCGCTTCATCGAAGGCGCGGTCGCCGTTTCCGGCGAGGTCGATTTGGTGACCGACGGCAAGGCAGTCGTTCATCTGGAAGGCGGCAGCGCTCTCATGGGCAAGGTCACCGGTTTCGGCTGCTCGCAGGGCGGCGTGCTCGCGGTTTACGCCACGCAGGCCGACCCCTTCACTGCCTCTCTCGCCGGCGTTGCGCACTACGACGTCGCGGGCACGCGCGCCGCAGCGGCCGCCGCGGCCCCGGCAAGTTTCAAGGTCGCCTTCATCGACGAGCTGTATCGCGCGACGGCAGCCGACATCGCCGGCTGCCCGCTTACCGTCGAGGAGGCGTAAGGGCGCTATGAACACGCTGGTTGCGGTTGCAATCGCGCCTTTCGGCGTAGGCGACGAGCTTGCCGATTACGTTGCGCAGGTGGTGCAGGTCATCCGCCAGTCGGGGCTTGCCTGCAAAACAAATTCCATGTTCACCGAAATAGAAGGAGAATGGGACGAGGTCATGCGCGTGGTGCGCGACGCGACCTTCGTCCTGGCCGAGAGAGGCATTCGCACCGAGGTCGTCTTAAAGGCCGATGTCCGCCCGGGTTATTCGAACATGATGGAGCGGAAAGTGCGCTCGGTGGAGGATATCTTGAACGAAGGAGCTGCGAAATGAGCATGCGAGACGCGCTCGACATTTCGGCCTATTTGGTTTTGGGCCCGGAAAACACGCTGGGGCGCCCGGTGGAAGACATCGTCGCACAGGCGATCGACGCGGGTTTCACCTGCATACAGGTTCGCTCGAAGGAATGTTCTGCGCGCGAGCTCATTGAGTGCACGGCGCAGGTTGCGCGCGTAATCGAGCAGGCGGGCGCATCCGAGCGCGTGGCGCTGCTGATTGACGACCGCCTCGACGCGGTGTATGCCGCCCGTCTTCAAGGCGTGAAGGTTGACGGCGTTCACGTGGGCCAAACCGACATTCCGGTTGGGGCGTGCCGGTCCCTGCTCGGCCCCGACGCCGTCGTGGGTCTTTCGGCACGGACGGCGGAAATGCTGGAATACGTGAAGACGGCCGACATGTCGCTCGTTGACTATCTGGGTGTGGGGCCTTTGCATGAGACCGCCACCAAGCGCGACTGCGGCCTTGCCCCCGACGGCTCCGTTATCACGAAAAGCCTCGACGACCTGCGTGAGCTGCATGTTGCAAGCCCGGTGCCCATCGTGGTGGGCGGCGGCGTGAAGCTGGCCGATATCGCCCCGCTTGCCCGCACGGGCGTCGACGGCTTCTTCGTGGTGTCGGCCGTGTGCGCCGCCGATAACCCGCGCGCCGCGGCTGCGGAACTCGTTGAAGCATGGAAGGCCGCCGCGCGCTAGGTTGTTATGGGCGCGAGCGCGTCAAAAAGGGCGCCGGGTTCGCGATCGGACCCGGCGCCCTTTTCTGCAAGCAGTTTCTTTGGCGCGACGAAAGTCGAATCGCGTCGCGCGGCTACTCTTCCAGCAGCTTTTCAGCCCAGGCGAGCTTAACGCAGCAGACGAATACGTCGAGGGCCGCCTCAAGCTCTTCAAGCGGCGGCAGGCTCGGGGCGATGCGGATGTTGCTGTCGTGAGGGTCGCGCCCGTAGGGCCAGGTCGCGCCCGCGCCGGTCATGGTGACACCGGCTGCTGCCGCCAGCTCCACGATGCGCTTTGCGCAACCGCTCGGCGCGTCGAAAGACACGAAGTACCCGCCCGCCGGCCGGCTCCAGGTGCAGCCGCCCACCTCGGCAAGACCTTCCGAGAGCTTCTTCTCGACCAGTTCGAATTTCGGGCGCATGATGGCGGCGTGGCGGCTCATGTGCTCGGCAAGGCCCGCCGTATCGCGCAGGAAGCGCACGTGACGCAGCTGGTTGAGCTTGTCATAACCGATGACCTGGGGCTTCATGTGCGCCTTCACGTCGGCGATGTTGGCATCGCTTGCGGCGAGGGCGGAAATGCCCGCGCCCGGGAACGTCACCTTCGAGGTGGAGGCGAACTTGAAGCAGCGGTCGGGGTTGCCGGCCGCCTCGCAGGCGCGGCGGATGTCTGCCAACTGGTCCTGCTTTTCGGCCTCGTCGAAAAGATGGTGGATGCAGTAGGCGTTGTCCCAGAAAATGCGGAAGTCGTCTGCCGCGCACGGCATGGCCGCCAACCGCTCGACCACCTCGTCGGAATACGTGACGCCGCCGGGGTTGCTGTACTTGGGAACGCACCAGATGCCCTTGATGGCCGCGTCGTTTGCAACGAGGCGCTCGACCTCGTCCATGTCGGGGCCGTCCTCGCCCATAGCGACGGGAATCATCTCGATGCCGAAGGCCTCGGTCACGCCGAAGTGGCGGTCGTAGCCGGGGGAGGGGCAAAGCCATTTCACGGCCGGGAGGCTCGACCACGGCGCATGCCCGCAGGTGCCGAACGTCCAGCAGCGCATCAGGGTGTCGTACATGATGTTTAGGCTGGAGCTTCCGAAGACCACGACGTTTTCGGGTTCGTCGTCGAGCATCGCGGCCATGAGGCGCTTCGCCTCGGGGATGCCGTCGAGCACGCCGTAGTTGCGGCAGTCGGTGCCGTCCTCGGCCAGGCAGTCGGCGGCGTCTTCCAGGTTCGTAAGCATCGGCATGCTCAGGTCCAGCTGCGCCGTGGAGGGCTTGCCGCGCGCCATGTTCAGCGCCAGCCCCTTTCCGGCAAAAGCGTCATATTGTGCCTTGATTGCCTTCATCTCAGCTTCGAGCTGGGCTTTCGATAGGTCCGCGTATGCTGGCATGTGGACATCCTCCTCGCCGATCCGCTTGCGTTAACATGTCGGGAAATTCATACCCGACTCCAGCGAAGTAAAGTATAATCCCCCTCATTACTGCAAGCTTTCGAGTCGCCCCACCTGCGTTCGTTCTCCGCATTTCCCCCTATGCGAGGCGGCCTCGCCGCCAAAACGCGCGCCAAGGCTTAAACAGGCGCTTCAAAGGAGTACATATAATGGTTACCAACGACCTTCTCGTTATTTGCGCGATGGCGATCTACTTCGTCGTCGTGCTCGCCGTGGGCTTTTCGTATGCGAAACGCTCGAATTCGTCTACCGACGAATACTTCATCGGCGGGCGCAAGGTCGGCCCGTGGTTCACGGCACTTTCGGCCGAGGCGTCGGACATGTCGGGCTACCTGCTGATGGGCATTCCGGGGCTTGCCTATTTCTACGGTGCGTCCGAGGCCATGTGGACGTGCATCGGCCTTGCCATCGGCACCTATCTCAATTGGCTGTTCGTGGCCAAGCGCCTGCGCAAATACTCCGAGGTGACCGATTCCATCACGCTTCCGGCGTTTTTCTCCGACCGCTTCCACGACTCGAAGAACGTGCTGTCGACGGTCTCGGCGCTCATCATCCTGCTGTTCTTCTGCGTCTACACCGGCAGCTGCTTCGTTACCTGCGGAAAGCTGTTCCACACGCTGTTCGGCGTCGACTACGTGGTCATGATGATCTTCGGCGCCGTGGTGGTGTTCGCCTACACGCTCGTCGGCGGCTATCTTTCGGTGGTGGCTACCGACTTCATCCAGGGCTGCCTCATGTTCTTCGCGCTCGCCGTCGTCATGATCGGCTCGATCACCTCGGTGGGCGGCGTCGACGCAACGGTGCAATTTTTGCAAAACATCCCCGGTTTCCTGAGCGGCACCGCGCTGACCACGCCCATACTCGACGCTCAAACCGGTCTGCAGCTGGCAGACGGCGACATGCCGCTGTTCGGCGAGGCGACCGACTTCGGCGTCCTGACCATCGTCTCCACCCTCGCGTGGGGATTAGGGTACTTCGGCATGCCACAGGTGCTCGTGCGCTTTCTGGGCATCCGCTCGGCCGAAGAGGTGCGCCAGTCGCGCATCATCGCGGTGGTGTGGGTGGTCATCTCCATGGTATGTGCCTTAAGCATCGGCTTTGTGGGACGCGCCATGCTTCCCACGTACTTCGGCACCAACGCGGCCGCCGAGAACGTCTTCATCGTCATTGCCCAGATGATTCTCCCCGCATTCATGTGCGGCGTGGTGGTCTCGGGCATCCTGGCGGCTTCCATGTCCTCGGCTTCCTCATATTTGCTCATCACCGGCTCTTCGGTTGCGGAAAACATCTACCGCGGCGTGTTCAAGCGCAACGCCACCGACCGCGAGGTCATGATCGTGTCCCGCATCACGCTCGCGGCGGTTCTCGTCGTCGGCATCCTCATCGCCATCGACGAGAACTCCGTCATCTTCCGCGTCGTCTCGTATGCTTGGGCGGGTCTTGGCGCCTCGTTCGGCCCGCTTATGCTGTGCAGCCTGTATTGGCGCCGTGCGAACAAGCAGGGCGCGCTTGCGGGCATGGTAGGCGGCGCGCTCACCGTGGTGGTATGGCACAACTTCATCAAACCGCTTGGCGGCGTGTTCGGCATCTACGAGCTTTTGCCGGCATTCATCGTCAGCTTGCTGTGCATCTTCGTGGTGTCGAAGCTCACACCCGAGCCGAGTGAGGAGATTTATCACGAGTTCGACCATTATATGGAAGCGGACATGGCGGGCATCTCCCCGAAGACAGGCGACGGGAACGCGGCATAAAGACCCCCGCCTCACGTCCTCTTGTCGCCCTCGCGCCCTTGGCGGGGAGGGTATGCCGAGCTGTTAAGCTTCGGCATACTCGGGGCTTATCGCCCATCTTCATATGTCATTAACGTCCGAACTGGGGTTATGAACGTCCCGCGACAAGCGTTTAGCGCCATAGCGCCCGGCATGCTATCATTGAAACAAGCTATTGCCCATACGTACCACGTGCTCAATCTAGGAGGTTCTTGGATGAGCGAGCATACAATCGAACTTAGCAGGCGAGCGTTCATCGGCGGTGCCGCGGCCATCGGGGCCACGTCGCTCGTCGTTCCCCAATTCGCATTTGCGGAAACAGCGGCGGAGAAGCAGGCGGAAGCCGACTCCGTGCGCAACCAACTCGTCGGCTTGCAGGCCGATCTCGAGGCCGCAGGCGAGAATTACTACGCCGCGCTCGACGAACAGGAAAGCGCCCAGCGCGCCATGGAGACCGAGCAGGCCAAGATCGACGAGGCCTCCAGCCAAATTAGCGACCTGCAGGGCCGCCTGAGCACGCGAGCGCGCAGCATGTACCGCTCGGGTTCGTCCACCTTCATCGACTTTTTGCTCGGCGCCACGTCGTTCTCCGAGTTCACGCAGAATTGGACGCTGCTGAATCAGATGAACGCCAACGACGCCGACTTGGTGGGGGAGACCAAGACCGCTCGCGAGCAGTTGCAAGCCGCCAAGGACGAATACGCCCGCCAGGAGAAGATCGCCGCCGACAAGGCTGCTGAATGCAAGCAAATTCACGAAGAGGTGCAGGTGAAGGTTGCCAACGCTACCGAGTTGGTGAATTCGCTCGACGCCGAGGCGCAAGAGCTCCTGCAGCAGGAGCAGGCCGCAGCGGCAGCGGCGGCGGCTGCGAAGGCTCAGGCCGAAGCGGAAGCCGCGGCGGCTGCCGAGGCGGCAGCGGCGGCGGCCAATGCCAACAATGCCTCGTCGAATACCTCGAATTCGAACTCGAACTCCAGTTCCAGCTCGAACTCGAATTCCGGTTACAGCAGCAACGATAGCGGCTCCAGCTCGTCGAGCGACTCCAGCAGCTCGACCGTCGTATATCCCAGCGGCGGCTCCGCGGGCGACAACAGCGCCGCGTTCTCCTACGCCATGACGCGTATCGGCTGCCCCTATGTGTGGGGCGCCGAAGGCCCCGACTCCTTCGACTGCTCAGGATTGGTCACGTGGGCTTATCGTCAGATCGGCATTTCCCTGCCGCACCAGAGCGAGTCTCAGATGGCATGCGCCACTAACGTCGTTTCCGTCAGCGAGGCGCGTCCCGGCGACGTCCTATGGCGTTACGGGCACGTCGGCATTGCCGGCAGCTACGGCGGGTCGTACTACGTCCATGCGCCAACTTTCGGCGCATACGTCCGCGACACCGACAGCCTGTCGTGGTCGGGCTTCACGGCTGCGCTGCAGTTCTAGTCACGCGCACGGCTTAATTTTCAAGGGAGGGCTTCGGCTCTCCCTTCTTTTTTTGCTTGACAACGTTTCACCTGGTGGCAAGGGGTAAATGGACAGGATATAAAGGCGATGCAAGGCAGAGACGATGCCGGCTTATGGAGAAATTGAAAATGGGTGTTGCCCTGATGCGGATGTTCCCGTAATATACATCCTCGCTTGCGGGGCGCTCAAGCGCACCAGCAAGTGGGTCATCGGCTGGGAGCTTTCGGGCAACTGGCACATGTCTCCAGGTCACGGCCTAGAAGTTGAGAAGGAACCGTGTAGATACACCCGGAGGCGTGGAAAGGGTTTGACACCGTTCAAAGCCTAGCGTATGATTCCACTGCTCGCGCGTTCGGGTTCTTCCGATCCGCAAGCAGGCAGCTTGATAAATGCACATGAATTAAGCAGCGAAACATGGGCGTGTGCCCGAGTGGTTAAAGGGGACGGGCTGTAAACCCGTTGACTCTGTCTACCTAGGTTCGAATCCTAGCGCGCCCACCATCTTTCGCCTGTGTAGCTCAGATGGTAGAGCACTTCCTTGGTAAGGAAGAGGTCGTCGGTTCAAGTCCGATCGCAGGCTCCAGCTTTTATGGCGGTGTAGCTCAGTTGGTCAGAGCACACGGTTCATACCCGTGGCGTCACTGGTTCAAATCCAGTCACCGCTACCATAAACACTTTTAGCGTCCGCATTGCGGGCGCTTTATTTTAGTATCGTTTCGCGAAAGCGATCCTTATAAGGAGGATGAAACATGGCTAAGGAGAAGTTCGAGCGTACTAAGCCGCATGTTAACATTGGTACTATCGGCCACGTTGACCACGGCAAGACCACGCTGACTGCCGCCATCTCCAAGACGCTGTCCAGCAACGACGGCTCTCATGGCACCGCAAACGCTGACTTCACCGCCTTCGAGGACATCGACAAGGCTCCCGAAGAGCGCGAGCGCGGCATTACGATTTCCATTGCTCACATCGAGTATCAGACCGACAAGCGTCACTACGCTCACGTTGACTGCCCCGGTCACGCTGACTACGTCAAGAACATGATCACGGGTGCTGCCCAGATGGACGGCGCCATCCTGGTTATCGCTGCTACCGACGGCCCCATGGCTCAGACCCGCGAGCACATCCTGCTCGCCCGTCAGGTCGGCGTTCCCTACATCGTCGTGTTCCTGAACAAGTGCGACATGGTCGACGACGAGGAGCTCATCGAGCTCGTCGAGATGGAGACCCGTGAGCTGCTCAGCGAGTACGAGTTCCCCGGAGACGATCTGCCGATCATCAAGGGTTCTGCTCTGAAGGCTCTCGAGGGCGACGCTCAGTGGCAGGAGAAGATCTGGGAGCTCATGGATGCCGTCGACGACTACATCCCGACCCCGGAGCGCGATGTTGACAAGCCGTTCCTGATGGCTGTCGAGGACACCATGACCATCACCGGTCGTGGCACCGTTGCTACCGGCCGTGTTGAGCGTGGCGTCCTGCATGTGAACGACCCGCTGGAGATCGTCGGTATCAAGGATACCCAGACGACCACCTGCACCGGCATCGAGATGTTCCGCAAGCTGCTCGACGAGGCTCAGGCCGGCGACAACATCGGCTGCCTGCTCCGTGGCATCAAGCGTGAGGACATCGAGCGTGGCCAGGTTCTCTGCAAGCCCGGCAGCGTGACCCCGCACTCCGACTTCGAGGGTCAGGTCTACATCCTGACCAAGGACGAGGGTGGCCGTCACACGCCGTTCTTCGATGGCTATCGTCCGCAGTTCTACTTCCGCACCACCGACATCACCGGTGTTGCACACCTGCCCGAGGGCACTGAGATGGTTATGCCTGGTGACAACATCACCATCACCGCTCAGCTGATTCACCCGGTCGCCATGGAAGAGGGCCTGCGCTTCGCTATCCGCGAGGGTGGCCGCACCGTTGGCTCTGGTCGCGTGACCAAGATCCTGAAGTAGTTTTAGCTGCATCATTTAGTGGGGCCCGTCGGTCTCGACGGGCCCCCTTTATGAGGTTTCATGTGTATATGTTCAAGCTTGTTTGACGACGGCTTATAAGGAGAGTTCATGCGCACGATGGTTACCTTGGCGTGTACGGAGTGCAAGCGCCGTAATTACACGACCAAGAAGAACAAGCAGAACAACCCTGACCGTATCGAGCTGAAGAAGTACTGCAAGTGGTGCCAGAAGCACACGGTGCACAAGGAAACTCGATAGGTTTCAGAGGTTAGCACGGGCATAGGCCAGTAGCTCCAATTGGTAGAGCGGCGGTCTCCAAAACCGCATGTTGGGGGTTCGAGTCCCTCCTGGCCTGCCAGCTCGTATAGCGAGCAGCTTGTAATCAGGTTGCTAAGAGAGCAGCTTGGTGCCAGGCTGCTTGTTTGGCGTTTAGAGGAAATCGATTCCTGAAGGATTTAGATGGCTAAGAAATCAAAGACTCAGCGTGCGAAGGCATCTGCTGCGCGTCAGGCCCGCAAAGAGGCCCGCGAAGCAGAGGCTCTGACTGCACAGCACAACGATGGGGTAGTTGAAGCCGCCGCTGAGGCTCCGAAGAAGAAATTGTTCGGCAAGGCATCGACCGCTGAGGGATCCTCGAAAGACGGCAAGCAGGCTAAGCCCGCGGAAAAGAAGGCTGAAAAAAAGCCGGTAAAGAAGAACCGTTTCCAATTTTTTAAGGATGTCCGTTCCGAGATGAAGCGCGTCACGTGGCCATCTCGCGAGGACGTTCTGCGCTGGAGCGGTGTCGTCGTGGTTGCGTTGCTGTTCTTCGGTGCTTATGTTGCCGTGCTCGACAATGCCATCATCACGCCTATCCTTTTGTTCATTTCCGGATTGGGGGCATAAGACATGTCGAAGAAGTGGTATGTCCTGCATACTTATGCCGGGTATGAGAACAAGGTGAAGACCAACCTTGAGACCCGTATCGAGACCATGGGTCTTGAGAATAACGTGTTCTCTATTCAGATTCCTACCGAGACCGTTACCGAACTCAAAGAGGGCGGTAAACGCGTCGAAAGCGAGAAAAAGGTCTTCCCGGGCTATGTGCTCGTTCGTATGGATCTTGATGATCGCAGCTGGGCCGCTGTTCGCAATACCCCTGGTGTTACGGGCTTCGTTGGGGCAGACGGCAATCCTGCTCCGCTTACGCGTGATGAGTACAACAAGATCATGAAGCGCACGAGCCACGAAGCTCCTAAGAAGACTTCCACGAATCTTGAAGTGGGTCAGTCGGTTAAGGTTATCTCCGGCCCGCTTGCCGAATTCGACGGTGTCGTTTCCGAGATTTCCCCCGAGGCCGGCAAGGTCAAGGTCATGGTTTCCATCTTCGGTCGCGAGACCCCGGTGGAGCTGTCCTTCGACCAGGTCTCCCGCATCTAGTTGGTATCGAAAGGCTTTTGTTTCGGCGTGCCCGCGTGGACCGGGGCTTCTCATTCCGAACCGAGGCTTTTGGATATAGCTTTGTAAGCATTTTGAAAGGTATTAAGAATGGCTGAGAAGAAAGTTACGGGCTTTGTAAAGCTGCAGATTCCTGCTGGCGCTGCGAACCCGGCCCCGCCCGTTGGCCCGGCTCTGGGTGCTCAGGGCGTCAATATCATGCAGTTCTGCCAGGCGTTCAACGCTCAGACGGCAGAGCAGAAGGGCACCATCATCCCGGTTGAAATCACCGTGTATGAGGACAAGTCCTTCGACTTCGTTTGCAAGACCCCTCCGGCGGCTGTGCTCATCAAGGAGAAGCTGGGCCTGAAGTCCGCTTCCGGCATCCCGCAGCTGAAGTTCGTCGGCACCCTTACGCAGGATCAGCTGCGTGAGATCGCCGAGATCAAGATGCCCGACCTGAACGCGAACGACATCGAGGCCGCCATGCGCATCGTCGCCGGTACCGCTCGTTCCATGGGCGTGCGCGTCGAGGGCATCGAGATGAAGAAGACCTATGTGCCTTCCAAGAAGCTCGCCGCCATCCTGAAGGGCGAGGCGTAAGCCTTAAAACCTTTTAGGTATTTGTTCGTTATCGAAAGTGGAAGAACCTGGCGTTAGAAGCCGCCTTAGGTTCGCTACGAACCACGAAAGGATTTGCATTATGGCAAAGAAGTCCAAGGCCTATCGCGCCGCTGTTGAGAAGATTGGCGAGGGTGTTTACACCCCGATGGAGGCTTTCAAGCTCGTGAGCGAGATCGCCACCACCAAGTTCGACCAGACCGTTGAGGCCCACTTCCGTCTGGGCATCGACACCCGTCAGGCTGACCAGCAGCTGCGTGGCACGGTGTCCCTGCCGAATGGTTCCGGCAAGACCGTGCGTGTTGCCGTGTTCGCCGAGGGCGCCGCTGCTGACGCCGCTCGTGAGGCTGGCGCCGACATCGTCGGCACCGATGAGCTGACCGCTCAGATCCAGGCCGGCGAGTTCAATTTCGACGCTGCCGTCGCCACTCCCGATCAGATGGGCAAGGTTGGTCGTCTCGGCAAGATCCTCGGCCCCCGCGGCCTGATGCCGAACCCGAAGCTCGGCACCGTTACCCCGAACGTCGCCCAGGCCATCAAGGAGCTCAAGGGCGGCCGCGTTGAGTATCGCGCCGACCGTTACGGCATCTGCCACGTCATCATCGGC
Organism: Butyrivibrio sp. CAG:318; assembly: GCA_963627055.1. Lineage (GTDB taxonomy): Bacteria > Actinomycetota > Coriobacteriia > Coriobacteriales > Eggerthellaceae > Senegalimassilia. Next base: position 55,638 of record CAVGAF010000002.1, on the reverse strand, counting down.
AAGGCTTCCTTCAGCGCCGAGCAGCTCGCCGAGAACTACGGCACCGTCTACGACGAGATCCTGCGCATGAAGCCGGCTGCTGCCAAGGGCAAGTACGTGAAGTCCATCAGCGTTTCCGGCACCATGACCCCGGGCGTTTCGGTGGATTCCTCCGTCACCAAGAACTACACCGCTGTTGAATAAGCATCTCAGCCATTCATTAGTGATAAAGGGCGACTCAACTGGGTCGCCCTTTTTTTGTTTGCCGTTGTTTTTAAGGTTCGGCGCGACCGAAAATACCCTTCCGAATAACCTCATGAACGTGGTTTGCTATCTCCGGTAATCGCAAGGATAAGAAAAGCCCGGGAGAAACCCGGGCTTGCTGGCAATGTTTGCCCATTTCGCCTATCCAAAGGCTAGGCTGTTGCGAGGGCTGCCTTGCTTAGGTGCGCGCTCGCTTGGGCGATGATGCTCCCGTAAACGGCTCTGCTCACTTCGATGTCGTAACCGTCCACGGTTGAAACGTTCTCGCCGGATACTCCGTCTACGCTGCCTAACGAGACTGTGTAGTCGATAAACTCTTTGACCTGTTCCCACGTTGGGAGAAGCTGCTTTCCGGTCAATTCCTCCAGGCAACCGGCAAGGCCGTAGGCGCCCCAATTGGACACGGAAGCCAGCACCAGTTTGTCAACTGGCACGACGCAGGGGTCGATTTCAAGGGTTGCCCCAATGGCATCCAGGAGCGCTCCCATGCCGATTTCATTGCCGCCGTCGCCGATTCCAACCGTTGGGATTCGCCCTTGCGCCATGAGGAACAAGTCGTCGACGCTGCTGGTCAGATCTCCGACCGAGAGTCCGCGCATGTTCAGGTAATTCCCCTCGGCATTGCGGCCGCAGCGCTCTATGGAGATGAGCCCGACCGGGTTGAAGGACTCGATAAGAGCGCGATAGCGCTTTTCATCGTAGGTTTTCTGCACGCTCAGCACGGCGATGTCGAAATCGGCGAAGTAGGCTCGGGCGAACGGCTCGGCAACGATGACGGGGGAGAATCCGAGCAACTGCAGAGCCCTTGCCACCACCATGGTGCCTGCCGGCCCGTCCGTCTCGGGGAAGCCGTTGACGAAAAAGCCGGTGGTTAGGAAAACCGTTCCGCGCTCCCACGACAGAATCTCGCGAGCTGCCTCGTGGCAAAAGTCTACCGGCATGAAATTCGCCAGCTTGGTCATTCCACGATGGGAATGCTGCAGGATGGCGTCTTCGATGCAGGTGATGGTGGTGCGCTGCGGATCAGGCTGCGCAGCGTTTTTCGTGAAAGCGCGGAATTCCATGATGACGTTTACTCCGTTGCGTTCTTGAACTCGGCGATAACGGTGGAACGAAGCTGCTCGAGCAGCTCAGGGGCCTTGCCGCCGACGGGCTTTCCGTCGATCTCGTTCGCATGCAGGCAAAGGTTGGAAGAGCTGGTGACCAGCACTTCGTCGGCAGCGAACAGCTCGTCGAGGGTGAAAGCCTCCTCGCGCACCGGGATGCCCAGCTCGTTGGCGGCTTTGATGAGGTGCTTGCGGGCGATGCCGGGGAGGATGAGCTCGTCGGTGGGGGCGGTTTTCAGCACGCCGTCCTGGATGATGTGGCAGTTGGAGTGCGCGCATTCGGTCACGCGCCCGCCGGGGCGATAGAACACCGATTCCTGGCAGCCTGCCTTCTTGGCGCGCTCGGTGGCCAGACAGGACGGGATGAGGTTCAGCGTCTTGATGTTGCAATAGTAGAAGCGCTTGTCCTCGGTGGTGATCAGCTTGATGGGCTCCAGCCCGTCGGAGATCTTCGCGGGCTTGAGCATCACCCACAGGTTGCCCGGGCCGGATGTGAAGGCGTGGTCGCGTATGCCGGTGCCGCGGGTAACCTGGTAGTACACGAACAAGTCGCCGGTGTCGACCTCGTGCACCAGCTTGTTGAGCAGGTCTTTCAGCTCCTGCTTGGTGCAGGGCATCTCGATTTCCAGCATACGCGCGCTGTTGAAGAAGCGATCGACGTGCTCGTCGAGGGCGAAAATATGGTAGTTGCGGGCCGGGCCTGCGTCGTAGACGCCGTCGCCGAACCAGCATACGCGATCGTTCATCGGAATGGTCATTTCATCCAGCGGACCGAATTTGCCGTTGTAGTAACCGAGGTTTTCCATGTACGGAAGCTCCTTCTAACTAGGGAGAGCGGTCTGCTCTTGACCGTTCGCGCTGTAATACGAATGCGACTGTAGCACGCAATTGTTTCCAAGTGCTTGCCCTTTGATTGCTCCTGTATGAATGGACGTTATTGCCTGCTGAAGGGTAGCAATTTGCGAAGCTGCGCGACGCGCGTCGAGCACGCGGGCGTATACTGGCTAAAACATAAACGAGAAAGGGTTCCATCATGAGCGTGAGGCTGAAATCCGCCGGTGAAATAGAGGCGATGAAGGAGGCCGGACGGCTTTCCGCAGAGGTCCTGCGCCTTGTCGGGGCTTTGGTGCGCCCCGGCGTCACCACGCTCGAGCTGGACGAATTCGTGGAAACCTACATTCGGGAACATGGCGGCATTCCCGCATTCAAGGGCTACGGCGGCTTCCCCGGGTCTATCTGCGCCTCGGTCAATGAGCAGATAGTTCATGGCATCCCCTCGAAAGACGTCGTGCTGCGCGACGGCGACATCATTTCCATCGACACGGGCGCCACGGTGGACGGCTGGGTGGGGGACAACGCCTGGACTTACCCGGTGGGCAAGATTTCCGAGGAGAAGAGGCGCCTGTTGAAGGTGACCGAGGAATGCATGTGGGCGGGCCTTGAGAGCGCGCGTGCCGGCAATCGCTTGGGCGACATCGGGCATGCGGTGCAGTCCATCGCCGAGGCGGCGGGCTACGGCGTGGTGCGCGAATATGTGGGCCATGGCGTGGGGCACGACATGCACGAGGAACCGCTGGTTCCCAATTACGGGCACAAGCATTTCGGCCAGAAGCTCGAGGTGGGCATGGTGCTCGCCATCGAGCCGATGATCAACCTGGGCACGCGCAAGGTGCGCCAGGGCGGCGACGGGTGGCTGGTGTGCACGCGCGACGGCAAGCCGAGCGCGCATTTCGAGAAGATGGTCGCCATAACCGAGGAAGGCCCGGTCATCATCACGACCGAGCCCGACCATAAGCGGCCAGTGTAAGCGAGCGCTGCGGGGCAGCGTGGCAAAAGAGCGCTTGCCGCTTGTGGAGTGGGGGCTCTCTTCGCTGTGCTGCCATCCTCGATGCAGCTTGACGAAAAAAGGGACGGCTTAGAGCCGTCCCTGGCCGTTAGCTTGCTTTTTTTTAAGCCACCCGCGTCTTCGGGGCGTACTGCTTCGACGTTTCGCCGAAGAACACCTCGTACCAGCACAGGAAGCAATACACGTTCCAGATGCGCATCATCTTCAGCTTGCTGCGGCCTTCCTGCGTGGCGAAGTCGGCGCTGCGATGGTCGTCGAGCATCTTCATCAGGTAATCCACGTTGAAGAACTCGTGCGCGGCCTCGCTCGTGAAGGCCTCCTTGATGCGCTTGTAGTACAGATCGGTCTGCAGCCACACCGTCAGCGGCGTGATGAAGGGCTGCTTGGGCATGTCGGCCACCTTTTGCGGGAAGCCCAGGTGCGCAGCGGCGCGACGCAGCGCGTACTTCGAATGCTCGTCGGTCACGCGGCAGTTCGTGGGAAGCTGCAGCGCCACGTCGAGCACCTTCTTGTCCAAAAACGGCACGCGCAGCTCGAGCGAGTGCGCCATCGACATGCGGTCGGCCTTCAGGCAGATGTCGTAGGGCATGTATGACACCATGTCCACGTACTGGGTCTGCGTGATCACGTCGCCGCCGCCTGTTTGCTTTACCGCCTCGTCGAAGTGCGGGCGCGCATGCTCCCATGGCTTGCACGGGCCGGTGTAGCCCTTCAGCACGCTGGGCACCTCGTCCCACATGTAGTTCATGCAGGCGCGCTGATAGCTTTTCTCCGGGCCGCCCGATCCGCGCATGGCGAAGTGGCGCCCATGGAACGGCGGCAGCTTCTCGGCGACGGCCCCGCCGGCCGCGCGCAGCGGACGCGGCACCTTGAAGTACTTCGAGAACTCGTACTGGTCGTGATAAATCCAGTAGCCGCCGAACAGCTCGTCGGCTCCCTCGCCGGACTGCACCACCTTCACGTCCTTGGCGGCCAGCTGGCTGACGAAGAACAGCGGAATGGCCGACGGCGCGCCGAGCGGCTCGTCCATGTGGTACTGCTCGGTTGGCACGATATCGAGGAATTCCTTAGCCGTGACCTGCACGTCCTTGTTTGCAAGCCCCGCCCATTCGGCGAAGGCGTGCGCGTCTTTCAGCTCGTCGAGCTTGATCTTGAAGCCGGCGTTCTCCGCCTTGTCGCGCTGCTCCTCGCTGCCGGTGATGTCGTAACCCACCGAGTAGGTCTGCACGCCCTCCTCGTGGTGCTGCCCCATGCAGAACGCCGCGAGCGAACTGTCGATGCCGCCGGACAGGAAGCTGCCGATCTCGACGTCGGCGATCTCGTGGGCGCGCACGGACTCGTCGAACGTGTCCTTGATGATGTCGGCCCACTCTTCAAGGCCCTTCGACTCGTCGATCTTGTAGGTGATCTTGTAGAAGCACTCGCGGGTGAGCTTGCCGTCCTTGAAGGTGATGTAGTGGCCGGGCAAGAGCTTATGCACGCCCTTGAACATGGTCTGCGAGTCGTTGAGATACTCGAAGCACAGATACTGCGGGAGCTGCTCGCGGTTGAGTTCCTTCTTAAAGCGCGGGTGGGCCAGGAAGGACTTGATCTCGCTGCCGTAGATCAGGCGGTTGCCGTCGTGCTGGTAGTACATCGGCTTGATGCCGAAGATGTCGCGGGCGCACACGAGTTGCTTTTCCTTCTCGTCCCAGATGGCGATGGCGAACATGCCGCGCAGGCGCTCGAACACCTTGCAGCCCCACTCCTCGTAGCCGTGCACGATGGTCTCGGTGTCGCCATGCGTCTTGAACGCGTAGCCGGCGGCCTGAAGCTCCTCGCGCAGCTCCGGGAAGTTGTAGATCTCGCCGTTGAAGGTGACCGTCACGGTGCCGTCGGCGTTCTGCATGGGCTGGCGGCTGCCTTCAAGGTCGATGATGGAAAGGCGGCGGAAACCCATCGCGATGTCGTCGGTGACCACGTAGCCCTCGTCATCGGGACCTCGGTGGATGATGCGATCGGCCATGTCCTTGATGATGGCGCGGTTGGTCTGCTCGTCGAAATCGACGGCGGTGAATCCCACGAATCCGCACATGCGCGAAACTCCTTCTCTTAACGCCCATCGGGCTTTTTGCATCTGCCAATCATACGATAGCCCCCTTTCGGTATGGGCACTTTCCATGAAAGGTGCGCGGGCAGCGCACGCACCGGGCGCGTGTGCGATAATTCCCACTGCTAAACGAAACGACCGCTTAAAAGGAAGTGCATTCATGACCGAACCGGCACAGCGCACGCCGATCACCGATACCGCCGACGTGGCCCGCCTGCTGCAGCCCGTCGTCGTAGGCGGCGACATCCTCGCCTACAGCTACGTCCGCGAGCTTCACCGCGCCTTCGGCATCACGAACACCATCGTGCTCGCCACCCAGAACATCAAGATGCTCTCCGAAAGCCGCTTCACCGACTACCGCCTTGAGCCGGACATCCATGACCAGGAAGGCCTCTACGGCACCCTTGAGCGCATCGCCGCCGAAGTGGGCGCCGCCTCTCCGGAAAAAACGCTGCTGGTGCTCGGCTGCGACGACTGCCACGCGCGCATGCTCTCGCAGGGCAAGCAGCGCCTGGCCGACGCCGGATACGTGGTCCCCTACATCGATTTCGACCTGCTCGACGACATCACGCAGAAACGCCGCTTCTACGAGATTTGCGAAGAGATAGGGATTCCGTATCCCAAAACCTGGTATTTCGACTGCGGAAGCGGCCCGGACGACCTGCCTTACGACGAGTTCGCCTACCCGCTCATCGCCAAGCCCTCGAATTCCGCGCAGTTCCAAGACGCCGAGCCGACCATCGCCGGCTGGCGCAAGATCTACGAGATCGACTCCGCCGAGGAACTTGCCGAGGTGTGGCATTCCATCCGCACGTCGGATTACAACAACCTGCTGGTCATCCAAGACTTCATCCCCGGCGACGACGACGCCATCCGCACGCTCACCACGTTCTCGGACGCCGAGGGAGGCCTGCGCGTCGTGTCCGGCGGCTGCGTCTGCCTGCAGGACCACGACCCCACCGCCATCGGAAACCCGCTGTGCATCATGGGCGAGCGCGAGCAGGCCATTATCGACGGCGCGCGCAAGTTCCTCGCACACACGCGCTACCGCGGCTTCGCGAACTTCGACATCAAGTTCGATTCGCGCGACGGGTCGTTCCGCTTCTTCGAGGTGAACACCCGCTGCGGACGCAACACGTACTACATGAGCTTGGGCGGCCAGAACTTCGTCGAGCTCATCGTACGCGAATTCGTCATGGGCCAGCCCGTCGCCGAGCGCGAGGCCTATAACCCGTTTCTGTATTGCTGCGTGCCCGCCTACGTGCTCAAACGCAGCATGGATAACAAGGAACGGCTGGCGCAGGCGCTTGCGGCGCTCGCCGCGACCAAGGAGCCCTATCCGTTGCATTACGCGCCCGACTCCTTCAAGCACAACCTTTGGGCACGCATCATGCACATGAACCAAATCCGCAAATTCAAGAAGTTCTACTGGGACACGAACGGCAAGCAGCTGAAGTAAATTCTCGCGCCTCGAGCCCACGGGCGCCGAATGCCAGCGAAGCCCGGTTTCCGTGCACGGCGATTCGGAAAGTCGGGAAACCCGCCATGCGGGGAGGCGCGGGGCTAGTCCCCAGCTCGCCGCCTGCGCCCAATCTTGGGGTAACGGAGAGGGCCTTTGGACCCAATGCGTTTACTTGTCCCAGGAGATGAAGGCCCAGGTGATTACGCGGGGGTTTGCCAGGCGCAGGGCTTTTTGGGGCTTGCCGTGGACGTCGGCCTGGCCGGCCTGGTCGTTTTCGACGAGGTTGTTTGCAAGCCAGGCGTCCAGGCGCGCGTAGGCGGCCTGGCGTTGCGCTTCGTTTTCAATGGCGCCGGCGGCCCCGTCGATCATGCGGCGCAGGTGCGTGGCGGCCTCCTCGGCGCTGTCGTAGGTGTCGAAACGCTGCGAGCGGATGTAGTCCACCCGCGGCAGGAGCCCCTCTTTCGCCAGGATGTTGATGGCGTAGAGGTAGTCGCGGCACAGCGCGTCCTCAAGCCCGAGCTCGGCCATGATGGCCTCGTCGGTGCGCGGGCTGCTCCCGGTAGTCAGCGTGATGCAGACACGCCGCCTGGCGACCTCGGTCAGGCGCAGCAGGCTGTCGCGCAGATTGGCCGTGGCGATGGAGCGCGACGCGACGCATACGTCGACCATGCCCTCGCGCACGCCTTTGGCCTCCCAGTTCTCGTCCCAGCTCAAAAGCTTGGGGAAGACAGTCGTCACTTTTGCCTGCTCCATTATGAAGCTCATGCGGTCGAGCATGTTTTGGGAGAAGTCGGCCGCCACCACCTTATGCCCGGCAAGGCCGAGCGGCAGGGCGACGGCGCCGGTTCCGCATCCCATGTCGAAGACGGTTTCTCCCGGTTTTATGCCGGAAAGCTCGACGAAGCGTTTGGCGTAGGGGCCGACCTCGGTGTCGGCGGGGAAGTCGTGCGCGCGCCCGTCCCAGTAGGCGGGATCGTCGGGTTTGCGGCGGCGCGCCTGCAGGCTCATCCACTCCTCGTTCCAATCGACGTGCCCGAGCAGGGGACGCCCGGCACTCGTGCCGTTGCCGTCGGCGCCCTCTTCCACATGCGTTATCTTTCCGGTCATCGGCGTATCTCCTGCTTCCCCTTGGTTTCGTCCCTTATATTCGATAGCTAGCATAGTATCCGATTGCCCGCCCGTGCACGCCTGAGGGCGGGCGATTTGTTGATAGACGAGGAGCCAGCAAATGAACGTCGAGTTGCTCTACCATACGCCCGATCCCGAGCGCGCCATCGCCACAGCCGCGCGGCTGTGCTATGCGCCGGTCGGCGCCGCCGAGCTGATGGAGACCATGCCGCCCGAGCGCGTGGAGAGCGTGCTTTCCACCATCATGTCGTCGGGGCACTTCAGCACGCTCGAGCACGCGAGCTACACTTTCGCCGTCGATGGCGTGTCGCGCGCGCTGACGCATCAGCTCGTGCGCCATCGCATCGCCAGCTTCAACCAGCAAAGCCAGCGCTACGTGAAGTTCACGGGCGAGGTGGCCGTGGTGAAGCCGCAAAGCGTTGCGGGCAACGAGGCGGCCGAGGCGGTGTTCGACGAGGCCATCGCGGCGGCGGTCGATGCGTACCATAAGCTGCTCGACTTAGGCGTCGCGGCCGAGGACGCGCGCTATCTTTTGCCCAATGCGGCGGAGAGCAAGATCGTCATCACCATGAACGTGCGCGAGCTTTTGCACTTCTTCAGCTTGCGCTGCTGCAACCGCGCCCAATGGGAAATTCGCGACATGGCGCATCGCATGCTTGAGCTTGCCCGGCCCACGGCGCCGTTCGTCTTTGCCGACGCCGGCGCCCCCTGCGTGCGCACGGGCTGTCCGGAAGGGAAGATGACCTGCGGAAACCCCTTTCCGAAAGTGAAGCGTGGTTAGGGTGGCCAAGCAAAAGAGCGACCTTTCGCGCGCGTTTTCCGAAGACGGGCAGCGAAAGACCCACGTGGGCGGGCAGGCGCTTATCGAGGGCGTCATGATGCGCGGCAAGTACAACTGGGCCGTGGGCGTGCGCGAGCCGGACGGCGGCATCTACGAGGAGTCGCATGATTTGGCTAGCGGCAAGGACAAGAACGGCTGGATGTATTGGCCGCTCGTGCGCGGCTGCCGCGCGATGGTGGAGTCGCTGATGCTGGGATACAAGGCGCTCGAGATCGCCGCCATGCATGCGTATTCCGAAGAGGATGGGGAAGAGGCTTCGGGAGCTGTCAAGGTCGCGGAAGCGGTGCCGGCCGAAACGAAGGACGCCGCCGCAAAGGGCGACGCATCCGGCGAGGCGGCGTTCGGGCATCGCGAGATGGCCGTCTCCATGGTGCTCGGCCTTGTGCTGGGCGTGGTGCTGTTCATCGTGGCGCCGGCGGCGATCACGAACCTCTTCGTGGGCGAATACGACTCGAACACGCTTGCCTGGAACATCGTCGACGGCATCCTGCGCGTGGCCGTGTTCGTGTTCTATATTTGGCTGATCGGGCGCATGAGCGACATCAAGCGCATGTTCGGCTACCACGGCGCCGAGCACAAGACCATCCACTGCTACGAGCACGGGCTGCCGCTGACGCCGGAAAACGCCCGGCAGTTCCCGCGCCTGCACGTGCGCTGCGGCACGGCGTTTCTGATCATGGTGATGATCATCGCCATTCTGGTGTACACCATCACGCCCCTAAACGCCCTCATCGCCGCCTGGGGCGTGCCCGATGGCGCGCCGAAGCTTACGCTGGTCGTCCTTGCGCGTATCGTGCTCATGCCCGTCATCGCCGGCATTTCCTACGAGATCACGGTGCGCTGGGCGGGCAGCCATCCGGAAAACCCGCTGGTGAAGGTGGTGTTGTGGCCGGGCATGCAGATGCAGCACCTCACCACCAACGAGCCGGACGACTCCATGCTCGAATGCGCCATTTCGGCTATGCAGCAGGTGCTTGAGCGCGAGGAGCTGGAAGCCGCCCGCGCCGCGGCGGGCGCGCAGGCGGCTAGCTAGCCCTTAAGCCCGATCGGCGCCGCGGGGGATGGTTGAGAACGCCAGCGTGTGCTCGGTCACGAGCGGTCGGTTGCAGGCGAAGAACACGATGCCGCCCGATTCGGCACGCACCTCTTCGACGATCTCGCCTGTAAGCGGGTTGAGCACCTGCGCACCCACTTCCCCGCGTGAGAGGGTATCGCCCGGCTTCGCCAGCAGCCGGAACACGCCGCCGCGCGTGGTATGCACGCCCACGAGCACGCTCTCGTCGATATGCGAAGAACGGAAGCCCTGGTGGCAAGGGTAGTCAATGGCGCCGATGTTCGCCATGAAGCGCAGAGATGCCCGCACCGCCTCTTGCGCCGAGAGCTCGTCGACCGTGTCGGTCTTTTCCGCGTACAGCGAATAGGCGTCGGTGTCCCACAGGCGCCAGTTGTAGTTGAGCGTGGTGGTGTCGAAGGGGTCGGGCTGGTGCGTCATCACGTAGCGCATGCCGAACTTGTCGCCCGCCGACGCGTCGGGGCCGGGGCCGGCCATCACGCGGATATGCGGCAGGAAGTCGCCTTCCAGGTGGAACGACGCCATCTGGATGCCGTAGCGCCAGCCGCGCACCGCCTCGAAAAGCCCCGCCGCGATGCGCTGCGTGGTCTCGCCCTGGTCGTAGCCGGGAAACATGCGGTTGACGTCGGTGTTGTCCATGGGCCAGAAGCGCTTTCCGACGTTCATGGAAATGTGGTTCGCGCAGGGGATGACCATGATTTGCTTGCCGGCCGCGATGCCGCCCTTGGCCTCGATGCGCCGCAAGCGGTGCACGAGCTGCGAGCAGATGTAGAGCTGCTGCACCTCGTTGCCGCGCAGGGCTCCCACCACGCACACGGTTGGCTCGCCCGATCCGAACGAGAAGCCTTTGATGTGCAGCTGCCCGCGGTAGGGCATCTCTATGCTGTAAAGGACGGTTTCCTTCATTTCAAACCTCCCAGAATGCGGGCGAGCAGCGACCCGGGCGTGACGACGGGGTATTCGCGCAGGGTGAACAGCAGCCCGTCGGTGGGGCTTATCACGTGCTGGTTCACCTCGCCGGTGAGCGCGTCGGCGATGATGCCGAGCTCCTGTCCGCGCTCGACCATGTTGGAATGATGCGCGGTGGGAAGGAAGATGCCGGCTGCGTCGGCGTTGAGGAAGCTCACCTCGCCGTCGGTGGACACGATCGGCTCTTTGAGGGCGGCCGGGCGCGGTCCTGTCCATATGCCCTGGTCGATGAGCAGGTTGAAGATGCCGTCGATAAGTGCGTCGCCGTATTCCTTCGTGATGCGCATCCCGACGCCCATCTCCACGACCAAGCACGGCACGCCGATGTCGTTTAGGCTGTAGGCCAGGGTCGATTGCAGCACGGTTGCCGCCGAGTGCACCCAGACGAAGTCCACGCCGGCGCGGCGCGCGAGCGGCACCAGGCGCTCGGCGGTGATCTCGTTGATGCGGATCTGCGGCAGCTCCTGCAAGAAGATATTGCTCGCGTGGATGTCGAAGGCCAGCGTTGACCCGGCGATGTCGTCGACCATGGCGCGCGTGAGGTGCTCGGTCAGCGACGCGTCTTCGCAGCCGGGGAACACGCGGTTCATGTCCAGGTCGAACAGCGGCACGCCGCGCGTGATGGTGGACACGCCCAAGGGGTTCATGGCCGGGTAGATGTCTACGGTGCCGGCGAGGTGCTCGGGGTGTTCCTTGATGCGCCGCGCCAGCTCGAAGGCGACGTACTGCCCTTCAAGCTCGTCGCCGTGGATGCCGGTGACTACCGATGCGCGCCCGGCGCCTGCGGCCGGCCCGCCTTCGGGCTTCAGGCGGTTTTTCCAAATGCGGATGCGTTCATCGACGAACAGCTCCGCGCTTACGACTTCCATTTTCATCTATTGATCCATCACTTCCATGAACACGGTTTGGGTTTGGTCGGCGGCTCCGATGAATACGCCGCGCTCGACGGGGCAGTCGGCCCAGTCGCGCCCTACCGCCACCACCAGGTATCCCTCGTCGGTGAGCTTGTCGCGCGTCGGGTCGAGGCCGATCCATCTGCCGCCGATATACGCCTGGGCCCAGGCGTGCGTGGCGCCCTCGCCTTCGGTGATGCCGCAGACATAGCGGGCGGGAAGCCCCCAGTTGCGCAGCGCCGCCACCAGGATATGCGCGAAGTCCTGGCATACGCCGCGCCCTTGCGCGAAGGCCTGCGCCGCGGTGGTGTGCACGTCGGTGGCGCCGGGCGTATAGGCCATGCGCTCGTGCAGCGCGTGCATGAGCGCCTCGGCGCGCAGGGCCGCGTCGCGCAGGCGGGCGGGGTTGGGCGCATGATCGGGGGTGCAGCCCGCCGAGTTTGCGAAGGCGACGATGGCCTCGTCGGCGCAGGCGAGCTGCGAGGGGTAGCGGAAGATGGGGTGCGTATCGTGGGGTGCGGGCGGGGTGGCAGTGCCGGACGCTCCGACGGCCGCCTCGCCCGCGGCGGCTTCAAGGCCACAGGGGCAATCCTCGAGGCGCGGCACCTCGAGGATTGCTTCCCCGCTTGCCCGATACGTGAACGATGAATGTTCTTCGTCGATGCGCCCGCAGGCGAGCAGGTTGCCGAACGAGTCTTTCTGCACGGTGAAAGTCGCCGGCGGGTCGAGTTCGAGCTTTCCGCGCGCCTGCTGCCCCTCGCGGGTGGCGGGCAGGCAGCGCAGCACGAAGGCGTGGTCGTGGACCGGCGCGCTGAACTCGACCGTGGTGGTGAATGCGTAGCTGAGTCGTTTCATGAAGGACCTTTCCCTTATCCCGTCAAAAAACGGCTACATGCCAGGCAGCAGGTTCTCGGCGCAGTCGAGCAGCACCCGGCGGTTCTCCTCGACGTTCTGGCAGCCGGCCAGGTCGCCGAGCAGCTGCAGGCGCCTCCCGTCGCGCGCGAGATGCGTGCGACGAAGCCTGCTGCACAGGCGGTCGATTTCCTGCTGCAGCTGATCGGTCTTCCAGTCCAGGCGCACCATCAGGTCGATTTTCTCGATGGTGAACCCGCATTTGAGCGTCATGCGCGTCGATTCGTCGACGATGTTCTCGTCGGCGCAGCCCTTGAATGCCATCAGGTAGTCGCGCACCTGCTGCAGGTCGAGCATGGGCGCGTCCGAGGCGTTCGCGGCGTCCATCGTGTTCTTCGCCAGCTGCAGATAGGACAGCGTTTGCGAGGTGATGGTCTCGCGCAGCATCACGGCATTGTCGAATGCCCGGTCCACGCTCGAGGGCACGGAATTGGGGTTGCCCGCGTCGAAGAGATAGCTTTCCAAAAACTCCGCGGCGCTTGCGTAGTCGCAGGGGATTTCCATGCGCCGGCACCAGTCGGCGTAGTCGACCTGCCCGCCGTCAAGCGACGTGTCCCAGGCGCGGGAGACGTGCTCAATGGTGATGAGCGCGCGCTGGCTGTAACGCCCCAGCCAGTACAGGCGGTTTTCCTTGCTTAGTCGTTGAGCACCCATGTGTCCTTGAACCCTCCTCCTTGGGACGAATTGACGATGGCGTTGCCTTCCTCGCGCGCATAGCGCGTCAGCCCGCTCGGCCAGGCCTCGACGGTGCCGTCGGTCAGCACGAAGGCGCGTAGGTCGGCCTTGCGGTGGACGATCTCGCCGTTGATGTAGGTCGGCAGCTCCTCGAAGTCGATGACTTCCTGGGCGATCCAGCGCCGCGGCTCGGCGACGATGCGCTTGGCGAGGTCGGCGCGCGCTTCCTCGGTGAGGTTCGCGCCGAACATGACGCCGTAGCCGCCCGCCTCGGCCGTGTCCTTGATGACCAGGCTGTCCAAGTGCGACAGCGTGTAGGCGCGGTCCTGCTCGTACAGCGGCAGATAAGTGGGCGCGTTGTGCAGGATGGGGGTTTCCTTTAAGTAGTACTCGACCATCTTCGGGACGAAGTAGTACAGGCCCTTGTCGTCGGCGGCCCCGTTGCCCGGCGCGTTGATGATGGCGACGTTGCCGGCGCGGTAGGCGCACATGATGTTCGGGACGCCGATGACGCTTTCGGGCAGGAAGCAGTTCGGGTCGAGGTACTCGTCGGAAACGCGGCGGTACACCGCGCCGACGCGCACGTCGCCGTCGTAGCCGCGCAGGTAGAGGCGGTCGTCGCGCACGTAGAGGTCTTCGGCCTCCGCCAGCTCCGCCCCGGTCTGCTCGGCAAGGTAGCTGTGCTCGAAGTAGGCGGCGTTGTAGCGGCCGGGGGTGAACACGACGTTGACGCCGCCGCAGTTCACGTGGTCCATCACCTGCTTGAGCATGGCGCCGTAGTTGCGGTTGTCGCGGATGGCGGCGTGCTGGAAGGTGGCCGGCGAGCAACGGCGTGTGATGGTGCGGGCGATGAGCGGGTAGCTCGCGCCCGAGGGGATGCGCAGGTTGTCCTCGAGCACGTACCACTGCCCGTCGCGCCCGCGCACCAAGTCGATGCCGGAGATGTGGCTGTAGATGCTCTTCGGCGGCGTGAGTCCGTCGCACGGGGCGAGCCAACCGGGGCAGGTGAGCACGAAATCTTCCGGGATGACGCCGTCGGAAATGATGGCGCGTTTGCCGTATACGTCGGCGAGGAAGGCGTTGAGCGCGCGGACGCGCTGCGCGAGGCCGGCGGAAAGCTGCTCCCACTCGTCGGCCGCGATGGTGCGCGGTATCGCGTCGAAGGGGAACAGGCGCTCGTTGAACGTTCCGTTCTTGTACAGGCCGAACTTCACGCCCCATCGGGCGAGTTCCTTATTGATGCGCGCGGTGTGCGCGACCAGATCGTCCATACGCGACCCCCTGCCATGCTTGTTCGAATAGGGAAGCGGCTTTGGCGCCAAGCGTCTATTTCCGCTGAGCCTATCTTCGGGCGGCGTGGTTTCTGGGCGGTTTCGGGGTCGTTACGGTTGTGGGGCGCGTGGGCTTCCGTCGCGTTGCGCGCACGCGCGCGTTGGCGGGACGTGGGGGCGTGGAGCCGGGATACGGGGCCGGGGTACGGGTCCGCCGCGGCTGCTAGATGCGCTAGGCGGCCAGCGCCAGCAGGGGAAGGTATTGCTGCGCCGAGGAGGGGACGGCCAGGTCGATGGTCTGCCCGTAGGCGCTGACGCTGACGTAGGAGGGGTCGTCGTAGGTGGTCAGCGTCGCCTCGATTCCGGCGGCTGTTCCCGAAATAGTGGATTGAGCCTGTGCTCCCTCCGGCAGGGTGGCCACCTGCCAATCCTCGATGTCGAGGCCCTCGATGACGGTTTGCACCTGCGTGGTGGAGATGCCCGTGGTGGCGGCGATGTCGCCGGCATGGGACATGAGCGCGTCGGACACGCTGCTTTTAACTCCCGACGCGTCGACGGCGGCGTTCACCGCTTCGTTTCGGGTGTTGCCGATGACGCTTCGTGCCGATGCGACGGGCGAGCTTTCGGCCGGGGCGAGCACTTTGAGGCCCGCCACGCCGATGCCGACGAGAAGGGCTATTCCCAGACAGATGCTTGCAGCTTTGCGAATCATGCTCAACCCCTTTGCTTTGCATGGGCGCGTGTGCGACTTTGTCACGTGGGCGCCGCCGGTGGTTCGGTCGTGGTCCGTTTTCGGCTTGAACGTTTCGCTGTTCGACGGCCTCCCGCAAGCTAGGCTAACGTAAGGTGCGCGTCGGGCGCCCGAGTCCTTGAAACCGCCGTCATTCCTTCGCCGCTTAGCGACGAAATCAACACGTATTCTGCACCGCTGCACTTCCTTTTCGGAAACGTTTGCGTCACGTCGCGGGCAATTTTTCCCGTGAAGGGGCGCCAATCGTGTATGCTACGCACTGCGCAAGCGCCCCAAGAGGCCCCTGCGCGCAATCCCCGCACACGTAAAACAAACGAATGGGGCAATCGTGTGAGCGAAGCGGCCGCGCTGCGGCCCGATGACAACAAAGGAGAAGCCGCATGAAGCTGGTGGTAACCGAGAAGAACGACGCCGCGACCAAGATAGCGACGCTTCTGGGCGCGAAGAAGCCCAAGTCCGACAAGGTGTACAACACGCCGGTGTACCGGTTCGAGGTAGACGGCGAGGAATGGGTGACCATCGGCCTGCGCGGCCATATCCTGGAGCCCGATTTCGTCCCCACCCTTATATATAAGAAGCGCGGCGGTTGGCGCGGCGTGACCGAGGACGGCGAGGCGATTGCGGCCGACGTGCCGGCGAGCCTGCCGCGTCCCCCGTTCAAAAAGAAGAAGCCCTTCGTGGAAGACGGCGTGGAGCTGAAGGCGTGGAAGATGGACGCGCTGCCGTATTTGGCCTACGCGCCCATCGAGAAGCTGCCCAAGGAGAAGGACATCATCCGCAGCCTGAAGAACCTCGCGAAGAAGGCCGACTCCATCGTGATCGCGACCGACTTCGACCGCGAAGGCGAGCTCATCGGCTCCGATGCGCTGTCGTGCATTCAGGAGGTCAACCCTGACGCCCCCGTTTCCCGCGCCCGTTATTCGGCGTTCACCAAGGAAGAGATCACGCATGCGTTCTCGAATTTGGTGGACCTTGACGTGAACCTGGCCTCGGCCGGCGCGTCGCGCCAGGACATCGACCTTATTTGGGGCGCGGTGCTCACGCGCTATCTCACGCTCGTGAAGTTCGCCGGCTACGGCAACGTGCGCAGCTCCGGTCGCGTGCAGACCCCGACGCTGGCGCTCATCGTGGCGCGCGAACGCGAGCGGCTGGCGTTCGTGCCGGAAGATTACTGGGTGATCAAGGGCGCCTTCGACGCCGGCGCCGCCGCAGGCCCCACGTCCGGCGAGGGCGAGCTTGCCTTCACGGCGGGACATGCCACGGCGCGCTTTAAGGAAGAGGCTGCGGCGAAGGCGGCCATGGCGGCCGTCTGTGGCGCTGCGTCGGCCCGCGTCGCCTCGGTCGAGCGCCGCCGTCGCAAGCAGCAGCCGCCCGCGCCGTTCAACACCACCTCGCTCATGGCCGCGGCTTCCGCCGAGGGCCTTTCCCCGGCGCGCACCATGCGCATTGCGGAGAGCCTCTACATGGACGGCTATATTTCCTATCCCCGCGTCGACAACACGGTCTATCCTTCCTCGCTCGATCTGTCCGAAGTGGTGAAGACCATTTCCGGCAATCCCGCCTACGCGCCGTATTGCAACCAGCTCCTGTCCGCCGGCGAGCTGCATGCCACGCGCGGCAAGAAGGAAACCACCGACCACCCGCCCATCTACCCGACGGCGAAGGCCACGCCCGACGACTTGGCCCCGGCCGATTACAAGCTGTACAACCTGGTGGCCAGGCGTTTTCTGGCCACGCTGTCGGGTGCCGCGGTGGTCGAGGGCACGAAGGTGACGCTCGACGTGGCCGGCGAGCCCTTCGTCGCGAAGGGCGACGTGCTCGTGGAGCCGGGATATCGCGCCATCTACCCCTACGGCATGAAGAAGGATGAGCAGCTGCCCGCCATGGACGAGGGCGCCACCATCGCCTTCAACGGCGCGGAGTGCACGAAGAAGCAGACCGAGCCGCCGGCGCGCTACAGCCAGGGCAAGCTCATTCAGGAAATGGAGAAGCTCGGCCTGGGCACCAAGTCCACGCGCCACTCCATCATCGAGCGCCTCTACACGGTGAAGTACGTGCAGAACGACCCCATCGAGCCTAGCCAGCTCGGCATGGCGGTGTGCGACGCGCTCGACAAGTTCGCCCCGCACATCACGCATCCCGAGATGACGGCCGAGCTCGAAGAGGAGATGGACAACATCGCCGAGGGGCGCAACACCAAGGACTCCGTGGTGATGAACTCGCGCAACCTGCTCTCCGAGCAGCTGGCGAACTTGATGCCGCATTCCGAAGAGGTGAAAGACGCGCTGGCCGACGCCGTCGCCGCCGACGCCTACGTGGGCAAGTGCCCGAAGTGCGGCAAGGATTTGCAGATCCGCGTGTCGCAGAAGACGCGCGGCATGTTCATCGGCTGTGCCGGCTGGCCTGACTGCGACGTGACCTATCCGTTGCCGAAGGGCAAGGTGGAGAGCCTGACCGAGCTGTGCCCGACCTGCGGCATGCCCCAGGTGAAGGTAACCGCGTTCCGCTCCAAGCCGCGCACGCTGTGCATCGACCCGAACTGCGAGACGAACAAGGAACCCGACGTGGTGGTGGGCGAGTGCCCGAAGTGCGCCGAGGCCGGCAAGCAGGCCAAGCTCATCGCGCAGAAGAACCCGCGTACCTTGAAGCGCTTCATCCGCTGCGAGAATTACGACGAGTGCGGCGTGGGTTACCCGCTGCCGCAGTATGGCGCCATCACGGCCACCGACGAGGTATGCGAGCATTGCGGCGCGCCGATGGTCATCGTGACCACCAATCGCGGGCCGTGGAAGCTGTGCCCGAACTTCAGCTGCCCGGGCAAGGAGGAAGAGGCCGCCAAGAAGGCCGCGGCGAAGGAAGCCAAGGCCGCCGGTAAGACGGCCGCGAAAAAGCCTGCGGCGAAGAAGGCGGCAGCCAAGAAGCCCGCGGCCAAGAAGCCCGCGGCGAAGAAAACAGCGAAGGCGGCCGAATAGCGGATACGGCGAAAAAGCCCGCAAGACAAAAAGCGGCGTCCCATTTGGGGCGCCGCTTCTGCGTTGGGGCCGGGCGGGAGGGCCGGCAAGTTGAGACGATGCGGAGCCGTTGGCTCGTTCGCTATATATCCTCGCCAGCTTCTATCGCCCGATAGAGGTCGCGGCCGCGGGTGTCGACGGCCACGAAGACGGGGAAATCCTCGAAATGCACCCGGCGCAGCGCCTCGGTTCCCAAATCAGCCCAGGCCACCGTTTCGCTTTCGGTGACGCGCTTGGCCAGAAGCGCCGCCACGCCGCCGATGGCCGCGAAGTACACGGCGCCGTTGCGCACACAGGCGTCGATGACGGCCTGGTTGCGCTTGCCCTTGCCGATGCACGCGACGATGCCCGCATCCATGAGCGCCGGCGTGGCGAAGTCCATGCGGCTGGCCGTGGTGGGCCCGACGCTGCCGAGCGGGCGGCCCGCGGCGGCGGGGGTGGGGCCGGCGTAGAACAGCGTCTGCCCGGCCAGGCTAAAGGGCAGCTCGCCCGTCTCTTCAAGCGCCTCAAGCGCGCGGGCGTGCCCCGCGTCGCGCATGGTGAACACGTCGCCGGAAAGCAGCACCTGCTGACCGGAGCGCAATTTCGCCAGGTCGTCCTTCGCAAGCGGTAGGCTCAGCCTCACCGTTTCGTTCGATTCGCTCATCGCGCCTCCTTTCCAGCCACGACGTCGGCAGCTGCGGCCGGCTCTCCCGTTTCCCAATCGATAAGGTCGATGGATGTTGAACGCATGGCCGAGCAGCCCATGTTCACGGCGACGGGCAGCGCGGCGATGTGGCACGGGGCCGTTTCCAGATGCACGGCGAGCGCGGTTGCCGCACCCCCGAGCGCGCCGGGGCCGATGCCCGTGGCGTTGGCGGCATCGAGCAGCTCGGCCTCCAGGCGGGCATGCTCCTCGCTTGCGGCGGGGGAGCCCACCTCGCGCAGAAGCGCATGCTTGGCAAGGCCTGCCACCTTGTCGAACGTGCCGCCCACGCCCACGCCCACGATGAGCGGCGGGCAGGCGTTCGCGGCCTTTTCGCGCACGCAGTCGAGCACCACTTGCTTCACGCCCTCCCAGCCGGCGCCCGGCGCCAACATGACCACGCGGCTGGCGTTGTCCGACCCGCCGCCTTTCAGCAGCACGTGAAGCGTCGCGCCGCGCCCCGGGCGAAACGCCACTTCCGCAAACGCCGGGGTGTTGTCGCCCGTGTTCGTGCGGTCCATGAGCGCGTCGGCCAGCACGCTCATGCGCAGCTTGCCGTCGGCGTAGGCGCGCGCCACCGCGTCGTTTACCTTCGAGAGGATGTTGCCGGGCACGAGCAAATCCTCGCCGACCTCCAAGCGAACCCAGCAGGTTCCCGTGTCTTGGCAGATGGGCACGCCGTCCTCGCGCCCGATGCGCGCGTTTTCCAACAGGCAATCGAGCACGGCCGTCTCGCGGGGCGCGCTCGCGCTCTCCCGTGCGGCCTTAATGCCCGCCAGCACGTCGGGGCGCAGCGTTGTGGCGCAGTGGCGCACGGCGGCATAGACCGCCTCGGCAACCGCCTCGGCGCAAAGCGCGGGCGGCTCATTCATCTCGTCTTCCATGTTCGTCCTTTCCAAAACGAAGATGCCCCCATTGTGCGCCCGCCGCTCCCGCTTGGAGTCGCGCTCGGGCAAACCAACGGCGAAAAACCTGCCCGCGCCGTCCTTTCCCGTGGGTGTCACCGGGTGCCCGCTGAAACCCGCCAGGGGTGGCGCCGTGGGTGTTTTATGAACGCCCATCAGGTAAAACGCAGAAGTACACCCCCGATGGGCGTGGGAAGTTAGCCGTGGTGACAGCCACCATGGTGCCCATCGGCGGGGCCGCGATAAGGGTCGGCCCCAAAAGGAAAGGAAATGCCCGTGGAATCAGTTGCAGCGTTCAAGCCGCGCACCGCATCGGCGCGCGCCAAGCAGCGGGAGGGGGCGAGAGGTCCCATCAATTGGCCGATGCTCATCGTGACGTTGGCGGTGGGAGTGGCCCTGTGGCTCTGTCCGGTTCCCGCCGGATTGGAAGCGAAGGCGTGGCACATGTTCGCCATCTTCGCCGCCACCATCGTCGGGTTGATCATCAAGCCCGCCCCGATGGGCGCGGTCGCCATCATGGCCATCACGGCCAGCGTGCTGACCGGCACGGTGGGGCTGAAGGATAGCCTGTCGGGCTTCTCGAACACCACCATCTGGCTGATCGTCATCGCGTTCTTCATCAGCCGCGGCTTCATCAAGACCGGCCTGGGCAATCGCGTGGCCTATCTGTTCGTGGAGCGCTTCGGCAAGAAGACGCTCGGGCTGGCCTATTCGCTCATCGCCACCGACCTCGTGCTCTCGCCGGCCATGCCGAGCAACACCGCGCGTGCCGGCGGCATCGTGTGGCCCATCGTCCAGTCGCTCTCGCACACCTTCGGCAGCCGCGCCGACGACGGCACGCAGAACAAGATCGGCTCGTTTCTGCATCTGTGCGCCTTTCAGGGCGACATGATCACGTCCGCCATGTTCGTCACCGCCATGGCCGCCAACCCGCTTGCCGTCCAGCTTGCCGCCGACACCGCCGGCATCGAGATCACCTGGGTCGGCTGGTGCATCGCCGCTCTCGTGCCGGGATTGGTCGCGCTTGTCGTGGTGCCGCTGGTGCTGTACAAGCTCAACCCGCCCGAGGTCAAGGAAACCCCCGACGCGGCCGTGGTCGCCCGCGCGAAGCTTTCCGAGATGGGCCCGGTCACCAGCGCCGAGAAGAAGATGATCTTCGTGTTCGCGCTCATCCTCATCCTATGGATCGCCGGCAGCGCCATCAACCTCTCCGCCACCACCACCGGCTTCATCGGCCTTTCATTCCTGTTGCTCTCCGGGGTGCTCACCTGGGATGACGTGAAGAACGAGAAGGGCGCGTGGGACACGCTCGTGTGGTTTGCGGCCCTGGTCATGATGGCCGGCCAGTTGAACACGCTCGGGCTCATCCCGTGGTTCGGCGACCTCATGTCCTCAAGCGTCGGCGGCATGAACTGGGTTGTCGCCCTGCTCATCCTGGCGCTGGCCTACTTCTTCAGCCACTACCTGTTCGCCTCGGCGACCGCGCACGTCACCGCCATGTACGCCGCGTTTTTGACCGTGGCCATCGCGGCCGGCGCGCCGGCGATGCTCACCGCGCTCGTGCTCGGCTTCTTCGGCAACCTCATGGGGTCGCTGACGCACTACGGCGCTGGCCCGGCGCCCATCCTGTTCGGCGCGGGCTATGTCAGCCAGGGCAAATGGTGGGGGCTTGGTGCGGTCGTCTCCGTCATCAACATCGTCATCTGGCTCGGCGTCGGCGGCGTGTGGTGGAAGGTGCTCGGCCTGTGGTAGGCCGCAAGACCGCTAGGCCGCTTGGCCGCTAGGCGCCAGCAAGCACCACGCCGCATTTCAGCAAATATAGAAACGGTTGCGGGGCGCACCCGGCGCGCCCCGCCCCTTAAGGAAAGGAAAACCAATGAAGGAAATCAACGTCGCAGACATCACGGCCGAAGTCCGCCGCCTGTGCATCGAGGCCGCATGCGACCTGCCGCGCGATGTGGAGAAGCTCATCCAGCAGGCGACCGAGACCGAGGAGAGCGAGTTCGGCACCTACGCGATGGAGAAGATCTGCCGCAACATCAAGATCGCCCGCGAGAACAACGTGCCCATGTGCCAGGACACCGGCATGGTCATCGTATTCGTCGAAATCGGCCAGGAAGTGCACATTGCCGGCGGCCTGCTCGACGACGCCATCAACGCCGGCGTGGCCGCGGGTTACATCGACGGCTACCTGCGCAAGTCGACCGTCATCGACCCGGTGCTCAACCGCAAGAACGCCGGCGACAACACGCCCGCCATCATTTACACGTCGCTGGTGGCCGGCGACGAGTTGCGCATCACGGTGATGCCGAAGGGCGCCGGCTCGGAGAACATGAGCCAGCTTAAGATGCTCAAGCCCGCCGACGGCCTGGAGGGCGTGAAGAAGTTCATCGTCGACGCCGTGGTCAACGCCGGCGGCAACCCCTGCCCGCCGACGGTGGTGGGCGTGGGCATCGGCGGCAACGCCGACAAGGCCATGCAGCTGTCCAAGGTGGCCCTGCGCCGCGAGGCCGGCGCGCCGAACCCCAACCCGGAATATGCCGCCATCGAGCGCGAGCTGCTCAAGGAGATCAACAAGTCGGGCGTCGGCCCGCAGGGCTTCGGCGGGCGCAACACCGCGCTTGCCGTGCAGATAGAAACCTACCCGACGCACATCGCCACCATGCCCGTGGCCGTGACGCTGAACTGCCATGCGGCGCGCCATAAGGAAGTCGTTCTGTAACCCCACTACCAAAAGCGTAAACGTTAGGAGACGAGAAACATGGCACAGGCCAAGAACATCACCACCCCGCTCACTGACGAGGTCCTTGCCGACCTGAAGTGCGGCGACATGGTCAACATTTCCGGCATCATCTACACCGGCCGCGATGCCGCCCACAAGATCATGGTCGAGATGATCGAGCGCGGCGAGGATCTGCCCGTTGACTGGGATCGCCAGGTCATCTACTACGCAGGCCCCACGCCGGCCAAGCCCGGGCGCGTCATCGGCTCGTGCGGCCCGACCACTTCCGGGCGCATGGACAAGTACAGCCCGGCCATGATGGAACAGGGGCTTAAGGGCATGATCGGCAAGGGTCCGCGCGCGGCCGAGGTGGTTCAGGCCATGGTGGACAACAAGGTGGTCTACTTCGCCGCCATCGGCGGGGCGGCGGCGCTTATTGCCGACAGCGTCAAAGAGTGCGAGGTCATCGCGTTCGACGACCTGGGTCCTGAGGCCGTCCGCCGCCTGCGCGTGGAGAACTATCCCTGCATCGTGGTCATCGACGCCGAGGGCAACAACCTCTACGAGCAGGGCGTCGCGAAATATCGCATGGAGTAGGGGGCGAAGACGTGAAGACGTACGACGTTGTCATCGTGGGCGCGGGCGGCGCGGGAATGTCCGCCGCGCTCAACGCGAGCGCGGCGGGGGATTTGTCGGTCGCCGTGCTGACGAAGGTGTTCCCCACGCGCAGCCACACCGGCGCGGCTCAGGGCGGCATGAACGCGGCTTTGGGGTATCGAGACGAGACCGACACCATCGAGAGCCACTTCTACGACACGGTCAAGGGCAGCGACTTTCTGGCCGACCAGGATGCCGTTGAGTTCTTCGTGTCGGGAATGCCCGAGTTGGTGCTGGAGCTTGAGAGCATGGGCGTGCCGTATTCGCGCGACGAGCAGGGCCGCATCGCGCAGCGCCCCTTCGGCGGCGCGAGCCATCCGCGCTGCTGCTATTCGGCCGACAAGACCGGGCATGTGGTGCTGCATGCGCTCTACGAGAACTGCGTGAAGAACGGCGTGGAGTTCCTTGACGAGTACAACCTGCTCGACATCGCGCAGGTGGATGGTCAGCTGCAAGGCGTGGTCGCCATCGATTTGCGCCGCGGCGAGATCGTGAGCTTCCATGCCCGGGCGGTGGTCATCGCCGCCGGCGGTTTCGGGCGCGTGTACTGGAGCCGCACCACCAACGCCACGAACATGACCGGCGACGGCGTGGCGGCGTGCCTGCGCGCCGGCGTGCCCATCAAGGACCCGGAGTTCGTGCAGTTCCACCCCACGGGCCTGGCCACCACCGGCGTGCTTCTCTCCGAAGCGTGCCGCGGCGAGGGCGGCTACCTCATCAACAATGAAGGCGAGCGCTTCATGGCCCGTTACGCCCCCGAGAAGATGGAGCTCGGCCCGCGCGACTTGGTGGCGCGCTCCATCGAGACCGAGATCAAGGAAGGCCGCGGGTTCGGGCAGGGCATGGCATCCTACGTGCTCATGGACCTGCGCCATTTGGGTGCCGAGCGCATCATGGAGCGCCTGCCGCAGGTGCGCGAGCTGGCGCTTTCCTTCGAAGGCGTGGACATGATCACCGACCCGGTGCCCATCCGCCCTTCCAACCATTACATGATGGGCGGCATCGACGTGGTGGACTTCCGCACCTGCGCCACGGCCGTCGATGGCCTGCACGCGGCGGGCGAGTGCAGCTGCATCAGCGTGCACGGCGCGAACCGCCTGGGCGGCAATTCCGTCTCCGAAGTGGTGTTCTTCGGCAAGCAGGCCGGTATCGGTGCCGCCCAGACCGCCCGCCGGCGCGAGTTTGCGGGCACGGAGCGCCTCGAGGAGCTTGAGGCGCAGTGGACTGAGCGTTTCGCCGCCATGCGCAAGAAGCGCACCGGCGAGTCCATCTTCGCCATCCGCGACCGCGCGGCCGAGGCCATGTGGAACGGCGTGGGCATCTTCCGCAACGCGGAGGGCATGGCCGCCGCCGAGGCGGTGGTCGACGAATGCATGGCCGCCTACGCCGACGCGCGCATCGACGACGACTCGACCGTGTACAACCAGGCGTTCATGAACTACGTGGAGCTTGGCAACGTGCTGTCCATCGCCAAGACGGTGTGCATGGGCGCCCGCGCCCGCACCGAAAGCCGCGGGTCGCATTCGCGCGAGGACTACCCGACCCGCGACGACGAGCGCTTCCTGGCGCACACGCTGGTGACGCTTTGCCCGGACGGCGCCTTCACGCTTGACTACCGCCCGGTCGCCGTGACGAAGTTCGCACCTGAGGAGAGGAAGTACTGATGGCCGACAGGATGATCACGTTCAACGTGCGGCGCTTCGACGGCGAGCGCACGTTCAACCAGGAATACGTCATCCCCTACGCGACGAGCACGCTTTTAGGGTGTTTGACGAAGATCCGCGAGGAGCAGGACGCGAGTTTGTGCTTCACGAGCGCGTGCCGCCACGCCATCTGCGGCAGCTGCGCGGTGCAGGTCAACGGCAACGCGTATCTGGCCTGCGAGACGCAGCTCGACACGCTGCTGGAAACCTTCGGCGGCGACACGCTGTACCTCGAGCCGCTGAACAACCTGCCCGTGGTGCGCGACTTGGTGGTGAATTTCGACGGCGTGGCCGACAAGATGCGCAAGGTTTCCGGCTGGATGTGCCCGCATGCCGGCCGCCACGACCACCTGCAAAGCCCCGAGGAGTTCCACGTCATCGCCAAGCCCGCCGACTGCGTGCTGTGCGGCAGCTGCATCTCCGAGTGCCGCGAGCTGGCCTACGACGACGGAAGCTACCTGCCGCCGGCGATCATGAACAAGGCCTACCGCTTCGAGCGCGACAGCCGCGACGGCAATCACGGCGCGCGCGTGCTCGCGGCGCTGGAAGGCAACCTGTGGAAGTGCATCCACTGCCAGCAGTGCTCGACGAAGTGCCCCAAGCACATCCCGGTGGCCGAGGAGATCAGCTACCTGCGCCGCCGCGCGCTTTCCTTGGGGCAGAAGAAGTCCGAGGGCGCGCGTCACGCCTACAGCTTCTACGACGACGTGAAGCGCACGGGCATGCTCAACGAGACGATGCTGGCGCTGCGCACCGAGGGCATGGTGAAGACGGCCATGAACCGCACGCCGTTCGCCGTGCGCATGGTGGCGGCCGGCAAGATGAACCCGCTGCACATGCCGCACCCCGTGAAGGGCATCGACGAGGTTCGCCGCCTCTACGAGTTCTCGGCGAAGCTTTCCCAGGAGCAGAAGGAGGATGCGACCAATGTCTAAGCATCGTTACGCGTTTTTCCCGGGGTGCACGCTTGAAAGCGCCGCGGGCGAGCTGAAGATAGCCACCGAAAAGACCTGCGCGCGCCTTGGCATCGAACTTGCCGAGATCGAGGGCTGGACGTGCTGCGGCGCGGCCCAGATCCAGGACATCGACGACTTTCTGGGCGTGGCGGTCAACGCGCGCAACATCGCGCTGGCCGAGGCCGCGGGGTTCGATCGCATCCTGACCGTCTGCAACACCTGCACGCTCATGCTGCGCACGGCGAAGAAGCGCCTCGACGAGGACGCCGCCCTGCGCGCGAAGGTCAACGAGGCGCTGGCCGAAAGCGGTCTTGAGTACAAGGGCACCTGCGAGATCACCCATTACCTGTGGGTGCTGGTTGACGAGCGCGAATACGGCTTGGATGAGCTGCGCCGCCACGTGACCAACCCGCTGGAGAACCTTTCCGTGGCGAATTTCTACGGCTGCCATATCCTGATGCCGCCCGACGTGATGGGCTTCGAGAACCCGCGCAATCCGCGTTCGATGGAGCTTCTGGCCGAGGCGCTCGGTGCGCAGAACGTGGATTTCGAGCAGCGGCTGGCCTGCTGCGGCTTCCACAGCATCTACCCGGCCGAGCGCGAGGCGCTGCTGTCCAACGGCGTGTCGTGCCTGACTGCCAAGGAAGCCGGCGCCGACTGCCTGGTGACGCCCTGCCCGCTGTGCCATATGGCCATCGACATGTGGCAGGCCGATGCGCAGAAGCGCTACGAGGGCGATATCACCATGCCGACGCTGCATCTGCCGCAGCTGGTGGGCCTGGCGCTGGGCTTTTCCGCGAAGGAAATGGCCATCAACCGGCACATGGTCAACGCCACCAAGATGCTCTCGAAGCGGCTGGCGTCATGATGGCCGGGGTAGGGGCCGCGGCTTGCGGCGGCGCCTCGAGGGCTGTCGGCGCCGTTGCCGATATTCGGCCGTCTAGCAAGGCGTTTGGGCTTGCGACGGGCGAGGAGTGGGCGCTGCCTGGCCGCGCGACTTCCACTCGAGAGGCCTCTGGTCACGCGGCCTTGGAGCGGGTTTTCGCTCGCGGCGGCATGCGGGGCGCTTGCGCGTGCGGCGGGGACGTCGCCGCACGCATCGCGGAGTTGGTGGACGACCTTGCCCGGCATATGCGGGCCGAAGGCGAACTTTCCGCCGACGGGTCGGTCCACGTTCCCGACGAGGGCCTTACCGACGCGCCCGTGTTCGAGCAGCGCGCCAAGCTTGTGCTGATGGAGGGCGTCGAGGGCGCCTATGTGGTGCCGTCGGGGCAGGATTGGGCGCACGACGCGCTCGGAGATACCGCGGTGGTTCCCGGCATGGTGTATTCCGACGGCGAGGCGTTTTTGCCGGGCGAGGCGTGCATCGACGGCTACTTCCAGGCCGACTTCGACGGCCGCTGGGTGCGCGTGGAGCGCGGCCGGGCGCACGCCGAGGGCCGGGCCATTGCGTGGCGCGCCTCTCTCGAGGAGTTCCCCGAGCTCATTGCCGATCTTTCGCGCTATGCGGAAGAGGCGGGCGCGGGCGATATCGTTCGCGAAGGTGCTTGCGGGGAAGCCCCGCGCAACTTCGCTGATGAGCTGAGCGTATCCGGCGTGCGCGCAAGCGCGTAGGGGCGCCACCGTGTTACCATAGGCGGAATTGTTTTCGAGGTTCGCCGGCGGATGAGGCCGTCGGCGAGCCTTTCGCGCAAAGACGCGGTTTTCCAGGGGTTTCAAAGGGGGGACGGATATGAGCGGCGAAGACGGGGCGCTCGGCATGGGCGATGTGCGCACGGCCGTTTGCGCGATTGTGGGCCTGGCCTGCATGTTCGCGGGCATTTGGCTTGCCGATGGGCAATTGCTCGGGGCGAACGCGTCGGAGGCGGGCACGCTTTCCATGCGCGTGTGCACGTGCGTGGTCTATCTCGTTTTCTATCTTGCGGCGCGCCGCTTTTTGAAGAAGGCCGACTGCGACGTGCGCTGGTTTTTCGGCGCCTCGACGGTGGTGGGCTTTCTGTTCTTCGTCGGCGGGGCCTGCCTGTCCCTGTTCGCCATGCCCGCGCTTGAGCGGGACGGCCTTGCCTGGTCGGTGGCGGGTATCTGCTCGCTTGCCATGATCAAGACCATCGGCGCGCCTTTGAGCATGGGCTTCGTGTGCCTGTTCGCCCGCTTGGGGTCGTCCACGGTGATGCGCGCCTGCACGCTTGGCATGCTCGGCGCGTTCGCGCTGTATTCCCTCGCTTCCCAAAATCCCGCCGCCGCGGTTTTGGGCTCGTTCGGCTCCGTCGTGCTTGCGGGTGCGGCCCTTGGCGCGGCTTTGATTCTGGCCATGGTCGGCTTCGGCGGAACGCCCGTGCGCGGGGCGGGCGGGCGGCTGGCCTTGGCTCCGAGCCCGCTTGCGGTGCCGGGCGTGGTCAAGCGCCCGCATGGCAAGGTGGTCACGCCGGGCTTCGTCATCATGCTGGTGTTCTCGGCCATGATGCTCGGGTTTTTGCGCAACGGCTTCACCGGCGGCGACTACCATAACGACCCCATGTCGTTTTTCGCCCTGATCGCGCTGTTCGCCGTCGCGCTTGCTTGGCGGGGGCTGCGCATCGAGCACGTCTTCTATGGGGCGCTTCTGTGCGTCGCCGTCGGCGTTTTGCTGGCGCGCCCGCTCGCGTGGGCGCTGCCGGGCGTGGAACAGATGCTGTGCGGCTTGGGCACGACGCTGTTCGAGGTGGTGTCCTGGGCGCTGGTCGTGTGGGCGGCGCGCAACAGCATCGAGACGCTGCGCGCGGCGGCCGGGATGCGCCTCGCGGCGACGGTCGGGCACCTGCTCGGCACGATCGTGGTCGCGGTGGGCATGCTTTTGTCGGCGGGGCCGTCGGAGGCCCTGTTCGCCAGCGAGCAGCTGATGGTGTTCGTTTATATGGTGCTGCTGGTGGTGCTGCTGAAGTTTCCCGGGCTGCAGGCGCCGTTCGCATCGGCAAGCGACGCGTCCGAATACGCGGTGGCCGATGCGGGCGTTGACGAGGCGGCCGGCTTGGACGAGGCCGAGGCAGGGGTTCCCGGGCGAGCGAGCGCGCCCGCGGGTGCGGCCTCGATTCCCGGCGACGGGGCCTGCGCCGGCGATGCTTCCGAGGTCGGCGCCGCTGGCGGGTGCGTTGCCGACGGCGGGGTGGTTTCGACAGCTCGCGGTGTTGCTGCGGACGGTTCCGCTGCGGATTGCGCCGCGGTTGCCGCCCATGGCCGTGACGGGGCCGTCTTTCCGTCGTTTGCGGGCGTCGCGTCGTCCGCGGCGACGATGACGTCGGGCGTGCCGGTGCCGTTGATGCCCGGGGCGTCGGTCGGCGGTGCGGGAGTTGCCGGCGGCCCGGCCGGCGCGGGGATGCCCTCGGCTGGGATGGCGGTGCCTGGTGTCGCGGTCGGCGCGCCCATCGACCCGGTTTCCGTTCCGTGCGACACCATCGCGCGCACGTATCGCCTGACCGCCCGCGAGCGCGAGGTGCTCGGGCTCATCGCCCACGGCCGCAACATGCCGTTCATGGAGCAGGAGCTGGTCATTTCCCGCAACACGTTGAAGATGCACATCCGCCACATCTACACGAAGCTCGACGTCCACAGCAAGCAGGAGATCATCGACATGGTGCAGGCCCTCATAGCCAGCTAACCCCGCCAATCGGCGGTCGGACGAGCCTGCGTTCCTCGCGGACCCACTATGGCCCGCAACCCCGCTACGGCCCGCAGTGCGGAACTGCCGGCACGCCCCCCACTTCGGGGATGCCCCCGTTGTGGTGCGCCGTCTCTTCACGATTCGTTACGTCTCTTCACGATTCGTCATGCCCCTGCGGGGCGTTTCATCGACCCCGCGCACGACTTTGGGGCGATTTCTGCCAATTTTTTCGAATCGAGGGGAAATTTTCGTCCCACCGCCCGCGTTCAAGTCCCGAGTTGCTTGCTCGCTGTGCCTCTCTCGCGCGCTAATGATGCGCTCGTGACAAATTAGCCGCCGCTTGTATCACGCTACCTGCCTATTTAGGCAAACTCGCGGCAACGGTTTCCCCTCGATTTCGATTTTTTGGCAGAATTGGGCATTTTCGCGCGCGCTAGCTAAATCGGCCGGCCGCGCGCTAGCCTGCCATCCCCGCCGTTGTTGCTGAACCGTGAACCACGGCGCGCCCGTTGTGCCGTATTCTCGTGCAATGGAAATTGTTATCAGCCACATATCCGCTCTCGAATACTGGCGACTCGCCGGCGCCTGCGCAACGCCCGCCGCTCTTAGGGCTTCGCGCGCGGAATTGCCGAGCGGCCCTGTGCGCGGGCCGGTACCGGCCGAACTGTGCCGTCTTTCAAGGCCGGTTCATTGCCTGTGCAGCAGCAAGCATAAAAACATTCCTGGCGATGTCGTGTTTCATCACCATCAGAAGGCGACGCTGCCGACGGGCGCTCTGCGTGCAATTTCGCCGCGCATCGGCGTCGTCTCGCCTGAGCTTGCCCTTGCGCAATCCGCCAACTTGCTGTCCTTTTCCGAGCTCGTCGGCCTTATGTGCGAGTTTTGCGGCACCTTTTCGACCTGCGACAACGCTAGCCACGGGATGTTTTCCCGCGATGCGCTTTCCAGCGTCAGGCGGTTGAGGGCGTTCGGGCGGGCGGCGGGTGATATCGCGGGTATCGGCCCGTTTAAAGTGGCGGCGCCGTACGCACTTGATGGCTCGCGTTCTCCCGCCGAGACCGCGGCGGCCTTGATGCTGTCGCTTCCGCGGGCGCGGGGCGGCTACGGCCTGCGCGGCGTCGAGCTCAACCGGCCGGTCCGCCTTGCAGCTCAGGCGCAGAAGAGCTCGGGCGTAACTCGTCTGAAACCGGATATCTCCTGGCCGGGGACGCAGGTGTGCATTGAATATGACAGCGATGAGTTCCATCGCGAGCAAGGGCGCATTGCCAACGATGCGCGCCGCAAAAACGCGCTCATTCAGTCGAACTTGTATGTGATAACGCTGACGAAGCTGCAGATGGCAAATAGGCTCGAAATGGACAAGGTCGCCAAACAGGCGGCTGCGAAGATGGGCAAGCGCTGGCGTTGTCCGGATTTTCAAAAGCAAGTCAAGCTGCGCAACGAACTGCTGGGGGCGACGAGCGCCTTGCGACGCTCGAACGAATTGCTCGCACGTGCGAATCAGCGGACGGTTCCGCAAGTGGGAGAGGCGCGATAGCGCACGGTTCGAGGTCGAAAATTGCCAAGAAATCGGAATCGAGGGGAAACCTCCTTCATGAAATTTCGGTCGCAAACGGTCGTAATGGTATAAGCGATGGGAATAACGTAACAAACGCATCATTTACGCCCGCAGGAAGTGAATCAACTAGCAGGATTCGCGCGTTTGCGCTTGCGGAAGGCCGAAATTTCCCCCTCGATTCAAAAAAATTGGCAGAAATGGAGAAAAGTGCGTGCGCGGGGGCGGGTTTGCTGGCTTTGCGGGGGTGGCTTTGCGGCGGTGGGTTTGCAAACCCTAGCGCACCACGAGGACGGGGCAGGTAAGGTTGCGCTTGAGGTAGGTGCCCACGGATCCGGTCAGGGCGTATTGCAGCCTGCTCAGCCCGCGCGTCCCGCATACCACCGTGTCGGGGTGCCACGGGTCGATGAGCCTTCGGGCGAGCGTGCGCTTCACGGGCCCCGCGGCGACGCACATCTCCACCGACGGGATGCGCCCATCGGCCCGCGCGGCCGCAATCACGTCGGAAAGCTCCTCGCAAAGGCGCGCCTTCACCGATTCCGCCAGCGCGGCATGGTCGGCGCCGGTGGCGTCGGCGGGCAGCGCGTCCACGATGTGCCCGAGCCGCAGCGCAGCTCCCTTTTCGGCCGCGATGACCAGCGCCTGCTCGGCCACCGTGCGCATGGTCTTGCCGCCGTCGAGCGCGGCGAACACGCGCTTGGTTTCATATCGCATAGCTACCCCTTCTTGGCCGCATTGCCCCTGCGCGAAGCGCCTCGTGCGCGCCTGCCCGGCGCGCGGGCACGCACGTCTCAAACTCTGCATCATTTGTACTCCCGCACGTCAGCGGGCGAAACACACCTGATGGGTGTATTTCGGGGAGAGCGGCGCGGGCGGGCGGGCGCCCCGAAGGTTGAGGGTATAATCAACTAACTTAAGGAAACGCTCATGCGGGCGAACTTCGCGAGGGCGGCAGCCGCCGTCTACCGTTGCCCGCGCATCGGGAAGGACCGTCTGAAAGCAGCATGGATATCGCACAGGAATCTCTTCGCCTGCACGAGCAGTGGCAGGGCAAGCTCGACACCGTACCGAAAATGGACATCAAGACGCGCGAGGACCTGGCGCTGGCCTATACGCCGGGCGTTGCCGAGCCGTGCCGCAAGATTGCCGAAAACCCCGCCGATGCGTACAAGTACACCATGAAGGCCAACACCGTCGCCGTCGTCTCCGACGGATCGGCCGTGCTCGGCCTGGGCAACATCGGCCCCGAGGCCGCCATGCCCGTCATGGAGGGAAAGTGCGCGCTGTTCAAGGCCTTCGGCGGCGTCAACGCGGTGCCGCTGTGCCTGGACACGCAGGACGTCGACGAAATCGTCGAAACCGTCAAGCGCGTCGCCCCCAGCTTCGGCGGCATCAACTTGGAAGACATTTCCGCCCCGCGCTGCTTCGAGATCGAACGCCGCCTCATCGACGAGCTGGACATCCCGGTGTTCCACGACGACCAGCACGGCACCGCCATCGTGGTGCTCTCCGGCGTCATCAACGCGCTGCGCCTGACGGGCAAGAAGAAGGAAGAGTGCCGCGTGGTGGTCAACGGCGCCGGCTCGGCGGGCATCGCCATCGCCAAGCTGCTGCTCAACTACGGCTTCCGCAATCTCATCCTGTGCGACAAATGCGGCATCATCAGCTCCGCGTCCGAGGGCATCAACGAGGCCCAGCGCGCGATGCTTGCCACCACGAACCTCGACGACGAGCAGGGCAGCCTCGCCGACGCCATGCGCGGCGCGGACATCTTCGTGGGCGTGTCGGCGCCGGGCATCGTTTCCGCCGACATGGTGAAGTCCATGAACGAAGACGCCATCCTGTTCGCCATGGCCAATCCCACGCCGGAGATCTTCCCCGACGTGGCGCGCGAAGCCGGCGCCCGCGTGGTCGGCACGGGACGCTCGGACTTCCCGAACCAGATCAACAACGTCGTGGCGTTTCCGGGCATCTTCAAGGGCGCCCTGGAAGCCCGCGCCACGCGCATCACCAAGCAGATGAAGCTCGCCGCCGCCACCGCGCTGGCCGAACTCGTCTCCGACGAGGAGCTTTGCGAGGACTTCATCATGCCCGAGCCGTTCGACCCGCGCGCCGTCGAGGTCGTGGCCGCTGCCGTGGCCGGCGCCGTGCAGGACTAGCTTCAATGAGCCAGCATCGTTTCGTGCAGCCGCCCCAGGACCCTTGCACGCGCATCGACGCGGCGGCGGGCCAAGCCACCGTGCCGGCATCGGCCGAAGCGCCCGAGCCGGGCGTGTTCATCACGTTCGAAGGCGGCGACGGCGCCGGCAAGACCACCCATATCCGCTTTCTGGCCAACGCCCTGTCCGCGATGGGGCGCGAGGTGTTGTGCCTGCGCGAGCCGGGCGGAACGCCGGTGGGCGAGCAGCTGCGCGGCGTGGTGCTCAGCCCCGCCAACGAATCGATGTGCGATTCCTCCGAGCTCCTCATTTACGAAGCAGCCCGCGCCCAGTTGGTGGCGGAGGTTATCAGGCCGGCGCTTTCCCGCGGCGCGGTGGTTTTGTGCGACCGCTTCTGCGACTCGACCGTGGCCTACCAGGGCTTCGGGCGCGGGCTCGACCTGTCCTTCGTGCGCCGAGCCAACGACTTCGCATGCCAGGGCATCTCTCCCGACCGCACCATCCTTCTGGTGGCGGCCTCCGCGGCCGAAGGCCTCACGCGTGCCACGCTGCATGCCGGCGCCGACCGCATGGAGCGCGCCGGCGAGGGCTTCCATTCCCGCGTCAACGACGCGTTTCTGGAAATCGCGCGCGAAAACCCCGACCGCATCCGCGTCGTGCCCTCGTCGGGCATGAAGTCGCAAACGGCGCTGTCGGTGTTTTCGGCCCTTTCCGACCTGTTCCCGTGGATGCCCGACTTCGTGCGCGCCAACCCGGCCTACTTCGAGCGCCTCGACGTGCAGCGCAGCCACGAGGGCCGCATCGACCTGCGCGACGACGGCGCGGCCGGCGCAGAGCGCCGCGCGGGCGCCGAGGGCCACGCCGGCCAGGAATCGGGGCGCTAGCGAAGATGGGCGACGCGTTCGAGAGCATATTGGGCCAGCCGCAGGTGCGCGAATTTCTGCGCGCGATGGTTGCGGCGGACCGCGTGAGCCACGCCTACCTGTTCTGCGGGCCGGCCGGCTCCAACAAGACGCTTGCGGCCTATGCGCTCGCCCAGGCCGTCGTGTGCGAAGCAGGTCCCGTCCCGTGCGGGATGTGCGATGCTTGCCGCAAGGTCATGCGCCGCAAGCACCCCGACGTGCGCTTCTTCGCGCCCGAAGGCGCCGCCGGCTATTTGGTCGAGCAGGTCCGCGACATCGTCTCTGACACGGCGCTTGCCCCCATCCAGGCCAAAAGCAAGGTCTATATCCTCGATCGCGTAGACCAGCTCGGCGTGCAGGCGGCCAACGCGTTCCTCAAAACGCTCGAAGAACCGCCGGCCGACGTGGTCATCATCCTTCTGGCGCGCACGCGCGAAGGGGTGCTGCCGACCATCGTGTCGCGCTGCCAAGTGGTGCCCTTCCGCACCATCCCGCAAAGCGAGGCCGCGGGCATCGTCGTGCAGAATTCGGGCGCTTCTGCCGAGCATGCGCGCATCGCACTGGCCGCCTGCGACGGGTCGCTCACCCGCGCGGTCGAGTTTTTGAAATCCAACGAGCGCATGCAGTTCCGCGCCCGCATCCTAGAGGTGCTCGACTCGCTTTCCCGCGCCGACGACTGGGACATCATCGAGTTCGCGTCCGACCTGGTTGGTCGCGTGAAGCTGCCGCTCGACGCCGTGCGCGCCGACCAAGAGCAGGAGCTGGCCGAAAACGCGGACTTCCTGGCGAAGTCGGCCATCCGCCAGATCGAGGCGCGCAACAAGCGCCAGATCACCGCGAAAACCCAGGAATCGCTGCGCCAGCTCGCCGGCATCGTTCGTTCCTGGCTGCGCGACGTGGCCGTTACGTGCGCCGGGGCGCCGGAGCTGGTGGTCAACGCCGACGTTTCCGACGCCATCGCGGCAGCCGCCTCCCGCACCGATGAGGCGCGCGTTGCGGCGGCGCTTGCGGCGGTTGATGAAAGCGCCGCCGCGCTTGCTTATAATGTTTCCCCCGAAACCTGCATCGATGCGATGCTGTTTCAGGTTCGAGATACGCTGTACGGTCCCGCCCCGCGCGCCCCGCGGCGCCCGATCGTGCCGACGATAAAGGAATGAGGTGCGCTATGGTTCGCATTGCGCCTGTTGATTTGCCGTTTAACCCGAAAACGCTGTGGTTCGACGCCGGTGAGGTGGAAATATCGGCCGGCGACGACGTCATCGTCGAAACCGCCCGCGGCCTTGAGTTCGGGCATGTCTGCGACGAGGTGTTCGAGGCGACGCCTGAGCAGACGAAGAAGCTGAAAAGCCAGCTCAAGCCCGTTGTCCGCGTAGCTGACGACGAGGATAGGGAGAAGCGGGCGTCCCTTGAGGAAAAGGCCGCCGAGGCCATGCCCGTCTTCAAGGAGCTCGCCGCGAAAACTTCCGAGGAAATGCGCCCGGTGTCGGTGGAGTATCTCTTCGACGGCGAAAAGGCGGTCTTCTACTTCGAGTCGGAAAACCGCGTCGATTTCCGCGAGCTGGTGCGTTCGCTGTCCAGCCGCCTGCATGTGCGCGTGGACATGCGCCAAATCGGCGTGCGCGACGAGGCGCGCATGGTCGGCGGCCTGGGCCATTGCGGCCAAGAGCTGTGCTGCAAGCGCCTCGGCGGCGAATTCTGCCCGGTGTCCATCCGTATGGCCAAGGAGCAGGACCTCTCGCTCAACCCGCAGAAGATTTCCGGCGTGTGCGGCCGCTTGATGTGCTGCCTGCGTTACGAATACGAGGCCTACAAGGACTTCAAGGGCCGTGCGCCGAAGAAAAACGCCACCGTTTCCACGCCCGACGGCCCGGCGAAGGTCGTCGATCTCGACGTGCCGCGCGAAGTGGTGTCTGTGCGCTTGGAGGGCGAAAAGCCGGTGCGCGTGCCGCTTTCCGACTTCGAC
Source organism: Butyrivibrio sp. CAG:318 (assembly GCA_963627055.1). GTDB lineage: Bacteria > Actinomycetota > Coriobacteriia > Coriobacteriales > Eggerthellaceae > Senegalimassilia. The sequence goes on along the minus strand of CAVGAF010000002.1, from coordinate 19,525 downwards.
GCGCCTGAGGAGGGCAACCGTCCGAAGTGTATCGGCTGCGACGCGTGGGAGCGCGCCTGCGCGCCCGAGGAGAACCTGTTCGGCGCCGCGGCCGCGACGTTGGCTACCCCGCAGCTGTCGGGGTCGGACAAGTTGGCCGACCGCAGCGCCGTGCGCCACGTGCCCGGCGGGAAGAAGCGCAGCCACGCCGTCGACGAGGAAGGACGTGGGCAGAAGCGCTCGCGCGGCAAGGGTCGCGGCAAGGGCGAGGGCAGGAGCGATCGCGGCGACGGGCGCAGCGAGCGAAACGATTCCGCCGCGCGCAAGCCGCGCCGCCGCCGCTCGACGAAGCTTTCCGCCGCCGGGGCGGAATCCGTCGAGGTGCGCGAAGGCGCCGTCGAGGCGACCGGGTCCGCGCAGGCTTCGCAGGAAGCGCCCGCATCCCGCAAGCCGCGCCGCTCGAAGGGCGACTCCCGCCGCGGGCGCGACGGCGAGCGAGGGTCTCGTCAGCAGGGCGCTTCCAAGCAGCAGGGCGGCTCCCAGAAGAATCGCGAGGGCGGCGAGGGCAAGCCTGAGAAGCGCAAGCGCGACCGCGACCGCGACCGCTCGGCCAACCGCGGCTTAGACCAGGGGTCCAAGCAGCGCCAGCCCCGCAAGCAGGCTGACGGCTCCCCGCGCCCCGGGCAGAAGTCTTCCGGCCTGTCTCGCCAGGACGCGGCTGGCGCGGCTGGCGGGGCGCAGGCGGGCGGCGAGGGCGCCGGGCGCGGTCATCGCCGTACGCGCAAGCGCAGCCACAAGGCCGCCGGATCCCAGGACGGCGCGGGCGAGGCCGGCGCCAATCAGCAGTAACGGCCGCCACCGAGCAACACTAGCCCAACCAGGCGCCCCTCGGGCGTCGAAGGAGATGTGCAACATGGGTGCAGGATACGAACTGCTCACCGACCTATACCAGATCACCATGGCGCAGGGGTACTGGCGCACGGGCCAGGGCAAAACCCAGGCATGCTTTCACGCCTACTTCCGCACCTACCCCTTCAAGGGCGGCTATGCCGTGGCTTGCGGCATGGACCAGCTCGCCGAGCTCATCGAGGATTTCCACTTCACCGACGAGGACATCGCCTACCTCGCAAGCTTAGAGGCCCCCGGCGGCGGCGCGCTGTTCGACGAGGGATTCCTGGACTACCTGCGCGGCTATCGCCTAAGCGTCGATATCGATGCGGTGCCCGAGGGCACCATCGTCTTCCCACACGAGCCCATCGTGCGCGTCACCGGCCCCATCATGGACTGCCAGCTCATTGAAACGCCGCTTCTGAACTGCGTGAACTTCGAAACGCTGATCGCCACAAAGGCTGCCCGCGTCTGCCTGGCGGCCGCCGGGCGCCCCGTGGCCGAGTTCGGCCTGCGTCGCGCCCAGGGCGCCGGCGGCGGGCTGTGGGCCAGCCGCGCGGCCGTGGTGGGCGGGTGCGCGTCCACGTCCAACGTGCTCGCGGGCAAGCTGTTCTCCATCCCGGTGTCGGGCACGCACGCGCATTCGTGGGTGATGTCGTTTCCCGACGAGCTTTCGGCGTTTCGCGCCTATGCCCGGGAATTCCCGAACAACTGCGTGCTGCTCGTGGACACCTACAACGTCGAGCAGGGCATCAAAAACGCCATCACCGTGGGGCTTGAAATGCGAGAGCGGGGCGAAAAGCTTTCCGCCATCCGCATCGACTCGGGCGACCTGGCATGGCTGGCGAAGATGGCGCGGCGCATGCTTGATGAGGCCGGCCTTGCCGACTGCGGCATCGTGCTGTCCAACGACCTTGACGAGCACACCATCCGCTCCATCCTTAACGAGGGCGCGCCGGTGGACAGCTGGGGCGTGGGCACGAAGCTCGCCTGCGCGTTCGACCAGCCCACGCTCGGCGGCGTCTACAAGCTTTCCGCCACGCGCGCCCCGGGCGAGCAGGCCTGGACCGATTGCCTGAAAATCAGCGAATCGGCCGCCAAGCTCACCGTGCCCGGCGTGCTCGACGTGCGCCGCTACTTTGCCGCGGACGGCTCCATCGCCGGCGACATGGTCTTCGACGTGAACGCGGGCGTGGGACAGCGCGAGGTCATCGTCGACCCGCTGGACGACCTGCGGCAGAAAAACCTTGCCGGCAAGCGCTACGAGCTTTTGCTCGAGCCGCTGGCACGCGCGGGCGAAGTGGTGCTGCCGCCCGACCGGCGCGACGCGATGGCGGCCCAGGCGCGGGCGCAGGCGGGGCTCGCCTGTCTCGACGAAACCCAGAAGCGCATGCTCAACCCGCATACCTACCCGGTCGGGTTGGAGTATGGTCTTTGTGAACGCCGCCGGGCGCTTGTCGGGAAGCTTCGCGGTATCGCGTAGGATGATAATCAGGTAATCGTCGCTTGTGCGACGGATGAAGTGAGGGGGTGCGTATGATCAGGATCGTGTGCGATTCGGTCGCGTCCATTCCGCAGGAATTGGCGCAAAAGCTGGATATCCAAGTCGTTTCGCTCTACGTGCATCGTAACGGCGTCGAATACGTTGACGCCACCATGGATTTGGATGAATTCTACGCCGACATATACGACATGATCGACGACATCCCGACGTCGAGCCAGCCGTCGCAGCAAGCGCTCGAAGACGTGTTCGAAGAAGCCGCCCAGGCTGGCGACGAGGTGCTCGGCATCTTCATTTCCACGGGGCTTTCCGGTGCCCATGACGGGGCCTTGCGCGCCATCCGCGCCGTTGCCGCGCGCAACGCCGGCTTCCGTTTCCGCATGGTCGACTCCACCTCGTGCGGCTACGATGAGGCCTGGCCTATCCTGGAGGCCGCAGCCGCGCGTGCCGTGGGGGCCGACCTGGACGAATGCGCGAAGGTCGCGGCGCACGCCGTGGGCCGCACGCGCTTTTTGTTCACGCCCGAATCGCTCACGTTTCTGCAGAAGGGCGGGCGCATCGGGGCGGCCGCGGCGCTGATCGGCAACCTCATCCAGCTCTCGCCGGTGCTCAGCGTACGCGACGGCACCGTCATCACCGCCGCGAAGGTGCGCACGCGCAAGAAGGCGCTCGACAAGATCGCCTCCATCTTGCGCGACGACATCGACCAGCACGGGCTGGTGGACATCGTCGTGCACTACATCGGCGACAAAACCCCTGCGGTGAAGTGGGCGCACGAGGTTATCGAGCCTATGGTCGGCCACGCGGTTGAGGTGCTTCCCGTCAGTCCCGTCATCGGGCTGCACGTCGGTCCCGCCGTGGGCATCGCCTACCAGTGCGAGAACACCATCGCCGGCAAGCTGACCGGGCCTGCCGATCCGCTGATACTCAGCGCCTAAGGCCCGCGCAGCGCGCACGTCGCCGAAACGCTTCGTTGACGGTATGGTTTTTCGCCCCGCGCACGCCTGCGCAGGGTGCATGATGGGGGCGAAGGATGCGCTGCGCAGCCTTCGCCGCCTGCTTTGAGACAAGAAATGCGCGCCGCCGCGTCCTGCGGCGCCGCGCACGATGAAAGGAGCTTGATGGAAGCTCAGCATAGGTGCAATTTGATTATCGATTCCTGTTGCGATTTGCCTTTCGAGGTGATCGACCGCCCGGGTATCGAGCTGCTGCAGTTCCCCTATATCGACGAAGCCGGCGAGCATGCCGACGATTTGTACCAGACCATCACGCCGCACGAGTTCTACGAGGGCATGCGGTCGGGTTCGAAGCCTTCAACGGCGCAGGTGCCCGTCTCCACGTTCACCGAGGTGTTCACGCGCGCCATCGAAAGCGGCGTGCCCACGGTCTACCTCAGCTTCACGAGCGGCCTTTCCGGCAGCTTCAACACGGCGCTGCTCGTGCGCGACCAGCTGCTTGCCGAGCATCCGGACGCCGAGCTGTACGTGGTGGACACCTATCTGGCATCCATTGCCGAGGCGCTGCTGGTCTACGAGGCCATCAACCAGCGCGACAACGGCATGACTGCGCGCGAGCTGGCGTCTTGGGCCAGCGAGGCGCGCTACTTCGTGGACGCGGAGTTCATGGTCGATGACTTGGAGTCGCTGCGCCGCGGCGGCCGCATCCCGAACTCGGTGGCCTACGCAGGCTCTAAGCTGGACGTGAAGCCGCTGCTCAACATTTCGCTCGACGGCAAGCTGGCGCTCACGGGCGTGGCGCGCGGGCGCAAGAAGGGGATCAAGCAGCTTGCGGAATACGCCACCAAGCGCATGAGCGACCACATGCCCGGGCGCTGCGTCGTCATCGGCAACGCGGACTGCCCTAAGGACGCGGCACGCTTGAAGGAGCTTCTGCAGAAAGAGGACGACAACCTGCTGTTCTTGGAAAGCAGCATCGGGCCGGTCATCGGCAGCCACGTCGGCCCGGGCATGTTGGCCATCGTGTTTTGGGGCGGTGACAAGCGCGAGGATCTGTCGGTGGCGGACCGCATCGCGCGCAAAATCAAGAAGGAGGGCTAAGGAATGGCGAAAGCATTCGCGTACAAGGGAAACGCGACCGTTGGGAACATGGTGTCCGACCGGCTGGTGAAGGCCGGTTGGCAGCGCGTGGAGGACGCCGGGTCGGCCGATGCGGTGTTCACGTATTTCACCACGCAGGGCGCACTTGAGGACGCCTATTTCGGCGACGAGGGCATCGTGAGCGTGGCGCATAAGGGGGCGCTCGTCATCGACCTGTCCTGCACCACGCCGACGTTTGCGCGCGAGCTGGCCGCCATGGCAACCGTCAGCGACCTGGTGGCGGTCGAGGCGCCGCTTATCGTGCAGGACGCCTCCGTGCCCGACGCGTTCGCCGCACGCGAAAACCTGGCCTGTTTGGTGGGCGGCGAGCAGGATTGCGTGGAGGCGGCCAAGCCGCTGCTCGATATCCTGTTCGCGCATGTGACGGATGCGGGCGGCCCGGGGTCGGCCCAGCTTGCCCGCGCGGCTTGGGCGTTGCAGGACGTCGCCGCCACCATCGCCGCCGTGGAGGCCGACGCGCTCTACCATGCAGTGCGCACCTCGTCGGACATGGGCGAGATTGCGGGCATGCGCGCCGGCGCCACGACGCCGGCCGGCGACGCGCTGCTGACTGCCGTGACCGAGGGGCGTTTCGAGGGCACCTACACCGTGGAGATGTTCATGGCCGAGCTGACCGCGGCGCTGACCACGGCCGACGATGCCGACCTCATCCTGCCGCAGGCCGAAGCCGCTCAGCATTTGCTGGCGCTTTTGGCCATCATCGGCGGTTCGGATAAGGCGCCTGCGGCCTTGTCGCTGGTGTATCGCGAGGAAGAGGCATGCGCCGAGGCGGGCCTGGATTGGTCGCGTGCCGAGGAGGCCTATTCCGAGCATGACCATGACCACGGCCATGACGACGATGCCGACTACGACGATTTCGGCGACGCGGGCTTCCTGGAAGACGACGGCATGACGGGGGCTTATCCGGGTTTCAACGGCCTGCCGTATTCGTCGAACTAGGGAAGGCGCGCAGCGAGTTTGGGCGTGACGCGCGCCTGTAGGGGTTTCGTTCGGTTCGGTTAAGAGTTCGTTTGTTGCCGATTCGATTTGAAGCGACCTTTGGCAATACAGGGTTGAGAGAATGCTTGAATGACGCGGCGGGGGTATGCTCCGCCGCGTTCATGCGTAAAGGGGGCGTGTTGGATTTCGCGGAAGAGCTCTCGGCGTGTACGCTGTGCCCGCGGGCGTGCGGCGCGAACCGCGCCGCCGGCGAGCGCGGCTTTTGCGGGGCCGACGATACGCTCGTGGTGGCCCGCGCCGCGCTGCATCACTGGGAAGAGCCGCCCATCAGCGGCGAGTCCGGCAGTGGCACCATCTTCTTCGGAAACTGCCCCCTGCGCTGCGTGTACTGCCAAAACCAGGTGATAGCCGCCGGCGAGGCCGGCGTGGCAGTGAGCGTCCAGGACGTCGCGCGCATGTGCTTGGACCTGCAGGCGCAGGGTGCGCTCAACGTGAACATGGTTACCCCGACGCATTACGCGCCCCAAATCCGTGCTGCGGTGGCGGCCGCGCGCAAGGCGGGTCTTTCGCTTCCCGTGGTATGGAATACTTCGGGGTATGAAACGGTGCGCTCGATCAGGGAAAACGTCGGCACCGTGGATGTGTATCTTGCTGATTTCAAGTACACGGATCCGCTGCTGGCGAAGCGCTATTCGTATGCGGCCGACTATCCGCAGGTTGCGCTTGCGGCGCTTGAGGCCATGGTGGAAGCGGTGGGGGAGCCGGCTTTCGACGAAGCGGCAGGCGAGTCGCGCATGAGGCGCGGGGTGGTGGTGCGGCATCTGCTGCTGCCTGGTGCGTTGGAGGATTCCAAACGCGTGGTGCGCACGCTGTGGGAGCGCTTCGGCTCAACAGTGATGTTGTCGCTGATGAACCAGTACACGCCGGTGTTGGCTGCGGCGGCAAAGGACGGCGATGCGCACGCAGAGGGGCAGCTTAGGCGCTGCCCCGAGCTGGGCCGTCGCGTAACCGATGCCGAATACGAAGAGCTGCTCGACTATGCGGACAGCCTCGGCATAGAGGAGTACTTCTGGCAGCAGGGCGAGGCGGCGAAGGAAAGCTTCATCCCCGCCTTCGACCTAACCGGCGTCCGTTAGCTAGGGCAACCGGCGCCTTTCCGGGGAATTCCGTACATCCCAAAATATTCGTTGGATCGAGCGAAAGCTCGACCAAGCCGCCGACGATACTGGGATGAGGCACCCCGGTCCGGCTGACAGGCGCCTTGCGGCCTCATCCGTAAACCTTACAGTGTACGGGTGGTGTTGCTCGTGTCCATCGTCATGCTTTGGAAGCGGTCCGTCATGTATTCGTCGTCGAAATGATCGTCGATGAACATCGAAATGGCGTTGTCGGGCGCGACGTTGGTCTGACGCTGATACCAGCGGTCGAGCGACATCAACGTCATGGCGCAATCGAGCACCATAAGCACGGCGCAAATGGACGTGAGGGTGTAACGCCAGTTCCAGGGGATGCAGTTCACCAGTTTCAGCATCCACGGCAGGCAAATCTTGATCCAGAACATGCCCAGCACGCCCCACATGGCCATGAACATGCCGTTCGTGCGGCCGTCGATAGACAGGAATGTGCCGGTATAATCCCAGGCCACGATGCCGAAGGCGAACTGCATGAACCAGCTTACGGCAAACTCGAACGCTCCGCCGATAACCGCGCTCACCAGGAACACCACCACGAGCGGCGCCTTATGGAAGCGGTTGAGCGCCATAGTCATAAGAGTGCCTCCAACGCCGTAAATGGGGCTGAACGGTCCGATCAGCAATCCGGCGCGGTCCTGGTACACGCCCGGCTCCACGACGGCCATGTGGTAAATAGTTTCAATGATGAGGCCCAAGAAGCTGCACACTACGAAAATCCAGAACAGGTTGAAGAAGTTCAACGTGATGTAGCCGGGGCCTTCGACGTCCAGGCCAAGCGTACCCTCTTCAGCCTGATCGCGCGTTTCCATATCGCGCAGTTTGCGGTGCAGCTCGCGCTCGCCGGCAAGCGCCGGGTCGAGATAGGACTGCATGGCCACCAGAAACACGGCGACGATGGCGGTGGGGATGAGGTTCTTGCCGAAGCCGGTGAGCATGATGTCGCAGACAATTACGCCCACGAGCAGCAGAATCATCACCTCGGTTGCCTGTGCGGCGTTCTTGCGCTTGTTGCGCAGCAGACGGATGCCGAACACCGCGAACAGGGCGGCGAGCGCGGTGTAGAGCAGCGTTTCGACGCCGAAGATGACGAGCGTCGCGGTGGATGATTCGTAGTCGAACGCGTAGTTGACAATGGCCAGCGCCATGGTAACGACGAAGAGTGTGAGCAGCACTGTGGTGACCGCGCCGGCGACAAGGCTCAAGACGCCGAAGACCTTGAAGGCGAGAGGCAGCTTCTTGCGGTCGATGGCGTTGCGGTCGGTGCGGAAATGCTTGGTCACGTGCGGCGTGGGTTCTCCGGCGCTCGAATTCGGATTATTGCAGGTCATATGGCTCCTCGATGCCAAGCCCCAAAGCGGGCAGGTTCGTACGAATTCGAAACAGTATACCGCGCAACCCGGCCGTTTTATTCGCGCGGTTCTTCGTTAAGCTTTCAGCAGGGTTTTCGGAGCGCTTGGCAGTTGCCTACGATAGCGGGGTTGGCAAGGGTTTGCGCTGCTCTTGCAGTGAAGGTTCTTGTGGGCGCGTTCGTGAGAGCGCGCACTTCGGCGCAGCCGGAGTATTTTCCGGTAGCTCGTCTCGTACTTCCAGGATGTTCTTCCAGAAGCGCTTGGGCATGAACTGCCGTCGCAGCTCTGGGTGGTATCGGATGGGAATGGACACCGCGTCGTAGAATCCCTTCCAAGCCGCCTGCATGGTTGCCTCCTCGGTGGAGCGCTCCGGCAACGTGACCTCTTCGGTGCTAACGAGCATCCAGCTCTCGCCGTCGAACACGCCTGCCATGCAGTGCGCTTCGTCGTAAATGATGAATCGTTGCGTGTTGAAGCGTCCGGCGAACCAGTCCATCAGCAACCCGACTACATTGGCTTTTGGATTGCAGCAGGCAAACCAAATGTCGCCGCGCATATGCTCGAAGCGTAGAAATTGCAGCATGTGGTGACGTTCGTTACGGACGAAACGGTCGAGCTCAATCATGCGCCCGACAACGGGATTGGTTAGCTCGTGCGCCAGCATTGCATTCGCGGCGGCAGATCGGCCCATAACGAGCCGCACGAACCGATAGACGGTCGTCGGCGCATCAGCGTCGTCGACGAGCGAGGCGTGCAGCACCAACTCCCAGGCGTATCGTCCGCCGCGTTTCTGGATGCCAACACGCACGCGCTGTGCCAGTTCAGGTTTGGTTTCCACGGCTATGACGCTTTGCCCTAGCCGTGGCTGCAGCGTATCTTCGCGTGCGATGTCCTGTGGATCCTCGTGCCGCGCATAGGCCATAAAGACAGCCGTGAGCAGCCCTTCGGTTGTACCGTCGAATGTGTAGGCAACGAGGCTCAGCGGCTCGCTCATTGCCACTCGATACTCTAACTCGCAACAAGCTCCCTTCATGCAACAACCGCCTCGCGGTTCAAGGCGCGCTGCCAGCCGAACAGTCCATCTGCTACGGCAGCCGCAGTTGCCGCCGCGCTCGCTTTACTACCGTCCCCGGCGCCTAGGCAGGTTGCACCAGGCGCACCCGCATTCAGCGCGCCAATGTCAGCGCCTGCGCCATTGCTTTGCCCTGCAAGCGTATCCGCTCTCAAACTTCTGCCCGACGCCGACCCCAGGCTTTCCCGCCCTACCGTTTCGTCGAACAGAGACAGTTGCCCCGTGCACACCTTGGCAGCCCGCGCACCATGTTTGCCGCCGTCAATCGGCGCCGCAAGACGCGCGCGAAGTGCCTCGGTCGAAAACTCCACGCCCAGTCCCGCGTACTTGCCGTTGCACGTTATGAAGTATCTCGCCCGCTTGTAGGCGATCCCTAGCTTTCGTAGCTCGGCTTCCCTCAGGCAGCTGGTGCGCCTCGCGCGCACGATAAGCCTTGCCCCGCGCGGCCCGATGCCGGGCACGCGCAAAAGTACCTCCAGCGGCGCGGTGTTCACTTCCACAGGGAACATATCCAAATGGTTGATGGCCCAATTGGCTTTCGGGTCTAAATCCGCATCTAAGTTCGGTCTTTCGGCGTCAATGATTTCCGAAACGTCGAACTTGTAGAAACGTAAAAGCCAGTCAGCCTGGTAAAGCCGGTGTTCCCGATTCAGTTGCACGGCGGCGCCCTGCGGCAGGCGTGCGTCGCTCGAAACAGGCAAATACGCGCTGAAGAACACGCGCTTCAACCCCAGCGACTTATACAGCGCCTGCGAAAGGTTCAATATCTGAAAGTCAGACTCGGGGGTGGCCCCGATGATCATCTGCGTCGATTGACCTGCGGGCACGTAGGCACGCTGTCGGTTGGCCGGGCGCGTTGAGGGCAGATAGGTGGTCTTGCGCCGTGCAAGGCTGCGTGTTTCGCGGTCCTGCGCCATGTTGCCCTGAATTTGCCGCATGGGCGCGATGAGGCGCTGTTTGTCCTTCTGCGGGCAAAGCAGCTGCAGGCTTTTCTGGCTGGGCAACTCTAAATTCACGCTCATGCGGTCGGCCAGGCGTCCCAGCTTGTCGATCAGCTCCGGGGAAGTGCCCGGAACTGCTTTCGCATGGATATAACCTCGAAACCGGTGTTCGTTGCGCAGCAGTTCCAGCGTGCGGATCATCAACTCCGATGTTGTATCAGGGCTGCCGATGACGCCCGAGCTTAGGAACAGCCCTTCGATGTAGTTGCGACGGTAGAACTGGATGGTGAGGTCGGCCAGCTCTTCAGGCGTGAAAGCCGCGCGTGCGACTTCGTTGCTGCAGCGGTTCACGCAGTAGGCGCAGTCGTAGATGCAAACGTTGGTCATCAGCACCTTGAGCAGCGTTATGCAGCGCCCGTCGGGCGTGAAGCTATGGCAGCATCCTGCGGCCATAGCGTTGCCCAGCTGCCCCTTCGCCGATTTGCGCGAAATGCCCGAAGAGGTGCAGGCGACGTCATATTTCGCCGCATCGGCAAGAATGGAAAGCTTTGTTGCAAGGTCCAAGCCCCAGCACCCCCGGACAAACGTTCGCAATAATATCTGTACGAACTATACCCCGAACACCCGTTCGCAGTCAAGTGAGTTTTATTATTGCTCGTTCTCCGGCGAAGACGGAGCATCCGCCGGCCGGCGAGTCGCCGGCATCTCAAAATCCTCGCGGCTTGGCCGATTTCGCGATCGGGGTTGACGATGATCTGTGACTCGTTTTTGTTTGCAATCCTGCTGCAGCAGAGCTAAAAAAATGGGCCAGGAAACCCCGGCCCGGTGTGAGTGAATGGAGCCGGCGACAGGATTCGAACCTGCAACAGGCAGTTTACAAAACTGCTACGCTACCGTTGCGTCACGCCGGCACGC
>CAVGAF010000002.1:0-8414 GCA_963627055.1 Butyrivibrio sp. CAG:318 | reverse complement strand
CCTGGGGCCGCTTCGCGTAAAGGAGCGAGCATGGACATCGTCTGCGACTTGAAAGCGTTTTCCCCGTTCAACGAACAGGAAGCGGCCGACCGCGAACTTATTTTGGAGCGCCTGTCCGTAGATGGGGCGGTGTTCGAACGAACCTCGCTCGCGCACATGACGTGCTCGATCTGGACGGTCGACCCCACATTCACCAAGACGCTGCTGGTGTATCACAACATTTACGACTCCTGGAGCTGGATCGGCGGGCATGCCGACGGCGAGCGCGACCTGGCGCGCGTGGCGCTGCGCGAGCTTTCCGAGGAAACGGGCATCGCCGATGCGCATCTGGCGCCGTGCGGGCCGGGCGGGCTCGTGTCGTGCGAGGTGCTCACCGTCGATGGGCACGTCAAGCGCGGCTCCTACGTCAGCTCTCACCTACACCTGAACGTGACGTATTTGGCGGTGGCCGACCCGGATGCGCAGGTGCGCGTGAAGGCCGACGAGAACAGCGGGGTGCGTTGGGTGCCGCTCGATGACGCGATAACCCTCTCCAGCGAACCCTGGATTCGCGAGCGCGTGTATCGCAAGCTGATCGCGAAAACGCGCGAGCTGGCATCGAAGGGGTTTGCCCGCGCGGAATAGCCTGACGCGCCGTGCGAGCCCGCCACGCTCGGCTTCGCCAGCCGCTGCCAGCCCGAGCCGCCCGAGCCGCCCGCGCCGGCCGTTCCGCCCTCTCCGCCTGCCCCGCTCGCGCCCACACAACCCTTTGCTCATGCCGTGACCCCTCGCGCCCCGCGCCGCCCCGTCCCTTAAGCGGGGTGTATACTTCCCACCAAGCAAAAGCGACGCGCACGCGCCGCACCTGGGGGAAAGGATCGCCATGCTGGTTACCGACCTTACGCATGCGCAAGCAAACGACTATCTGAGCGAGCATTTCGCCAAGGCCTACGCGTTCTTGACGCAGGGAAGCCTCGACGCGCTGCCGCTCGGCCGCAACGAAATCGACGGTGACGACGTCTTCGCCAACGTGCAGGAATACACCACCGTTCCCGCCGACGAGAAGCTTTTCGAGGCTCATCGCGCCTATTATGACGTGCAGTTCGTGGTGAGCGGCGAAGAGCTTTTGCAGTACGTGCCGCTTGAGGGCACCCGCGCCACGCAGCCCTTCGACGAGACGTCCGACTTCTGCCTGTACGAGGCCACGTGCGAGCCGAGCAGCATCGCCCTGCGCGCCGGCGAGCTTGCCGTGCTGGCGCCCGAGGACGCGCACAAGCCCGGCTGCACGCTTTCCGGAGAGAGCAAGCCCGTGCGCAAGATCGTCGTGAAGGTGCGCGCGTAAGGCCCGCACTCTAGCAGACGCCAGCCGGTGAAAACCGGTGACCGCACAGGCGGGAAAGCCTGCCCACGCGCCCCGAACCCGAACATCCAACGCATCCCGACCATAAGGAACGCCATGAAGAAATCTGATCGCAAATACTTGAAGAAGCTCCTTCAAACCCCTTCGCCAACCGGCTGCGAACAGCGCATCGCGCAGGTTGTCCGCGACCGCGTGGCGCCGTTCGCCACCACGGTTGAAACCGACGTCATGGGCTCGGTCCACGCCACCGTCGAGGGCGGGGCGGCGGCGCCAACGCTCATGCTCGCCGCGCACATGGACGAAGTGGGATTGATGGTGGTCAACATCGCAGACGACGGCTTCCTTTCCGTAGCGGCCATCGGCGGCGTGGACGCGGCCATCCTGCCGGGCCTGCGCGTGGACGTGCATGCCAGCGGCGCGGACGAGCCCCTGCGCGGCGTGGTGGGCCGCAAGCCCATCCATCTCATCTCCGCCGACGAGCGCACCAAGGTGACGCCGCTGTCCGATCTGGTCATCGACCTGGGCCTTCCGGCGAAAAAGGTGAAGAAGCTGGTGCGCGTGGGCGACCCGATCACCTACGGCGTGGGCTTCGAGCGCTTCGGCCGCCACATGGGCGTCTCGCGCGCCTTCGACGACAAATGCGGCGTGTGGGTGATCACGCGCGTCGTCGAGGAGCTTGCGGCTGCGGGCAGCGGCTTCGGAGTCGTGACGGCGGCCTGCACCGTGCAGGAGGAAATCGGCACGCGCGGCGCCATCACCTCTGCGTTTGGAGTCGCGCCCGACGTGGCGGTGGCCTTCGACGTGACGCACGCCACCGACTACCCGGGCATTTCGCATGCGAAGTACGGCGACGTCAAATGCGGCGGCGGCCCGGTCATCGGGCGCGGCCCGAACGTCAACCCAGCCGTATACGAGCGGCTGGTGGCCGCAGCCGACGCGGCGGGCATCCCGTATCAGATCGAGGCGCTGCCGGGCCATTCCGGAACCGACGCCTGGCCCATCCAGGTGTCGCGCTCGGGCATCCCCACCGGCCTGGTGTCGGTACCGCTGCGCTATATGCACACGCCCACCGAGGTCATCTGCCTAGACGACCTCGACGCATGCGTGGCGCTGTTCGTGCAGTTCGCGAAGGACCTTCCCCAAGCCGCCACCTTCGTGCCCGGCGTGGGCGTGGAGCCTGCTGCGGGTGCGGCGGGCGAGGAGTAGGCCGTGAAGCAGCATAACGAGGACATCGCGCGCAACCGCAAGGCGCTGCACGACTACGAGGTGCTCGAAACCTACGAGGCCGGCATCGCGCTCACGGGCACCGAAGTGCGCTCGCTGCGCGACAACCATTGCCAGCTCACCGACTGCTTCGCGCTCATCCGCCACGGCGAGGTGTGGCTGCACGGCGTGCATATCCCGCCCTACGCGTTCGGCAACATCAACAACCCCGACCCCGACCGCAAGCGCAAGCTGCTGCTGCATCGCAACCAAATCCGCAAGCTCGAGCAGCAGACGAAGGAAAAGGGCATGGCACTCGTGCCGCTGAAGATGTACTTCAATAAAAGCTCGCTTGTGAAGGTGGAGCTGGCGGTGTGCCGGGGCAAGAAACTCTACGACAAGCGCGCCAGCATGGCCGAGCGCGACCAAAAGCGCGAGATCGAGCGCGCGATGAAGGAAAGGAGCCGTCGATGAGCGACGAGGATATCCGCGAGGACGCCGAGGCGACGGAGCCGTCCGAGGCCGCCGCATGCGAGCTGGAAGGCGAAGGGGCTAAGGAGGTTGCCGCCGAAAGCGTTGCTGACGCCGACGTCGCCGGGGAAGAGGCGGAAGCCGACGAGGCCACGGAGGCTGACGACGCTGCGGGAGGCCCTTCGTGTGGTGAAGAGCTTAGCGACGATTACGAGCTGGTGGAGCTGGAGCTTTCCGAGGACGACATCGTGCGCTACCTGGAAGACGACGAGGGCAACCAAATCGGCTTCGTCGTGATTGAGGACGGCGAGGAGTGCGAGTACCTTTACGTCGAGGAAGACGATGACGACTCCGATGAGCTCGACTGCGACCCCGAGGCCGTGGCGGCCCGAGACGGCGGCCTCGGCATCACGCGCGACGGCGTGCAGGCCGCGACCGACGACATGAACGCCATCTTCAAGGACGGCGTGAAGGTTGCCGCGGAAATGAAGGGCGCCTTCGATGACATCAAAAGCGCGCTGGACTTCAGCTCGTTTCTGAAGTAACATGACTTTCTTGCACCGCTGCATGTTGCGGCGGACGGCACTTTGACAAGGTGGACCGCAGCGTCCCGCCGCCGGCAGTTTGGCCGGCACCCATGCGGGGGCGACTGGTTTCGACATGGTACGTTTGAACTGAGGAGCAGGTCGTGGTCTCCTCGCCACGTTAAACAGGGGTACCGTCAAGTTAATTGGCAAGAACAACTCTCAGAGCGCTCCGGCGCTCGCCATGGCTGCTTAATTAGCGCCTGGCACGTCAACCCCGGGTTGTCCCCGGCTCGGGCGCGACGTCATTTTAGGGGACTGCATCGAAGCACGTGGACGGTATGGCTTCGGTAAAGACTGAACCGACTAGGAGGCGCAACGTTTGACTGTTGACCGAGCGCTTCCGAAATTCGACAACAGGATAAGCTTGTAGAGCCTGAGGAATTTCGTAGTATGGACCGGAGTTCGATTCTCCGCGCCTCCACCAAAAGCGGAACGGTCGAACTCTTCCTATTGCGGGAGAGATTGGTCGTTAGGTTTAAGGGCGCCCTCGCGTAAAAGCGGGGGCGCCTTTTTTGTCGGCGAGCAGCGTCGGCGAATGCGGATTTTGGCCCGCTTGGCCATGCATTTTCCGCAATGCAGGCCTGCGCCCCGTCACTGCGCCAGCCTGCGTGACGCTTCCTTTTGTTCATTCCGTTCATTAATCGTTATGATTCGGTTTAACCGTCCATTGTTCGCCGTTAAAAATCCGGGGTGTTGCTACAATGGCCCAAGTGTAAATCGAAGAGCGAGAAGTGCGATGACCAACAAATACACCAACAACGCAAGCCACGGTCGCCACGCAAACAACAACGGCGCACAGCCGGCGGGCGCCTTCGTTCCCGCCAGGCCCGCCGCCCCGCAACGCGGCGGGGCATATCCCGCGCAGGGCCAGATGCATCCTGCAGCCGGCATGAGCGCCGCCGATTTCGGCCCCGACCATTACCATCATCCCCGGCACAAAGTGGGCAAGGTGCTCGCCATCGTGCTCGCCTGCATCGCAGGCCTGCTCGCCATCGCTTATTGCGGTGTGGCCATCTACTTCTCCAGCCACTTCATGCCCAATTCCAAAATCGGCGCCATCGACGTGTCGCTGATGTCTACAGCCGATGCCGAGCGCGCGCTTTCCAACAAGATAGACTCCTACCAGCTCAATATCTCCGGCGATGGCTTTGCGCTCAACCTCACCGCCAAGGACACGGGGCTTACCTTCGACGCGTCCGCGGTTGTCTCCGACGCGCTTTCCAAGACGAATCACTGGGCCTGGCCGATTGAGCTTTCGCGCACGCATGACGCGACCGAGTCCATGGTGAGCACCTATAACGATTCGGGCTTGGAGCAAACCGTTGCCGCGGCGGTGGCGGCGTTCAACGAAACCGCCACGCAGCCCACCAACGCCTCGGTTTCCTATGATTCGGCGAAGAACAAGTTCTCCGTTTCGAAGGAATCGGTCGGCACCGCGCTCGACAGCGCGAAGGTCGTGGCCGCCGCCGATGCCGCGCTCGCGGACTTGACGACGAAGGTGACGCTTACCTCCGAGCATCTGCTGCAGCCGACGGTGCTGTCCACCGACGCCCGCCTGCAGACGGCCGCCGAGTCGGCGAACAAGATGATCACGGCCGATTTGAAGCTGACCATGGGCACGTCGACCGCCGCCGAGGTGAATGCCGACCTCATTTCCAAATGGATCATCTTGGGCGACGACTTAAGCGCCACGCTTGACGAAGACGCCATGACCGCCTGGGTCGATCAGCTGGCCGCGAACTGCGACACGGTGGGCAGCCAGCGCACCTATACGCGCGCCGACGGCAAGGTTTGCACGGTGTCGGGCGGCGTGTATGGCTGGTCCATCGACTACGACGGCCTGATGGAGCTGGTAACCGAGGGCGTGAAGAACGGAACGGTCGAGACGGTTGAAATCCCGTATTCCACGTCCGGCGACGCGTACAACGGCGTGGGCGGGCGCGACTGGGGTAACCGCTACATCGATATCGACCTGGCCGAGCAGCATGTTTATTTCTACGACGATTCCGGCACCTGCGTATGGGAGTCCGACTGCATCTCGGGCATTCCTGACGGCACGCATGACACGTCCACGGGCGTGTACTGGATTAACCAGATGCAAAGCCCCGGCAAGCTCACCGGCTATGAAAACGGCGAGAAGATCTACGAGTCCACCGTGCAGTACTGGATGCCCTTCGACGGCAACGCCATCGGCCTGCACGACGCCGATTGGCAACCTAGCTTTGGCGGCACCATGTACAAGGACGGTTACGGAAGCCACGGCTGCGTGAATTTGCCGCCCGACAAAGCCGCCGAGCTGTACACCCTCATCCACGCCGGTGACTGCGTAGTCAGCCACTGGTAGGCCGAGGGGCGCGCGGTAAGAGGGTCGCATTGAGATTTACGTCGGCTGGCTCACCTTGGGCCGGCCGACTTGCGTGTTTGCCGGCCGCATATTGCGCCTCGAACCGCAAAATGCCTCCGCGATAGCCATCGCCGCATTCGCCGAACCGCAAAACGTTCCCTATACCGTCAAATCCGCGACCTCGACCGGCACCACGCGTCTGAGCTCGGACAGCGGCGTTTCTATCTGGCAGCCGATCCTGCCGCCGGAAAACATGATGCAATCGTAGAGCTCGGCCGTCTCGTCGATGGTGGTGCGGAAAAGCTTCTTCATCCCGACGGGGCTGCAGCCGCCGTGGATATAACCGGTCAGCGGCAGAAGCTCGCGCGATTTGATCATCGCGATCGATTTCTCGCCCACGGCGCGCGCGGCCTTCTTCAAATCGAGCTCGCAGGCAACGGGGATCATGAAGACGAAATGGTCGCCGCTTTTACCTGCGGTCACGAGCGTTTTGAAGACGCGGTCTTGGTCCTCGCCGAGCAGGCGCGCCACCTCGACGCCCGAGAGCGCCTCGGGGCAGTCGAAGTACTTCGCCTCGAAATCTGCGCCAGCGGCTTCCATTTCTCGTATGGCATTGGTCTTGTGCTCTTTGTCTTTCGCCATGGTCGGCGCCCCTTTTTCTCGGCCTGTGTTTGGCTTTCAGGTTAGCAGATACTATGCGGCTAGCCGCAGAATCGCTAAACCTGCGCGCTGCGCGCTATACTGGCGCCATGGATACTAGCGAACATTTCGACGACGCGCCCATCGGCGTGTTCGATTCCGGATTCGGCGGGCTGACCGTGGCGCGGGAAATCGCCAAGGCGCTTCCGAACGAATCCATCATCTACGTGGGCGATTCCGCCCGCTGCCCCTACGGCCCGCGCGAGCTTTCCGAGGTTGACGGCTTCGTGCAGCAAATTTGCACCTACCTTGTGGCGCGCGGCGTGAAGCTCATCGTCATCGCCTGCAACACGGCTACGGCCGCCGGTCTCGCGCATGCCCAGCAAACGTTTCCCGTGCCCATTATCGGCGTGGTCGAACCGGGTGCGCGCGCGGCCGCCCATGCGACGCACAACCGTCGGGTGGGCGTCATCGCCACGAAGGCGACGGTCGAATCCGATGCCTACACCAAGGCCATCCGCCATATCGACGCGGGCATCACGGTGTTCTCCATCGCCACGCCGCGCTTTGTGGAAATCGCCGAGCTGGGCATACGCATGGCGGAAGGGCCGATCGAAAGCTACACCTCGCTAGCGTCGAAGGTCTACATCCGTCCGGAATTCCAGGAGATCGCGAAGGACTACTTGGAGCCGCTGCGCCGCTGCGATATCGACACGCTTGTGCTCGGATGCACGCATTTTCCGCTGCTGAAGGCTCTTATCGGCGGTGTGGTCGGGCGCAAGGTTGACCTCATATCGTCGGCGAAGGAGGCTGCCCGCGACGTCTCCGAGATCCTCGATCGGCACGAGCAGCGCGCCCGGCCGAGCACGCCGGTAACGTACGAGTTCTTCACCACCGGCGACGACGTCGAGGAGTTCCGCTCCTTCGGCGAGCGCGCGTTCTGCAAGCATATCGACAGCGTTTCCCACGTGGTGCTTCCCGAGGTCTAGCCCCCAGGGTGCGCTGCGCCGGTGAGCGCCCCCCGCGCGCGCCTGCCGCTGTGGGCTCGCGCCCTCGCGCATCCGCCTATTCGAGCTCTTCGTATAGCGGCATTCCGCTCAACTACTACAGAAAGGCATCTGCATGAAAACCGTTCTCATCGCCAGCAACAACGCGCATAAAGCCACTGAAATTGCCGAGGCGCTCGATTTTCCCGGGTGGGAATTCAAGACGCTTGCGCAGGCCGGCGTCGCCTCCGACCCCGCCGAGGATGCCGACACGTTCCTTGGCAACGCCCGCATCAAGGCCCGCGCCGCGCAAGTTGCTTCCGGCGGAATGGCCGTGCTCGCCGACGATTCCGGCCTCGAGGTCGATGCGCTCGGCGGCGCCCCCGGCGTGTATTCCGCGCGCTATGCCGGCGAGCCGACCGACGACGCCGCGAACAATGCCAAGCTGCTCGACGAGCTTTCCGACGTTGCCGACGCCGACCGCACCGCCCGTTTCGTCTGCCAGCTGGTCTACCTTGACGAACAGGGTGGGGAAGTGGATGCGCGCGGCACGGTCGAGGGCCGCATCGGGCACGAGGAGCGCGGCGAGTACGGTTTCGGCTACGATCCGCTGTTTTTGGCCGAGGTGTTCGCCTTCGAGCGTTCGCTTGCCGAGGCGCTTCCCGAGGAGAAGAACGCCGTTTCGCATCGCGGCAACGCATTGCGTGAACTTCGCGCGAAATTAGCGGGCGAGCGTTAGAAAGTCTGCTATACTACCCAAGCTGTTTGGATGTCGGGACGTGGCGCAGCCTGGTAGCGCGCCTGCTTTGGGAGCAGGATGTCGCAGGTTCGAATCCTGTCGTCCC
>CAVGAF010000001.1:55620-93155 GCA_963627055.1 Butyrivibrio sp. CAG:318 | reverse complement strand
CCTCCGGCATCTCATGCTGCTTGAACACGCGGTCGAAAGCTTCCTCCGCTTCCGTTGCGGCAGCTTCACCATGATAGGCAGCCACGATATTGCGAGCCAATGCGCGCTTCACCTTATTAGGATGCAGCGAATCGTTGGCGAGGCCCTCCTCGATTTCGTCGATCTCGTCCACGGAAAGCGTCGAGGCCAGTCGGTAGTACTTGACCATGAGCTCGTCGGGGATGGACATGACCTTCCCGAACATATCGTCCGCTTCATCGGTCAGACCCACGTAGTTGCCGTAGCTCTTGGACATCTTGCGGACGCCGTCGGTCCCCTCCAGCAGCGGCATGGTCATCGCAATCTGCGGCTCCATGTCCATTTTCTCCATGAGATCACGACCCGCAAGCAGATTGAACAGCTGATCGGTGCCGCCCATTTCCACGTCGGCCTCAATCTTCACTGAATCGAACGCCTGCATGACCGGATACAAGAACTCGTGCAGGGCGATGGGGGTTTGCGATTTGTAACGCTTCGTGAAGTCGTCGCGTTCGAGAATGCGGGCAACCGTGAACTTGCTGCACAGCTCCAGCAAGCCCTTTAGGTCGAGGGAGAGGATCCAGTCCGCGTTGTACACGATGTTCGTCTTTTCCGGATCCAGAATCTTCATGGCCTGATTGACGTAGGTTTCGGCATTCTGCTGAACCTGCTCTTGGGACAGCTGGGGACGCGTGGTGTTCTTCCCCGACGGGTCGCCGATAAGCGCCGTGCCGTTGCCGATGATGAGCGTCACCTTGTGGCCGAGGTCTTGGAACTGACGCATTTTGCGTAGCGGGACGGCATGACCGAGATGCAGGTCGGGGCTGGTGGGGTCGACGCCGAGCTTGATGTTCAGCGGCTTGCCCCGCTTAAGCTTTTCCAGCAACGCGTTTTCGGGCACGATCTGCGCGGCACCCGACTTGATGATGTGCAGTTGTTCTTCCGCGGATAGCATGATTTCCTCTTCCTGTTACACGATTGCCCGGGATTCTACCATAGGAGCTCCGGACTTGACGGCTTTTGACTACGCAACGCCCCTAAACAGATGACCGCTGGTGGCGCCTTCCTTCTTCGACAGCGAATCGCCGTGGGCGTGGGCCACGTTGCGCGCCTTGACGACGCGCGTCACGGCCTGCGTGGTTTCGTCGACGTTCATGAGCGTCGCGTCCACCATCAGCCACGTCACTCCCGCCTGGATGATTTCCGGCAGAGCATGCGCGACGTCGAGCTCGACGCTGTTGAAAAGGCGGCTGCGACCGAGCTGGTCGGTTACCACCGGGAATTCGTAGCCCTTGCGATCCTTCAGGAAATGCGGGCTTTTCCGGCGCACGCAGGAAGCGCACTTTTGATTGCAGGGACCTTGGCTCATAAGCAGGCAATGCTCGGTGACCATGAGTTCCTGTCGGCCGATTACGCAAAGCCCGAGTTCGACGGGAGACGATTCGGCCAGCTCCTTGATTTGGGAAAGGCGCAACTCCGGCGAGAGCCATACGCGCTTGGCGCCGAGAGAAGCCGCCTCGTCGAGCGAGACCGCGTTCGTGATGGGGACATGCGAGCCCACCTCGACGATTGCGCCCGTATCCGCGGCACGCACGAGGGACGCCAAGCTGTCGGCCACGACGGGAGCGCCCTCGTGTACCGACTTCCAGGGATCGAATGCGCACTGGGCCTCACGCGAAGGAGCAAGCGCATCATGGTCAATGGCGGGAAGCACGACGGTGCACTGCTTCGGATAGCTTGTCTGCTCGACGGTTTTGGACACCTGGCCCGCAACCGTCGCCTGCCCGTAAGCGAGGTTAAGCGCGTTCACATAAATGGCGTCGGCTCCGGCGCGCTTTGCCGCACGGGCGCATGCCGGATTCGAAGCCACAACGGCGATGCGAACGCCTCCGGAAGTCACGCCGCGGCGCCACGACCTCTCTTCCGAACGCGACAAAGTACGATCGCACTTGCCGGACAGCAATGCGCGGGACAGGTTGTCGAGAGCCTCCGCGCGCACATGATGCAGTTGGGAGAAACCAATTCCAACGCCTTCGTCCATCTCGACGGTTAGGTTGACAAGCGAGAAAGGCGTCTGCCCCAGACGGTCGACGTGCGAGCGGACATCCGCCTTTGATACCGCCTTGGTGCGCGCCGGCTCTATCGTCGGCCCGTCGGCCACGCCGACGATAGATTCCTCGCCCAGCGTGCCGGCCGAAGCGAGCACACGAGCGTTTTCGGGAACGTCCGCAAGGCGGAATTCCGCATGCAAAGGGGCGCCCATGCGCAATTTGACAAGGCCTTCCACAGCGATGCGGGGCTCGAAGGGGTTTTCCGGGGTTGCCGAGGAAGCCTGCCTGACGCGGAAAACCCTATCGCCGGCATGTGCGCCACGAGGAGGCCTGTCCAGAACAAGGCGAACTTCACCCCGCCCCGCTTCCGAAAGCGAGACAACCGTACTGGCGGCATGGCCCCGCTTCGTCCAGAACTCCAACACGTCCCCCGCCTTGATTTCCCGCGTGGAGCTTACGAGAACCTGCGTTCCCTGCGTATCCTGAACGCGGCCGACGCATACGCCCCGGTTGTTCGGGCGGCCGTAACTCATGATCTCGTTGCCGCGATCGCCCTTTAAATAAGCAGTGGTGAATCCGCGCGAAAACGCCTCCGCCAGAATGCGCCGTTCGTCTTCGGTCGCCTCTTGCGCATCGAAGGACTCGGCCCCTGAGGCGGCTGCTTTCGCGCGCGCGTCGAGCACGCGATCGAGCACGGAGCGATACACGCCCGTGACGGCGCGGACGTATTCCGGGGACTTCATGCGACCCTCGATCTTAAGCGACGAGACACCGGCGCCAACGAGATCGGAAAGCAGGTCGATGGAGCAGAGATCTTTCGGCGAAAGCAAGTGATCGCCGGGGGAGTTAAGCGGCTTTTTTTGCGCGGCATTACGCAACTCGTAGGGCAAACGGCACGCCTGGGCGCACATACCGCGGTTCGCCGAACGCCCGCCGATAAGCGAGGACATGAGGCACTGCCCCGAATAGCAAATGCAAAGCGCCCCATGGGCGAACGCTTCGACCTCAACACCCAGCTCGCGACCCAGGCGCGCAAGGTTTGCTATTTCTGGAAGCGAAAGCTCGCGCGCAAGCGTGACGCGGGACGCACCGAGTTTGGCGGCGGCGCGCATGCCCGCCTCGTTATGGGTGTTCATTTGGGTGGAAATGTGTAAACGAGCCTGCGGGAGCGTGCGGGTGAGCTCGGAGGCGATGCCGATGTCCTGCACGATAAACGCGTCGGCACCCGCGCGATACGCCTGGCGCGCCGTCTCCATCGCCTCGTCCACCTCTTCCGGAAGAATTGCCGTGTTGAGCGTCACGTATACGCTCACCCCGCGCAGATGCGCGAAATCACACGCCTGACCGAAGGTTTCCAGCGTGAAGTTGTCCGCGCCGCGGCGGGCATTGAATGACTGCAGGCCTAGATACACCGCATCGGCACCGCCGAGAATGGCGGCGTGAAACGCGGCGACGCCGCCCGCCGGAGCGAGCAGCTCAACATTCTGCATGAGCATTGTGGAAACACCCCCAAGCACGAAGCACCTCCCCTACCGGCATTTAAAACCTATGGAAGCCTTACGCGCGCGCAATCGTATAAATAGGTGTTGGTAGTATAATCGCAGCGATGAAGAACAGGAGAAAACAGCGGGAAATGCGCACCCACGCAGTTGCGTGGGTTGCTTTTATTGCGCTCATCAGCCTTGTGTTCGTCGGCTACTGGGGCGTCCAAGGCGCGCTGCGCGTCATGGATTCCTGGACGGAAGACCTGCCCAGTATCGAGGACACCGATTTCGCCACGCACGCACAGGAATCCGTTATGTATGCCGCCGACGGTGCGACGGTGTTGGCCGAATTCCAGCTTGAAAAGCGCGACCCGGTCGAGAGCCAGGATGTTTCGGAGCTGGTGAAGAAAGCGACGATCGACACCGAGGACGTTCGCTTCAACGAGCATCCGGGCGTAGACCTTGCAGGCATTGCCCGCGCCTTCGTAAACAACCTGGCTGGCGGCGACTTGGAAGGCGCTTCCACGATCACGCAGCAGCTGGTCCGCAACACGATGCTTACCCAGGAAGCGAACGAGATATCGGCGCGACGCAAGGTCCGCGAGGCCCAGTTGGCGCTCGATTTGGAAAAGCGCTACAGCAAAGACGAGATTCTCCTCATGTACTTGAATACCGTCAACTACGGCGACGGCTGTTACGGCGTCGAGGCGGCGGCCCAAAACTACTTCCAGGTAAGCGCGGCGGATTTGACGCTGGCGCAGGCGGCGACCATCGCCGGCATTCCCCAATCCCCTACTTTCCTGAACCCGAAAACGTATCCGGAATCTTGCCTGACAAGACGGAATCTCGTTCTCGACCGCATGCTTTCCGCAGGCGATATCACACAGGAAGAGCACGATGCGGCCAAACGGGAGCCGCTTGGCCTCAACCCTGCACCCGATGCCCCGGAAGACGGCATCTACGCATACCCCTATTTCACCAGCTACGTGCGCAATCAGCTGATGGAGACGAACAACCCCTACGGTTGCAACTATGCAAGCCTTTTCGAGGGCGGGCTGACCATCTACACAACGCTCGATACGACGATGCAGGACGCGGCGGAGAGCGCCTGCGGCGCGCAAAGGGCACGCATGAGCAGCGACCTCGACTGCTCCCTGGTGGCTATTGATCCCGCGTCCGGCGAAGTAAAAGCCATGGTTGGCGGCAGCGACTATCGACAGAACCAGGTGAACCTTGCCACCGGCACCGGCGGATCGGGAAGGCAGGCCGGCTCGACGTTCAAGGCCTTCACCCTTGCCGCAGCTATCGAAAAGGGCATCGACCCGCAAACGCGCATCGATTGCACCTCCCCTATGACGAAGGAAATCGACGGCAAGGAGCAGTCGTTCGAGAATTTCGACAACATCGATTACGGTATCCGCACCATTCAAAGCGCAACCGCCGTGTCGGCCAACACGGGATACCTTCGCCTTTCCGAGGCGATCGGGCAGGCATCCACCACCGAGATGGCGCGCCGCCTTGGCGTCACATCCAACATGACCACGGTGTACACCTCCACGCTCGGCGTTGCAAGCACCACTCCGCTAGATATGGCAAGCGCTTACGCGACGCTTGCCGCAGGCGGCGTGAAGCACAGCCCCGTTGTGGTGACGAAGATCGAAGATAAGGACGGCAACGTCATCTATGAGGCCGATGAGCAGGGGCAGCGCGTGTTGAGCGAAGAGGTGTCAGGGGCGACGACCTCGGTGCTCAAGCAGGTTTTCGAGGCCTCTGACGGAACGGCGCAGACGGCGAAACTGACGAATGGGCAGCCGGTTGCGGGCAAAACGGGGACCTCGACCGACTTCGCCGACCACTGGCTTGTGGGCTACACGCCGTCGCTTTCCGTAGCTACCTGGATTGGAAACCCCGCGGGGAGCATTTCAACGGACCACAACCTGAACTGCAATGCCCTCTGGAAAGACTTCATGGACCGCGCGACCTCCGGCAAAGAGGTGAAGCAGTTCCCGGAAACCAAAGCTCCGAGCTACACGAACGAATTCAACGACAAGCAAAAGGCCGCGCTCGGCGCTGAGGAGAGCACCACAAGTAGCAGCCAAAGCCCCATCTCGATCACCTCGGGGACGACGCTTGCGAACTCCTCGAGCACAACGACTCCTCCCGACGTAACCGGGAAAACACTTTCCGAAGCGAAGACCTTGCTAAAGGACTGGAAGGCCTCTTCAGTGACCGAGTATTCGTCGACGGTCGCCAAGGACAGCGTCATTCGGCAATACATCGCAAGCGACGGATCGATCGTCGTCGTGTTGTCGACGGGCCCGAAAACCAACTAGGGCCAGCGAAAGCACGCTACACGAGGGAGCAGGAGCGAAACGAAAGGGGCGAGAGATTCCCGCCCCTTTCGTTTCGCTTATTGAAGGCTTCGATTTCGCCCTTATGCTTCGTTTTAGTTGCTGTTCATGTCCGCGGCGGTCTTATCGCCTTCCTGAAGCTTCGCGATACCTTGATCGTAGGCGGATTTGATATCGGAAAGGCGCTGATCGTAGGTGGACCAGTCAAACGGCTGAGCCTCGGTCGCCGCATCGATTTCCGTATACAGGGCGATGTAGCCGTTAAGCGCAGCCTGAAGATTGTCGCAACCCTCAACATAGTCTGCCTTGATCGACCTCAACGCATCGGGCGCGTCTTGCGTGCGCAGCGAATCAAGCACCTTGAACGCGTTGTCCGCTTGCGTGCGCATCGACACGACGTCTTTGCGGGAGACGGCATCGGTAAAGGAATCCATGCGCGTTTTCAAGTCATCCATCGTTTGATTAACCTGCGTCATATAGGCACGGTTGTCGGAAATCTCCTGAGACGCCTGCGTGCTTTGCTGTTGTGCGCACCCGCCAAGCGCCGCCGCCCCCAGAACAGAGGCGCATGCGATAGCCGCCAGTTTACTAACCATGTTTCGATTCATTACGTTGTCCTTATCCGATAGATGCGAGGAGGTCCTGTTCATGCCTTCGCGTTGACGCTATCCCGACGTTTGGCCCGTAGTCGAGCCAGTACCAGTCGAGGCGTTGGATCCCGTGCCGGAAGTGGTGCCCGTACCTCCCGTTCCCGTCGCGGTCCCATCTGCCGACGAAGCGGTTCCCGTCCCCGATCCGGTTCCGGTTGTCCCGTTTGTAGTGCCGGTGCCGGTCGCCCCAGTGCTGGAACTCGTGCCGGTAGTACCCGTGGCCGTGCCGTTTCCATAGGTCGAGGAGGTTCCGGAATTCGTCGTGGTTCCGGACGTCGAAGAGGTGCCCGTCGAGCTAGAGGAGCTCGACGAGGTGCCGGCGGCGTACACATGATAGACGGAGTTCTGGAATGCCTTATATGTCGGGTTAGACGCCTCGGGGAACTTCTTCGTCTCCTGGCCCTTCAAAACCACGTTCATGAAGTTGGCGAATACATCCGCCGCCCCAAGATGCGTCGGGAGCGTTTCCACGTTAGATGGGTCGCCAAACCAGATAGCTACCGAAAGCTGCGGGGTTATGCCACAGAACGTGATGTCGTGATACTCGCTCGACGTACCGGTCTTTGCAGCAACTTCCTGCCCATTGGACAGCTTCGCCTCCTGGCCCGTGCCCTCGGAAGTGTTCACGACGCCCTTCATGACCTCGACAGCGGCATGCGCCACCTCTGCGGAGATCACTTGGGTTCCTTCAGGGCTCGTGTTGTCGACGATAAGGTTGCCGTCCTTGTCGTAGATCTTCATGATGGGCTGCGGGTCGTACTTCTTGCCCCCATTGGCGATGACGGCATAGGCCGTCGACATGTCGAGCATGGTGACGTTCGACTGTCCGAGAGTAAGCGACGGATTCGCACCGAGGGTAGAGGTGATACCCATCTTCTCCGCGGTGTCGATAACTTTCTGCGTGCCCATTGCCATCTGCAGACGAACGAAACCCGTATTCGCCGAAACGGCGAATGCCCGCGCGATGCTGCGCGTGCCGTAGTTGATGTTGTCGATGTTTTGCAGCGCGTTCGAGCTGGTGTAGCCAGTGTCGGGAATGACCGAAGGGGAAGAGCAGTCGACGGTGGTCTGCGGGTCGATTCCCTCTTCAAGCGCCGTGACGAGTGTAAAGGTCTTAAACGCAGAACCGCACGGCCGGCCACCGTTGGTGCCCTCGCCCGTCGCAAGGTTGGTTTTCTGCGTCTCCCAGTCCTTGCCGCCGACAAGCGCGCGAATAAAGCCGTTTGAGGGATCGATTGCCACAAGCGACCCGCTGATGGCGTCCGACAAGGACTCCTCTTTGGTCCGCACGGCCTCTTCCGCAGCCTCCTGCGTGCTCACGTCGAGCGAGGTAATGACGGTGAGCCCGCCTTTGAAGATATCCAGCTGCGAATACTTTTCGGAAAGCTGATTCTTCACGTAACTGGTGAAATACGGGTACTTCTCAATGCCGTCGGTAGTGGGAACCGAGGGATTCAGCACAAGCTCCTCGGCCTGCGCCGCATCGTGCTCGGCATTGGTTATATATCCGTTTTTAAGCATGCGGTCGAGCACCAGATTGCGGCGTGCATAGCAATTGTCGGGATAGTCGATGGGGTTGTTATAGGTTGGCGACTGAGGTATGCCGATGAGCGTTGCGGCTTCCGCAAGCGTCAGATCGGAAGCGTTCTTCGAAAAATAGCGCTGCGACGCAGCCTGAATACCATAGGCACCGTTACCGTAATTGACGGTGTTCAGGTACATGAGAAGAATCTCGTCCTTGGAGTAGGCCTCCTCGAGCTTCACCGACAAATACATCTCGCGCACCTTGCGCTTCAAGGAGATGTCGTTCATCTCGTCCGCCAGGACGGTGTTGCGGATGAACTGCTGCGTGATGGTCGACGCACCCTCCCTGCCGGACCCGGTCAGGGTAACCACCGCCGCGCGGGCGATACCGACGATGTCGAAACCGCCATGCTCGTAATAGCGCTCGTCCTCAGTCGCAACCGTGCCCTGTAATACGTAGGGACTGATTTGGTTGAGTTCGACCGGGTCTCTGTTCTCGATTTGAAAACGGGCGAGCTGCGTCGTCTCATCCGACGCATATACGGTTGTAGGCATGGACGAATTCAGCTCGGAAACGCTGGTGACGTCGTAATCCCGTACGTCCCCGATCCATTCGCCGACCAGCGCGGATATGCCGAAATAGCCCGCAATGCAAAGTGCGATGCAGGCGGTGAAAAAAACGAGCAGGCCGTAGAAAGGATGCTTCTTCTTGGTGCTCGGCCTGTTTTTGATCGAACGTGAAGCCACGAACCACCTCCGTAAACTTGGGTAATTGTACCATCGGGGCTCATACGGCCTTCAAAGCACATAAGTTCGTAGGAAAAAAATGAAGAAGACAAGAGCGCCCCGCCTGCAGCAAACTGCTGCAGGCGGGGCGAGATGGCTCTCCCCTTCCCAAAGGATCGCGATAGCTCTCTAGATTGCCGCCTCGTCTTGAGACAGGCGATCTTTCACCAGCGTAAGCTGCTCGCGAACGGCGGCGTTGCCCGTGCCGCCCTCGGTCGTGCGGGCCGCCACAATGGCGGGAATGTCGAGCTCTTCGACGATGTCGTCCTCGAAGAGCTCGCTTTCCGCCTTGAAATCCTCGATGGACAAGTCGTTTAGGTTGCAGCCGCGCTGCTCGCAAAGCAGAACGAGATGACCCACGACCTCGTGCGCCCGGCGGAACGGCATGCCACGCTTCGCGAGGTAGTCGGCAACATCGGTTGCCGCCAGATGGCCCCGCTTCGCCTGGGCCATCATGTTGTCGGCCTTGATCTGCATGGTCTCGACCATGCCGGCGGCGCACTGCAGGCAATCCTCAAGCGTTTTCGCGGCGTCGATGGCGCCTTCCTTGTCTTCCTGCAAGTCCTTGTTATAAGCCAAGGGCAAGGCCTTCATGGTCACGAGCAAACCGACGAGATCGCCCACAACGCGCCCCGTCTTCCCTCGGATCAGCTCCGCGAAATCGGGGTTCTTCTTCTGCGGCATGATTGACGATCCCGTGGAGAAGGCGTCGGAAAGCTCAACGAAGCCGAACTCGGACGTCGACCAGAGCACCAGCTCCTCGCACAGGCGCGAAAGATGCATGCACGACACGGCGCACGCATAGTCGAGATCGAGCAGGAAGTCGCGGTCGGAAACCGCATCGAGCGAATTGGGGATAACGCTTGAAAAACCCAATTCACTTGCGGTCATCTGCCTATCCAGGGGATACGTTGTGCCAGCCAATGCAGCCGCACCAAGCGGGCAGGCGTCGGCCGCCTTGCGGGCCGCAGCCAGGCGGTCGAAATCTCGAGAGAGCATCCATACATAGGCGAGCATGTGGTGCGAGAAGAGGACCGGCTGGGCATGCTGCAGATGCGTGTAGCCCGGCAGGATGACGTCGAAATTCTCTTCCGCCTGCTTAATGAGCGCATGACGCAAGGCGACGTTGGCGCGCATCAGATCGCCTGCACGCTTCTTGGCGAACAGGCGCGTATCGGTAGCCACCTGGTCATTGCGGCTGCGGCCTGTATGCAGGCGGGCCCCAGCGTCGCCGATGTCGGCCGTGAGCGCGCGCTCGATCGACATGTGAATGTCCTCGTCGTTGATATCGAACGTGAAATCCCCTTCATCTATGCGGGATTTCACGCGATCGAGCCCCTCGACGATGGCCGTCGCATCCTCGTCTGATATGACGCCCACCTTCGCCAGCATATGCGCATGGGCCTTCGACCCTGCGACATCCTGAGCGTACAGGGCCTTATCGACGGGAAGCGATGCGCCGAAGCGCTGCGTGAATTCGCTCACATTTTCCGTGAAGCGACCGGACCACAACGCCATGACGCTACTCCGTTTCCTTATTCGCCTGCTGATCGGCCTGACGCCACAGCGGCGTCACTTCCTCGTAGCGGCCGCGCTTGAGCGGGCCCTGCTGGTTCTGCGCATCGAACAGCTCGGCCGGAGCGCCCTCGCGACGACGGTTGACCGCCCACGTGCGGCAGGACAGCGTCTGAATTTGGATGAAGCCCTCGGCCGCGCTGCGATCGAAGGCGTCGCCCTTGTCGTAAGTTGCCAACGCGTGGTCATAGAGCGAATAGGCGCTCTTACGGCCCACGACCGTGCAGGAGCCCTTGTAGAACTTCAAGCGAACCGTGCCGTAGAGGCAGCGCTGCGTAGAGGCCATGAACGCATCGAGCGCCTCTTTGAGCGGCGAGAACCACTGGCCGTTGTAGACGCACGTTGCCCACGTCTGCTCGAGGTTGAGCTTGTAATGCAGCACCTCGCGCTCGAGCACCAAATCCTCCAGGGCCTTGTGGGCCTGAACCAGCGCCATCGCGGCAGGGGCCTCGTAGCACTCGCGGCTCTTCACGCCCACCAGGCGGTTTTCGACCATGTCGATGCGGCCGTACCCATGGGCGCCGGCGATCTTGTTCAAATCCTCGATGATGCCCAGGAAGCTCTTCTGGCTACCGTTGATCATGTAGGGAACGCCGCGCGCGAAAGTCAGCTCGACGTATTCGGGGGTATCGGGCGCCTTTTCGGGGTCGACCGTCATAGTGAACACGTCCGAAGGGGGCTCCGCCCAAGGATCTTCGAGCACGCCGCATTCGATGGCGCGACCCCACAGGTTGTCGTCGATCGAATAGGGGGAATCCACCGTCGCCCCAACCTCGACGCCGTGCTCCTTGGCCCAGGCGATTTCATCGGGACGCGTGAGCAGGTCCCACTCGCGCACCGGCGCGAGGATTTCCAACGAGGGATCGAGCATGGTGATGCTCGACTCAAAACGAACCTGGTCATTGCCCTTGCCCGTACAACCATGTGCCACGTACTTCGCGCCATACTTATGGGCGGCATCGACAAGATGCTTGGAAATCAGAGGGCGAGACAGGGCGGAAACGAGCGGGTACTTGTTCTCGTACGCGGCATTCGCGGCGAGGGCTTTCGTCAGGTACTCCTGGGAGAACATCTGGCGCATATCGACGACGAGACAGTCCAGGGCGCCGACGCGCAACGCCTTCTCCTTGATCTTCTCGAGACCGTCGTGCTCCTGCCCCACATCGCCGACCACCGCGATGACGTCGAGATTCTTCTCGTCCTGCAGCCACTTCACGCAGCATGAGGTGTCGAGACCTCCGGAATACGCCAGGATTACCTTTTCTTTCTGCTCGGCCATTGGTGTTCTATCCTTTCAAGTTCTATGCCTGCATGCAACAAGGTGTTTCACGTTCCGTACCGTCGGACATGCCCCGAAATGTCTGGCTTGACGATGCTATTTTGCGAAAATGCCCCGAAGTACCGACAGAACGCCCTTGGATGCAGCTTCGCGACAGTCTACGGCAACCACCAGCCGTAAAACGACACCGTAACAGCTTGTAACAAAACGTGAATATGCGGGAATATGCCGCCCCGCTACGGAACTTCGACGATTATCGTCGTCGCAGACGGTCGATAGCTCGTTCGACCTCGATCGCCGCCTCGGGGCTTTCAGCCGCGATCATGATGGTGTTGTCGCCGGCAACCGTGCCGAGCGCTCCACGTAGGGCAGCTTTGTCCAAAGCGGCGGAAACGCCTGCGGCACCGCCGGAGAACGTTTTCACAACCACCATGTTGCCTGCCACGTGCACCTCTTCGACCAATTCGGAAACCATACGCTGCAGACGCATTTCCTCGGGCAGCACGTAATAACCCTCGCGGGATTTAACGAGCCCCATATCCATGATGTCGCGAGAGATGGTCGCCTGTGTGCATTCGTAACCGGCGTCTTGCAGCTGGGCCGCAAGATCTCTTTGGGTCTTGACGTTGCGCTCGCGAATGATGTCGCGAATGACGTCGTGCCTCTGTTGCCGTTTCCTCATGCTTTCGAACCCTCTGCCCGCCATGGGCGCCTTATACGGTAGCGTTTCCAACATTCTTGTATCGATATGCGGAAAACCGAATCAAGCGAACAAGAATATGCAGTGGATAATACCGCAACATTGCCAAATTCGTATCAAGATTGGAAAAAACCGTGTCGAGTACGCAACCGAACGGCTGGCAAGACGGCCGCGAACAACCGAAAGAGCGGTCGGCAGGTGGCCTGGGCGAGCCCCCGGGCGTTCGGCAAAGACGCCGAAGGGCCCACGCAGGCAGAACGAAGCGGCGCGCGGGCAGAGGACTAGCCCCGACCCGCGCGCCGGCAGATACCGCTAAGCGTTGGCGATAAGATTTGCCAGGCGTTCGGCCATGGCGTCGACGTCCGACTCCTGGCAGATGAGCGGCGGGAGGAAGCGCAGCGTGTGAGCGCCGGTGGCATTCAAAAGCAGGCCCTCGTCAAGCGCGCGGGAGACGAGCCCGGGCGCGTCAACGTCGTCCTCCAATTCAACGGCATTCATCAAGCCGATGCCGCGAACTTCCACGGCCTTGGGCAGCTTGGCAAGCGCTTCGCGCATATAAGCTCCCACACGATCGATTTGCGCGGAATAGCCGTTTTCGTATTCCGCGAGCGTTGCGCGCGCGGCAGCGATGGCCAAACAGCTGCCCCCGAACGTCGAACCATGATCGCCCGGCAAAAACGCCT
This sequence comes from Butyrivibrio sp. CAG:318, assembly GCA_963627055.1. Taxonomy (GTDB): domain Bacteria; phylum Actinomycetota; class Coriobacteriia; order Coriobacteriales; family Eggerthellaceae; genus Senegalimassilia. The sequence continues at coordinate 80,054 of CAVGAF010000001.1, read as the reverse complement.
CGGCAACCTGCTGCGTAGCGGCACAGGCCCCCATCGGCATGCCCGAGGCGATGCCCTTCGCCATGGAGACGATATCGGGGATGATACCGAAACGCTGGAAAGAGAACGGTGTTCCGCAGCGGTAAATGCCGGTCTGGACCTCGTCGCAGATCATGACGGCACCCTGTTTTTCGGTCAGGCTGCGCACAGCCTGGAGGAACTCCCGCGTGCAGGGATGCACCCCGCTTTCACCCTGGACGCACTCAAGCATGACCGCGCAGATTTCCCCACCGCGCTGCTCGAACAGGTTCTCAAGTGCCGCAATATCATTGATAGGCGTGCTGGTGAAGCCCCCGGGCAAAGGCTGAAACGCCTCTTGCTTGGCGGGCTGAGCCGTCGCGGCAAGCGTTGCCAGCGTACGACCATGAAAGCTGCGGTCAAGAACGACTACGGTTCGAGGGGCGCCTTCGACGGCGGCCTTTACCTCAGACTCCGTAGCTCCGGCCGCGCGAGCGGCGTCCCCTGCATGCTTGCGCGCATACAGCCGGGCAAGCTTGATGGCGCATTCGTTCGCCTCGGCACCGGAGTTGGCGAAAAACGTCTGCCAAGGCTGGGCGGAGTCGCCTTGGAACGAGTTGAGCAAACTTGAAAGCTGCTGCGCAAGCTCCCCACGGCCCTCGATGTAATAGTAGTTGCTGACATGGATTAGCTTTTCGGCTTGCTGCTGCAAGGCGGAAACGACGGCCGGATGGCAATGTCCAAGCCCACACACGCCAATTCCCGCAATGAAGTCGAGATATTCCCGACCCTGCGCATCCGCCACGGTCATCCCATGGCCGGAAACGAGTTCCACTGGCTTGCGGCCGAAAGTGTGCATCACGTATTTGGATTCTAGTTCCTGCTGTTCCTGCAATGACATATGATCAGCGTTCCTTTGCTGTTTTGGATAAATCCGGAATTACCGATTGCCCGCCTGGCCTCTTAGGCGGAATGCTCGGCCTCTTGCCTGTTCTCAAGAAGTTTCGAGGCGAACTTGCCGAGCGGATGGTTGTCGAAGCGATACGCCTCTTCGGTCGAATGCATGGTGGTTCCAACGCCTGTACTGGTCAAAAGCTCGAGAAGCAGCGCATGGGGCGTCGTGCCGTTGATGATATGAGCTCGCTGCACACCTGCTTCGAGCGCATGGATGCACGATTTGAGCTTCGGGATCATGCCGGTGGATACCACGTTGTTCTCGACCATGTAGCGGGCCTCGAAGACCGTCAGGTTCGAAATGAGCGATCCCTTGTCCTCGAAATCCTCGTACAGGCCGTCGACATCGGTAAGGAAGACGGCCTTATGAGCACCGATTGCCGCAGCAATATGACCTGCAACCATATCGGCGTTTACGTTATAGAAGCCCCCATCCTCGCCGAGTGCGACCGAGGCGATCACCGGAATGTAGTCCGCAGCGACCAGATCGTCGAGCAAGGGACGATTGATGCGCGTGATGCGACCGACACGGCCGAGATCGGGACTTGCTTGCTCGGCCACGATTACGCCGGCATCGGCCCCCGATACGCCAACCGCGAAATTCCCATGGCGATTAAGCGCCTCGACGAGTTCCTGGTTGACCTTGCCCATCAAAACCGTGCGGACAACATCCATGGCCTCGGGAGTTGTGACGCGCTGCCCGTCCTTGAACTCGACGGGGAGATCGCGCTGGGCCATGGCCTCGGTAATGGCCTTTCCTCCACCGTGCACGATAACCGGGTTGACGCCGACGATTTTCATGAGGACGATATCGCTCATCACGTCGGCGCGCAGCTGCTCGTCAACCATAGCCGAACCGCCATATTTGATGACCACGGTCTTGCCCGTGATGTTTTTGATCCAGGGAAGCGCCTCGACAAGGATTTCCGCGGAATCGGTCGGTGCGCCTTCGGGGCGCGTGTCTTTAGCGTATTTCATGATCGGTAGTCTCCGTTGATCGTCACGTACTCATGCGAGAAATCGCATGTCCAAATGGTTGCAAGTTCGTCGCCAGCGCCGAGGTCGATGTTCACGACCACTTCGGGCGACTCGAATCGTCGTAGAGCCTCGTCCTCGTCGAAGGGCACGGTCAGCCCGTTTCGGCACACGGGGATGCCCATGATGTCGATAGCGACGTCTTCCTGGCGAAACGCCGCGCCCGAACGGCCGAGCGCTCCGGCAATACGCCCCCAATTGGCATCATGTCCGTAGATTGCCGTTTTCACCAGGGGGGAATTCGCCACGGTTCGCGCGGCCGCATCGGCGTCCGCCGCCGATGCGGCACCGGAAACATTAACGGTGACCAGGCGCGTGGCGCCTTCGCCATCGGTGGCCATTTCCCGCGCCAAGGAAACGCAGACGGTGCGCAGCGCTTCCTCGAACGCCTCGAATGCGGCAGTACCCGGCTGCATCAAGGGGGCGCCCTTAGGTGCGGCAGCGCCGCTTGCCATCAAGAAGCACGTATCGTTAGTGGAGGTATCGGAGTCGACCGTAACCTTGTTGAAGCTCACGTTTACCGCAGAGAGAAGCGCTTCATGCAACACGTCGGGAGTAATGGGGGCGTCCGTGGTGATGACGGCAATCATGGTGGCCATGTTCGGCATGATCATGCCCGACCCCTTGCACATGCCGCCGACCGTGAACGTGCACCCTTCGTATCCTATGCCCTCTCCACTGAAGGAAACCGCGCGCTCCTTTGGGTGGGTGTCGGTTGTCATGATGGCGCGCGCCGCATCGGCGCCGCCCGCGGCGGACAAACGGGCAAAGGCCTCGGGAACGCCGCTTTCGAACGGCTCCATCTGAAGATGCTGACCGATAACGCCCGTCGATGCGAGCATTACCTCATCTTCCGTGCAGCCCACCGTTTCCGCCACGATGGATGCGGAGCGCCTTGCGGTGTCGAGACCTTTCTGCCCCGTCGCCGCATTCGCTATTCCGGAATTGATGGCGACCGCACGGGCGACGCCGTAAGAGACGCCGTCTAAGTGTTCCCGCGAAACGATGACCGGAGCAGAACAGAAAACGTTTTGAGTAAACACGGCCGCACAGGATGCGGGCTCGTCCGCAACGACAAGCGCGAAATCCAAGCGCTCAGGATCGGGGCGGAACCCTGCATGAATCCCTGCCGCGGAAAAGCCGAGCGCCGAGCACACGCCGCCGCCCGGAATCAGGGGCAAGCGGGCATAACGCCTAGAGGTGCTTTCATTGTGCAAAGGCTCGACGTCGCCCATTTCAGGCGACGGAGATACGCATGAATCCATCGCTACTCCCTCTCGAAGCTGCATGCCCCGATGCGAATTTCGACCTTAAACTGGAACCGCTACCGTATCAAGACCGGTATCTTCAGGCAAGCCCCAAACGATGTTCGCACATTGAACCGCTTGGTCAGCAGCCCCTTTTCCCAAATTATCGATTGCCCCGACGGCGATAAGCATGCCGCAGCGCTCATTCACGGCAAGGCCGATGTGTGCGCAATTAGTGCCGACGACCGACGAGGTTTTCGGCATAACCCCCGCATCCAGGACGTGAACGAAAGGCCGCCCCTTATAGAAGGAACGATACTGCTCGATGATTTGACCCGCATCTCGCGGGGCGTCGGCGGCAAGCTTGATGTTGACCGTCGAGAGCAAACCTCGATTCAGGGGAGCAAGATGCGGCGTAAACACGACCCGGTCCGGCAGGTCGAGGATCTGCTCAATCTCGGGCGTATGTCGATGCGTCGCCACGCCATACGCTTCGACGTTTTCATCGGCAAAGCAGAAATGCGTTCGGGCAGATGCCTTCTTGCCCGCGCCCGTCACGCCGGAAACGGCGTCGACGACGACAGGCATGTTCTCATCCGCCCAACCAAAACGAACGGCTGGAGCCGCCGCCAAGGAGGTTGCCGTGGGATAGCATCCCGCGCAAGCGACAAGGACGCCCAGCCCGCAGGCTCTCTCTTTTACAGCCTGCTGCAAGGCTTCCGGAAAAAGCTCGGGCAGGCCGAACGCCGCACGCTTCAGCAAGTCAACCTGCGTATGCGTAACCTTGTACCAGCGCTCATATACCGCTGGATCCTTTAGGCGAAAATCGGCGGAAAGGTCGACGACCACCGCGCCGCGCTGCACCAATTTCGGAGCCGTTTTCAAGGCAGCCGTATGGGGCACGGCGAGGAAAACGAGGTCGCATGCCTCAAGAGCGGGATTGTCATGGGAGGTAAACGCCAGATCCGTCGATCCCGTGAATCCAGGGTACTCTCTCGCGATGGGTGTGCCGGCAAGCTCGTTAGACGTTGCGGCCACCAGCTCGAACTCGGGATGCCTCAATACAGCCCGAACCAGCTCGATGCCGGCGAACCCGGCAGCCCCAACGATTCCGCATTTGATGCTCATAGGATGCCCCTCCCGTTCGACGTATAGCGGTACGTCGGCACCGCCTGCTCGAGTAAATGTATAGCCTCTTCATCAGATGCCTGCAGCGCATGCTCGAGCTCGTCGAGTTTCGCCGCAACCTGGTCGTAGCTGATTTCCTGCCCCGTTGAGATCATGATGGACTGATTGTCGGTCGGCAGTGTGCTTTCCTCGTCCATCAGCAGCTCTTCGTACATCTTCTCGCCCTCGCGCAATCCGGTGAAAGCAATCTTGATATCGACGTCGGGGGTGAGTCCCTGAAGCTGAATCAGACCCTTGGCCAAATCAACGATCTTGACGGGCTCGCCCATGTCGAGAATGAAGATCTCGCCACCACTGGCCATGCCGCCGGCCTGAATAACCAAACGGGAAGCCTCGGGGATGGTCATGAAGAAACGCTCGATGTCCGGATGGGTGACCGTAACCGGCCCCCCGGCGGCAATCTGTCTTTGGAAAACCGGTATGACGCTTCCGTTCGACCCAAGCACGTTGCCGAAGCGGACGGCGGAGAAGATGGTTTTGGAGGTACGTGCGTAGTACTGCACCACCATTTCACCCATACGTTTGGTCGCGCCCATAACGCTTGTGGGATTCACGGCCTTGTCCGTTGAGATGAAAATGAAACGCGCTGCCCCGTACGCGTCAGCCGCCCGCACCGCGTTGAGCGTTCCGAAGACGTTGTTATGCACGGCTTCGCGCGGGCAATGCTCCATGAGGGGCACATGCTTATGCGCGGCCGCATGGAAAACCGCGCCCGGACGATACTTCGCGAACACCTCGTTGATACGGTCGAGGTCGCACACGTTGCCGATCTCTATGACGATGTCGATATCGTCATATTCGGAGAGCAACTCGTTGCGCAGCATATAGGCGTCATTTTCATATATGTCGAAAATGACGATCCTCGCAGGAGCGACTGTGCACAGCTGACGACACAGCTCGCTGCCGATAGACCCGCCGCCGCCCGTCACCAGAACCGTTTCCCCGGCAATGTAGCCCGAGACCGCACGCGTGTTCAGGACGATCTCCTCACGGCCAAGCAGGTCGGCAACGTCGACGTCGCGAAGGCTCACATCGCCGATTTCGTCAAGCGACAAGGCGCGAACGTTGGGAAGCGTCCGCAGGCGGCAATCGGTTTTCGTGCACTCCCCGTAAATACGCTTGCGCTCCTCGGGCGTTGAAGACGGGATTGCCACGACAATTTGCTGGATGTCGTAACGATCGACCAGCTCGGCGATGTCGTCGGTCGCCCCGCACACCTTCACGCCATGGATTCGCTGCCCGCGCTTAGCCGGGTCGTCGTCGGTTGCGACAATGGGGATGCCCGGCATCAGGGGATCCTTCGACGCCATGCGTCCGATGGCGAGGGAACCCGTCTCGCCGGCTCCAACTACCAGCGTTCGCGGACGATCGCCCATACGCTGCTTCGAGGCGAACGCCCTGCCCTTTTGCCTCATGATGCGAAAGGCGAAGCGCATACCGCCCATAAAGAAGATGTTTAGGAAGCACGATACGGCAAAAACCCTGATGGGAAGCCTCGTTCCAATAATCCAAAGGAACACTGCTCCGCCGAGGGTTCCAAGAACCGTGGCCAGCACGATTTGGATGACCTCGTCGACGCTCGCATACTCCCAAAGGTTGTTGTAGAGTCGAAAAGCCGCGAGCATCAACACATTGATGAATGCGAGAATACCGAGGATGAAATAAATTTCGTTATTAACGAATACCTCGCCCTTCACGTTCGTCAGAACGGAAGCGAGCCAATACGACACATACGTTGCCACGATATCGAGCAGCAGCAGCAGGGCCGTTCTCTTTGTGATATGCACGTCCAAGCTTGGGACCTCGTCTTCATTCTCAAATCGAACAGCCTGGCGCATGATTGCAGATTGCGCACAAAGACCGTTAAACAGAAGGCTATTGTATCCAAAGTGTCGTATGATTGCAGCGATATTACCGGCCGAGGAGCTTGTTTCATGAATACTACAGCCAGTGAAAGCACTGCTACCTGCACCGATGGCGCCAGCAACCAACCCGCTCGAGAATCGAATATCGATGCCCTCGTGGCGTTTTTCAAAAGCGGCATCAAGCCCGAGGGATGCCAGGGGAAACTCGGCATCGAACTCGAGCACATCATCGTCCAGGAAGATGGAACACCCGTCTCCTATAGCGAGGAGAGAGGAGTTGCCTGGCTTTTGGACACGCTGTCGGCCGACTACCCCAACAAGACGACCGACGACGACGGGGACCTGCTTGGCGTAGCCCGTCCGGGAGAGGCGGTGACCATCGAGCCTGCGGCGCAAATCGAGCTTTCCGCCGGGCCCTACGACGACCTTTCCGCAGCCTATAAAACCTTCGAGAGGTTCCAAAAGAAGGTGTCCGAGGTGTTTTCCCCGCACGGCAAGCACCTCGTCTCCTACGGGTACCACCCCACCGCCGCGGCGCGAACGCTTGAGCTAATTCCCAAGCAGCGCTACGAATACATGAATGAATACCTCAGCAAGAAGGATATCTACGGGCCTTGCATGATGAGGGGCAGCGCCTCAACGCAGATATCGATCGACTACACAAGCGAACACGACTGCCTGCGCAAGATGAGGATTGCCTACGCACTCGTTCCCCTTCTCAGCCTCATATGCGACAACTCCCCCATTTTCGAAGGAGTTCCCAGAGACCACAAGCTTATTCGCACCGACATCTGGCGACACGTCGACAGCGACCGCTGCGGACTCGTCCCCGGCGTGTTTGACGAGAGCTTCTCGCTGAAAGATTACGCCGCATTCGTCTTGGACACACCGGCCATCGTCGTGCCAAACGGCCCCGGCGCCTGGTCCTACAGCGAGAAATCCTTTGGTGAACTGTATGCACGCAGCACCATGACGCAGCACGATGTCGAGCATGCCGTTTCCATGCAGTTCCCCGACGTGCGGCTGAAGACGTATTTGGAGATTAGGCCCGCAGACGCCATGCCCGTCCCCTACGTGATTGCCTACGCCGCCCTTATCAAGGGGCTGTTCTACAACGAAGCCAGTTTGCAAAGACTCGAAAGTCTCTTTTGCAACGTGGACGAAAGATCTTTTGAGGCCGCGAAGGACGAGCTCATGCAGCACGGCTACGACGCCGTCGTGTACGGGAGCAAGGCCAGCCTGCTGTGCGACGACGTGGTATCCACGGCAATAGAGGCGCTTTCGCCCGACGACGTCGCGCTCCTCACCCCCCTTGCCAACCTTGTACACGAGCGCGTCACGCTAGCGGACTTAGCCGAGCAAAACAGCCTGCGTAAGTAACGGCTCGTCACCGTCGCATGCGCTTCCGTCCTTTTTCGTGCGCGACAGAGGCGATGTCGGGTAGACTTTGCACCACGCAGTTCTACATGATTGGAGTTACACATGAGCAATAAAGGCAAGAAAGTCAAGGTTCACTACACGGGCACCCTCGACGACGGCACGAAGTTCGACTCCTCCCTCGACCGAGGCGAGCCGCTCGAGTTCACCTGCATGGCCGGCCAAATGATCCCCGGCTTCGATGCTGCCGTGGAAACGATGGAGCAGGGAGAAACGAAGAGCGTGCACATTCCCGCCGCCGACGCATACGGGGAGCGCAACGAGGAGCTGGTCCAACGCATTCCCGCCGACCAGATTCCCAATGCCGACCAGCTGCCCGTCGGCCAAACCGTTTACATGCAGGGCCCGGGCGGCCAGCCTTTCCCCGTGTTCGTGAAGTCCATCGAAGAGGGCATCGTCACCTTCGATATGAACCATGAACTTGCCGGCAAGGACCTGAACTTCGAGATTACGCTCGTAGAGATTGCCGACTAGGCATCTGTATCGAGTTTTCAAGGTGCAAGAACCCGGGGTCGCCCACAAGGGCGGCCCCTTTTTCGTAGATGACAAGCGCATACCGCAGCTTGCTAGGCAACCTGCAATCGATCCCGAAAGCGGCAAACCCTGACGTCGAGATCAGCCTCAGCAGCAACATTAAGCGTCTCGACGCGCTCAATCATGCGCTGCCGATACGTTTCCTCTAGAGCGTCGGCCACCAAAAGCCCCATCGCCGCGGCCCGCTGAGACACCTCCTCCGACACGGATGCCGCAGTATCGCGGCAATCAGCCTTCCCAGAAGTGGCCAAGAGAGAACCAGAGGGCTTTCGGTGCTGCGACCGAGCACACCCGAACCCCCGATGCGTCAACTGCCAATACACGCTGGCGAGAACCATGTAGCGTTCCTGGCAATCCCATGGGCCCTCAAGCCATATTCGGCTGGCAAGCGCCCGGTTCCATTGAAGGCACGAAAGGGACTCCCCGAAACTATCCCCGCCCGGATTGCCTTGCCGCCCTTCCAGCGAAACGAGCATTGCCTGTATACGCCTCTCGATAAGGCATGAATGCCCCTGCGCCACGACGACGAAACGCTCGACGGGAAATACCCCCAGCTGTTTTCCCTCTTTCCTATGAATGGGGCATTCTTTCATCGTGCGAAGCGACGAGCGCATCCTTTTGCGCGCGACAAGCCTTTGCTGCGGCGTTGCGCACGACCATCCCGGCATATCTGAGGCATACAGCCGCTCTATTACCGCAAGCAATGTGCCCTCATCGCAACAAATCAGAGCGTCTTGAACCGTTGGGACCTGCTTACGAGCGATGGTGTCGCAATCCCATAGCAAGCTAGAAGACGACATCTCCCACCTCCTGCATCAGCGCGATTGCGTCGGGGCACTCCATGAGGCACGCACAGCGAAGCGGCAGCACACATCCCTCCTGCAAGGCCTCGGTATACACGTCGATCGCACTTGAACCCTCGTCTAGGCTTAACTCCAACGAAAGCAGCTCCCCGGCGTCACTTTGAGCGCGATCAAGGTCGCACAGGGGGAATGCCATGATTACGACCAGCGATTCCGACGTGTTGCAGTTGAGGGCAGACCGATTCCCATGCATATGCATACACCCACTTCGAGCGTTCCATGATTGGGAGAGGATCTTGCAGGCGTGGTACGTACGACGAGGAACACCGTCGCAACTATGGGCAACCCTATTGCGGGAGCGCCTGCACTGGCTCTGTTCTTTACAGGTTTGAGTATAGCATATAAATCGTACGTTTGTTCGATTTAAAAGCAAGAAAAATGGCAGGAAGCCGAAAACAGCCTCCTGCCAGGAGCGACACCCTACCAGCTAAGCAGTTCGTAACCGGTTTCGGTCACCACAAGCTGAACCTCCCACTGCGCGGAAGGCATGCGGTCGGCGGTGCGGACCGTCCAGCCGTTGGGGTCGGTCATGTCGATGTCACAGGCGCCCATGTTGATCATGGGCTCGATGGTGAAGCAGCTACCGGGCGCGAGCACCATGCCGGTACCGGGATCGGAGACATGGCTCACGAACGGATCCTCGTGAAATTCCAGGCCAATGCCATGTCCTCCGAATTCACGCACCACGGAATAGCCCTGATCATGAGCGTAATCGCGCACTGCGGCGCCCACATCGCCCAACAAGCCCCACGGCTTTACCGCGGCAAGACCGGCCTCAAGCGCCTTCTTCGTCTCCTCGACTAAGCGACGCTTCTCGTCGGAAACGTTGCCGATGCAGAACATGCGGGAGGAATCCGAGAAGTACCCGTCCAAAATGGTGGAGCAGTCGACGTTGACGATATCCCCGTCACGCAACACGTCGTCGGACGAGGGAATGCCGTGGCATACCACCTCGTTGATGGAAGTGCACACGCTTTTCGGATAGCCCTCATAGTTCAAGTCGGCGGGAATGCCGCCATGGGCAACCGTATAGTCGTAAATCCACTTGTCGATTTCCTCGGTGGAAACGCCGGGGCCGATATGCTCGGCCACGTAGTCGAGCACGCCGATGTTGATGGCGGCGCTTTTCTTGATTCCCTCGATGTCCTCCGCCGTCTTCAGCAAGCTGCGCTGAGGAACCTCGAATCCCTGCTCGTAAAGCTCCTGCAAGCGCTCGTCGCTCGCAAGGTGGCACTTCTTGTATTTCCGCCCGCTGCCGCACCAGCATTCATCGTTGCGGCCAGGACTTATCAGATCGTCGTACATACGCATGTCCTTTCATTTTGCAGCCATTGTACCGCTGTTAGCCATGGTTAAGTACATGAATTCGCACCCCTACGAGAAAGCCGCCAGCACACTAGCCGGCGGCTTTCTCGTTTTACTGAAGTGCGGAAATAACCTTAAGCGCAGCAGGCAAGGCTACCCGCGAACCTCGGCACCGGTGGCGCCGCAGACCTTTTTCACGAGCTTCGCATGGGCCTTGTCGACCTCTTCGCTCGTGAGCGTGCGGTCGGCCGCGCGGTACGTGAGCGCATAGGCCATCGACTTCTTGCCGGCGCCGATGCGCAGCTTGTCGCGGTACACGTCGAACAGGCGCACGCTCTCGAGCAGCTTGCCGCCCGCCGACGTCATGCACTGCACCAGGCGCTCGTGGGTGACGTCCTCGCCCACCACGAAGGCCTGGTCGATGGAAACCGCCGGGAACTGCGGCACATCGACGTAATCGCGCGCCGGGCGCGAGGTCTTCTCAAGCGCCTCCACGTCCAGCTCGAAGGCGACGACGGGGGCCTCGGCGTCGTAAGCGGCAACGGCCAGCGGATGCAGCTCGCCCACCCAGCCGAGCGTCGTGCCGCCGGAGAGGACCTCGGCCGCACGTCCCGGCTGCAAATGCGGGGCATCGTCGGCGGAAAGCGCCTTGAAACGCACCTTCGGCGTGGCCAGCTCGCGCAACAAGTTCTCCACCACGCCCTTGCCGTCGAAGAAGTCGAACGGCTCAGGCTTGCTGTTCCAACCCGCATCGGTCATGCCGCCCGCCAAAACGCCAGCCAGGCGGCGGCGTTCCTTGGGCTGCTTCTTGCCCTCGTGCGCGAAGAAGACCATGCCCTGTTCGTAAAGCTGGATGTTCTTCACGCCGCGCGCCTGATTGTGCGCAACGGAACGCAAAAGCCCGGGAATGATGCTCTGACGCATGACGGACTGGTCGGCGTTCATGGGGTTGATCAGCTCGACCGGCTGGCCCAAGCCGTCGGTGGACATGCGCAGGCGCTCAAGCTCGGTCGGGTCCGCGAACGAGTACGTCATGGTTTCGTTCAGGCCCGAGGCCGTCATCGTGCGGTTGATGGTATCGATGACGTGCGCCAGGTGCGTGCGCGTGCCGAAGCGCCCGCGGCCGCCGGGCAGCGTGGCCGGAATGCGGTCCATGCCGTACAGGCGCAGCACTTCCTCGTACAGGTCGATCTCGCGCGGCAGATCGGGGCGATACGTCGGCGCCGTCACGTCGAGAACGGCGGACTCGTCGGAGTCGGCGACCGCGCAGCCCAGGCGCTTAAGCACGTCGACGATGAACTCACGCGGGATGGCGTCGCCCATCATCCCCTGGAAGCGCTCGATGCGGAATTTCAGCTTGTTTTCCGGCGAGGGAGCAGGCCAAACATCAATGATGCCCGCGCCTGCGCCGATACCGCCGGAAACCTGGCCGCCGGCAACCTCGACGATGAGCGCCGCAGCAGCCGCCGAACGGACGTCGATGCCGTGATCGTCCACACCGCGCTCATAGCGCATAGAGCTTTCGGAAATGAGATTCAAGTTGCGCGAGGTGCGCGAGGTGCGGCCGGCCTCGAAGGTGGCCGTCTCCAGCAGGATATCTGTCGTTTCCTCAGTGACCTCGGTATCCAGTCCGCCCATAACGCCGGCAAGCGCGACGGCACCGGCCTCGGGCGTGGCGATGACGGTCATGTCGGAGGTGAGCGTGCGGTCCTCGCCGTCGAGCGTGGTCAGCTTCTCGCCTTCCTCGGCAGCGCGAACCACCACATGGGCCACGCCATCGGCGCCCTTGAGCTTATTCAGGTCGAAGGCGTGCAAAGGCTGGCCGAACAGGAACAGGATGTAGTTCGTCACGTCGACGACGTTGTTGATGGAGCGCTGGCCGATGGCAGCTAGGCGCTCGACCATCCAGTCGGGGCTCGGGCCGACCTTCACGCCGCGGATGACGCGGGCGGAATAGCGGGGGCAACGTGCGGCATCGTCGACGGTGACGGTCGCGTCGTCGACGCCGTCGGCGGAAAGTTCCAGCTTGGCGGCCGCCTCGGGCAACGGATCGGACCAATCGCGCTGGTACATCGCGCCCACTTCGCGCGCAAGGCCGGCGATGGAGAGGCTATCGGGACGGTTCGGAGTGATTTCCAGGTCGAGCACTGTGTCGGTAAAGCCCAGGTAATCGGCAATGGGCTGGCCAACCGGCGCGTCTTCGGGAAGCACCCAAATGCCCTCGTGGTCGCTGCCGAAACCAAGCTCGCGCTGCGAGCAGCACATGCCGCAGCTAGTCACACCGCGCAGCTTCGACTTCTTGATCTTCACGTCGCCAGGCAAGAGCGCGCCCACCGTGGCCACGGGAACCTTAATGCCGGCCGCGATGTTCGGCGCGCCGCAGACGACTTGCACGGGCTCCTTACCGCCGACGTTCACGGTGGTCACATGCATGTGGTCGCTGTCGGGGTGGTCCTCGCAAGTTTCCACATAGCCCACCACCACGCCGTCAAGCGTAGCCCCGAGCTTCTCGACGCCCTCGACGCCGGTTCCTGTCAGGTCCAATTTGTCGCAAAACGCCTTGATGTCCTCGGGGACCTCAACGTATTCGTTCAGCCACTTCAAAGATACTTTCATGACATCCCCTTTCTAGAACTGGCGCAGGAAGCGCATGTCGCCTTCCAGCAGCATGCGCAGGTCGGGAACGTTGTACTTCAGGCAGGCGACGCGCTCGACGCCCACGCCGAAAGCGAAACCCGAATACTTTTCCGGGTCGATGCCGGACATGCGCAGCACGTTGGGGTCGACCATGCCGCAGCCGAGGATTTCCAACCAGCCGGTGCCCTTGCACATGCGGCAGCGCTCGCCGTCGTGCAGATGCCCCGTGCCGCCGCACACGCCGCAGCTGACGTCGGCCTCGGCGGAAGGCTCGGTGAACGGGAAGTAATGCGCGCGGAAACGCGTCTTACGGTCAGGCCCGAACATCTGCTTGCAGAAGTAGTCGAGCGTGCCCTTCAGGTCGCCAAAGGTGATGCCCTCATCGACGACCAGGCCCTCGATCTGGTTGAACTGCGGCAGATGCGAAGGATCGGCCACGTCGCGGCGGTACACCTTGCCCGGCGCGATCACGTAGATGGGCGGCTTCTGCTCCTCCATGGCATGCACCTGCACACCGGAGGTTTGCGTGCGCAACAGCACGTCGGATTCGCCGCGCACCGCCGACGCCTCGCCGGACAGATCGCGCACGTAGAAGGTGTCCTGCATGGAGCGGGACGGATGGTCCTTCGGAGCGTTTAGGGCCTCGAAGTTATACCAGTCGGTCTCGACCTCGGGACCGTGCGCCACCGAATAGCCCAGACCGAGGAAGATCTCGGAGATTTCGTCAGTAATGGCGTTGATCAGATGGCGCGTGCCCACCTGCTGCGAGCGGCCCGGCTGCGTCACGTCGACGGCGGCCGCGTTGATGGCCGCCTCGAGCTCGGCCGCGGCAAGCGCCGCCTTGCGCTCCTCCAGCGCAGCCTCTACCACGCCGCGCACCTCGTTCACCGTCTTGCCGACGGCGGCGCGCTCTTCCTTTGCCACCTGGCCCATGCTGCGCAGGTATCCGGTCAGCGTGCCGGCTTTGCCGAGCACCGCCACGCGCACCTCGTCGAGGGCCGACGTGTCCGCCGACTGCTCGATCGCGGCGAGCGTGCGTTCCCGCAGCGCCGTAAGTTCGTCCACGATTGCCATGTGTCCGATCCCTTTCCGTATCGTTTGCATCCGCTTGATGCGGCCAATAAAAAGAGCCTTCCTCGCCTATGGCCTGGGATTCCCCAGTCCAAGGACGAGAGAAGGCTCTCGCGGTACCACCTTGGTTGACCGCCTGCGAAACGCAGGGCGGCCCACTTCGTTTCCCGATGACGGCGGGTTGCCGGCGCTTGCCTACTTGCCGTCCGCGCCCCTGCGGGCGCCCCGTTTTCGACAACGCTGCTCGGAAGGGAACGGACGCGATTGCCGCCGGGAACCTCTCAGCCGATGGGCTCCCTCTCTGCTGACCGCAAATGCCCGCGTCTTCGTCTTCGTCAACGCATGTGACACTGCAGTATAGCGCACGCTCGGGACGGCCAATGCGATTTCCACACGCACGGCACGAACCCGACCGAAGAGAAAATGCAAGCGAAACCGTTTCCCATCCATAGCCCGATAAGGGTTTAAAAGTAGTACCATGGGGCTTCCTGAATCAAGACGAGGGAGCTCCTTTATGACTACGCCGACAATCCGTCCCGCCACCAGCGCGGACGCAGAAGCTATTCGCGCCATTTATGCGCCGTATATCGCCACGTCCATCACGTTCGAGGAGACCGTACCCACGCCCGAGGCGTTCCAAACACGCACCGACAAGGTGCTTGCAATGTATCCGTATTTGGTTGCCGAGCTTGAAGGGGAAATCGTTGGATACGCGTATGCCCACGAGCTGCGCGAACGCGAGGCCTATCAGTGGAATGCGGAGCTTTCCGTCTATTTGGCTCCCAAGGCGCAGGGCCATGGCCTGGGCCGCGTTCTGTATCAAGCGCTGATCGACGCCTGCGCGGCCTGCGGCATCAAGGTCGTCTTTGGAATTGTGACCAGCCCGAACGAGCCAAGCGCTCGCCTTCATGACGCACTTGGCTTCGAAGTGGTGTTCACCTGGCGCAAGGCCGGCTACACCTGCAACCAATGGCGCGACGTCACTTGGTACGCGAAATATCTGACCGACGAGTTCGAAGAGGAGCCCGCGGCACTTACCCCCTTCCCTGTTTTACTCGCGAACGAGCCCGACGTTATCCAGGAAATACTCGACAAGGCGAGCACAAACGTGCGCTAGGGCGAAAAGCTCCAGCCCGGACATACGGGCGGGCCTCCAGGCGAATCCCGTTGCCGCAGGGCGCCCCGAAAGCGGTTTCCCGCACAGACCGCGCGCCATGTACACCGCGCAACCATTCGGTAACGCCCTTGGCATCGCGGCATTGCGACGCAGCAAAAGACATACAGTAAACGACGCGCCCCGCAGGGTTTCAAACTCACCCCTGCGGGGCGCGCTGCAAAAGTCACCGAATAAGGAGTTGTCCTCCATGAAGCAATTTTTCGATCGCCTAAGCTACCGGATGGCGCTCTGGATGCGCGGGCGCTACGGCAACGACGATTTCTCGAACGGCCTGGTCGCCCTCGCCGTGATCGCCCTGCTGCTTTCTATCTTGCCGCATTGCGGATGGCTTTCATGGGTCACGCTTGTCGCTGTGGCGTATTCCCTCTGGCGCACCTGCTCGAAGAACATCGCGAAGCGCCGCCAGGAAAACCAGACCTACCTGCGTCTCACCGCCAAACCACGCCGCTCCTATGAACTGGCGAAGAAGAAATGGGGCAATCGCACAACGACGAAGTACTTCCGCTGCAAAGGCTGCGGGCAGGAGCTGTCCATCCCGCGCGGCAAGGGCACGCTGCGCGTCGTCTGCCCGAAATGCAAGAAGGAAACGGAGATGAAGTCCTAGAAAAGCGCCGATCCGGCCCGCACTCGCCGCAGGCTCGCTGTGCACAGGCGGAAGCGGGACCAGCCCGCATCCGCCTGCAGGAAGCGTACTTATCGTCGGCGGCGCACGATGTCGAAAATCACCCACACGGACAGGACGAACGCCCCGACATACCCGAAAAACGATAGCACCGGGACACCGAGCACGCGAGGCTCCATGGAGGAGAGCGCCACTAAAGACGACCCGATGAACAGGCCCGCAATAATAATGCCGAGCGTCAAACGATTCACGATAAGCGACAGGCTATGCATGGGAGCATCCGAGCCGAGTACTTCCATGTTCATCTTCACCTGGCCGCGCGTCAGCATCTTCAGCGCCTCGCCCGAATAATGCGCCGAAGCGAGGCTGCCCGAAGCGGCGGAACGCAAGGCAAGTGCCAAATCCTCCATGGCGCCCACCAATTCGGCCTTGACGTCCTTCGTGCGCTGGATATGCGCATTGATGATGCCGATCATGCTCTCGTTGGGAATGAGCGGCATGACCGTTCCCTCGAGTGTGACGATGCCGCGGGAAACGCTGGTAATGGAAGGCGGCAGGGTCACCTTGCATTGGCGCGTGAGATTCAGGATGTCGGTCAGCAGGTTGCCGACATCGATATCGGCCACGTCGCACGACCCGTAGTCTTCCAGCAACAAGTCCAAATCGGCCAGGAAACGCGGGTGGTCGATAGCCCCGTTGTCCCTCTGGATGGCGAACGCCATCAGGGCATCCTTCAACTCGGAAGCACTTTGCATGCCCACGGCGCTGATAATGTTGCCAAACCCCGCGCGGTCGCGCGGCGTTAGGCGCCCCATCATGCCCAAATCGATATAGACGATCTTCCCGCCGCGCACCAGCATGTTTCCCGGATGCGGGTCGGCATGGAAGAACCCGAAATCGAGTACCTGGGTGGCGTAGTTGTCCAGTATCTTCTCGCCGATTTCCTCAAGATCGTAACCGGCGGCGCGCAAATCGTCCAAACGGTCGATGGGGATACCGTCAATGTACTCCATGACCAAGACGTTTTCCCGGCAAAGCTCGGGATAGACCCTGGGGCAGGAAATGAACTGCACATCTTTGTTCAGACGAGCGAATTCCTGCAAGTTGCTCGCTTCGCGCTGAAAGTCAGTTTCCTCCAAGAAGGTGGACCACAGCTCCTCGACGACGTCGCGCAGGTCGAGCATTTGGCTGTCCTTCATGAACCGCGACGCCTGCCGCGCCATGATGCGCATGATGTCGATGTCTTGAGCCATGACCGAACGCACGCCGGGCCGCTGGATTTTCACGGCGACGACGCTGCCGTCGGCAAGCTTGGCCTTGTGAACCTGCGCCAAGCTCGCGCTTCCCAGCGGCGTTGGGTCGACCTCGGAAAACAAGGCTTCCCGCTCCTGCCCGTAAATGGAATCGAGAGCGGAAAGCATTTCGTCAAAGGGGAGCGGATCGCAACTTGCCTGGAGTTTCTTCAGCTCGTCGCAATACGCCTTCGGCAATATCTCCGAGCGTGTGGAGAGCGTTTGGCCGATTTTCACGAAGCTCGGACCCAAATCCTCCAGCATCGTCCGAAACGATTCCGGAGTGAAGCCCCTCATGAAATGGTGCTTCTGCATGATGCCGTAGATTTCCCGCAACCTGCGTTGGCGGGATTTCCGCGTGAGGTCGAACTGCTCCTCGGGGTCGATCTGCCCGCCGGAGCCGAAGAAATATTTCAGAAGCGTGTTGTCGGCCATGACGAAGGGCTATTCGGCCTTGTCGCCCTCGGGGGCCTCGGCATCGGCCTCGGCAGATTCGGCATCTCCCTCATCGGCGGCCTCCGGCTGCGCGGCCACATCCTCAACCGACTCGACCACCGCTTCGGCCGGAGCTTCCTCAACGGGACGCGCTGCAATCTCGGCGGCCTTCGCGGCGAACGCCTCGCGCTCCTCGGGCGTCATAACGGACATGCGCGCCTCAAGCGCATCGAAGCGCATGCCCTCCATGGTCTCGCCCGCCTTGCGCTTCAGCTCGGAGTTGATGTCCTTGCCCTGTTCGACCGTGATGGCTCCCTTTTCAATAAGGGTATCCACCAGGCCTTTCGCCTTTTCGCCCGTAATGGCCATTGCTCCGACGCCAGCCAGGAAAACGTCTTTGAGCCCGTCACCGATCGTTGCCATGATAGTCTCCTTCGCTTGATTTCGCGACTCTTCGCCAAGCCGCCCTTCCCTTCACTATGCACCAAGGGCAGCGAAGCGGCAACGGTAAATATAACTTGAAAGGGAATCGATACCTAAGAAAGCGCCGACCGGTTCCGTCAACTGCCCATTCGCGGCGAATGCGCGGGGCAAGACGACCCTAGTCGGCGCTTCCCTGAAAACAAAACCGGCCGCCAGCGAGTGCGCAGACGACCGGGAAAGGTCTATTCCTCGTCGGCTTTAAACAAGCCGGCGAACGCGTTGAGGTCGTTGCCCCAACGGCGCTGGCTGCGGCGAGCGAAGCCCAGCAGCTCGGTCAGGGTTTCCAGCGAGATGTCGCGGCGCTCCCCGGTGGCGCGGCGCTTGATTTCCACTTTGCCCTCGGAAAGGCCGCGCTTACCAACGATCACCTGCAAAGGCCAGCCCATGAGATCGGCTTCCGCGAACTTCACGCCGGCGCGCTCCTTGCGGTCGTCGATGACCACTTCCAGACCCAAGTCGGCAAGCTCGGCCGCCAGCTTCTCTGCAGCGGGCTGTACCAGGTCGTCCTTCACCGTCAGCGGCACGACGCACACATGAGCGGGCGCAATGGAGATGGGCCAGCAAATGCCGTTCTCGTCGTTGTGCTGCTCGACCACGGCCGCCAGCGTGCGGGATACGCCCACGCCGTAGCAGCCCATGAGGAACGGACGCTCCTTGCCGTCCTCGTCCATGAACGTGGCGCCCATGGCGCGGGAGTACTTGTCGCCGAGCTTGAACACCTGCGACACCTCGATGCCGCGCGCACCCTCTAGCTCGAGGCCGCACTTCGGGCAGCGGTCGCCGGGCTTGACCACCACGAGGTCGGCCCACTGATCGACCTTGAAGTCCCGGTCCAGCTGCGCACCCACGTAGTGGTAGCCGTCCTCGTTGGCTCCGACGACCCACTTCGGCACCGCCTGCAAGCTCTTTGCGGCGATGACGTAAGCGCCCTCGGGAAGACCGACCGGGCCCATGGAACCCTTATGCAGGCCGAACTGCTGCATCTCCTCGTCGGTGAGCAGCGTGAAGCCGCCCGCGGCCGCAGCGGCCTTCGCCTCGTTGACCTCGTGATCGCCCGGCACGAACAGCACGATGAGCTTGCCCTCGTCGTTCTTGCCGGAAAGAGCCTTCACCGTCGAGGTTTCGGGGATGTCCAGGAACTCCGCGAGCTCGCCGATGGTGTGCACGCCCGGGGTTTCGATCTTCTTCATCTCCGGCACGTCGTAGACGGTCGGGCAGGCCAAGCCCTCGCCCACCTCGTCGGAGGCGGCGTAACCGCAGTCGCAGTACACGAGCGCCGACTCGCCGGCTTCGGCCAGGGCATGGAACTCGCAGGTTTCCGCGCCGCCGATTTGCCCGGCGTCGGCCTGCACGGGACGCCATTCAAGCCCCACGCGCGTGCAGATGCGGCCGTATGCGTCGCTCATCTGCTGATATGTCTCATCAAGCGAAGCCTCGTCGGCGTTGAAGGAGTATGCATCCTTCATGATGAACTCGCGGCTGCGCAGAAGGCCGAAGCGCGGACGGATTTCGTCGCGGAACTTCACCTGCATCTGATACAGCGTGCACGGCAGGTCCTTATAGGAGCGCAGCTCGTTGCGCACCAGGGCCGTGATCAGCTCCTCATGCGTGGGGCCGAGGCACAGGCCGTGGTCGTGACGGTCGTTGAAGCAGATGCGCTCGGGGCCGTAGGCGTTCGAGCGGCCCGATTCCTCCCACAGCTCCTCGGGCTGCAGCACGGGCATGAGCACTTCTTGAGCGCCGATGCCGTCCATCTCCTCGCGGACGATGTTCTCCACCTTGGCGAGCACGCGTTTGCCCAAGGGAAGGAACGTGTAGATACCCGAGGCCGTTTTGCGGATGAAGCCCGCGCGCAGAAGCAGGCGATGGCTCGCGATTTCGGCGTCGCCCGGATCTTCCTTGAGCGTGGGGGCGTACAGCTGGCTCATGCGCATGACGTTGTTGCTCATCTAGCTTTCCTTTATCTCTTCCATCAAGGCGTCGACGATGGCGCCTTCCTCAACTTTTCGAACGGTTTTCCCATGGCGGAACACCACGCCGACCCCTTTGCCGCACGCGACGCCGATGTCGGCGTCGGCCGCCTCGCCGGGCCCGTTGACCACGCACCCCATGACAGCGACCTTCAGCGGCTTGTCGAGCTGGGCGATGCGCCCCTCCACCTGCGTGGCGAGGTCGATCAGGTTCACCTGGCAGCGCCCGCACGTGGGGCAGCTGATGAGTTCCGGGTTGCGGCGACGCAAGTCAAGCGCGCCGAGCAGCGTCCAGCAGGCGCGCATTTCCACCACCGGGTCGTCGGTAAGCGATATGCGCATGGTGTCGCCGATGCCCTGCTCAAGCAGGATACCCAGGCCAGAGGCGCTTTTGATGACGCCTTGGAACGTGGTGCCCGCCTCGGTGATGCCGATGTGCAGCGGAATGTGCGGGATATCGTGCGAAAGCTGGCGATACGTGCGCACCGTGGTCATGACGTCGTGGGCTTTGGCGCTGACCACCAAGTCATGAAAGCCGCGCGACTCGCAATACTCGACGTACTGGCGTGCCGAGCATGCCAGCTTCTCCGGAAGCGTGAGGTCGCCCCGCTCGGCAAGCGCCTGGTCGAGCGAGCCGGCATTCACGCCGATGCGGATGGGGATGCCCGCCTCGCCCGCAGCGTCGAGCACGGCGTCGGTTTTGGCCAGGCCGCCGATGTTGCCCGGGTTGATGCGCAGCTTCGCCGCGCCGCGGCGGGCGGCCTCGATGGCGATGGTGGCGTCGAAATGCACGTCGGCGACCACCGGCAAGGGCGACGCCTCGCACACGGCCTGGAACGTGTCCAGGCAGTTGCGGCGGGGAATGGCCATGCGCACCACCTCGCAGCCGGCATCGGCCAGCTGCTGAATTTGCGCCAGGTTAGCCTCGACGTTGTCGGCCTGCGCATTGAGCATCGACTGCACCACGACGGGGGCGCCGCCGCCGAGCGGCACGTTTCCCACCATGACCTGGTGCGTTTTCTGATTGGGACGCGGAGCGTCCTGCGAACACGACGGCGCCGCAGCCCCCAAGGGAGCCGCGGCGCACGTGTTCGCTGTTTGTTCGTTATGTTCCATGGCGTCTATTTTACCAGCGCACGCCACCCCACAACCGAATCGTATAGAAGCAACAGGAGCTAGCGCGAAAGGCGGCTAAACGATGCCTAAGGCAGCGGTGCGAACGACAGCAGAGGGCGAAACTCGAGGGGGCGATTTCCGCCCGTGAACTGCCCCTCTTTCCCGCTTATTGCCCGAAGAACGTGCCCGAGATGAGGCGTTGCACGTCTTGGTTGACCATGACCAGGAAAAATACCAGGAATAGCGCCATGCCTGCGGCGCTTATGGCGTTCATGACGCGCAGGGAGACGACCTTCTTAGACAGCTTTTGGAAGATTTCGATGACGAAACGACCACCGTCAAGCGGCGGGATGGGCAGCAGGTTCATCACGCCGAGCGACACCGAGATCATGGCGGTGAACTCGAAGAAAGGCACCAGGCCCGCGTCCGCGAACTGCTTGGACATCACGGCGATGCCCACCACCGACGACGAATCGGACACGGTTTGCGCCGCCGTCGCGGGGTTGAACAGGTTGGCGACCGCCTGGAACACCATCCCGATATAGGTAAAGCCGGCCAAAATGGCGCGTCCCGGATCGACCGTCATATGCGTGACCTCGCCCGATTGCAGCTGCACGTCGAAACCGATGATGCTGAACAGGATGATGAACGAGACAATGGCGAACAGCAGGTTCACCGCGATGCCCGCCAAAAGGATGACGCTGCGCTTCCAGAACGGCAGGCTGCGATACTGCTGCTTGAATTCGCTCTCGTACAACGCATGGGCGTCCTCGACCGGGCGCGCCTCGCCCTCCTCGAAACGGCGCGGTACCGCAAGACCCGCCGCCTCGGCCGCCTTGATCTGGCGCTTGCTGGGGATAACCTCCATGGCGCGGTAGGTGTTGTACTCGTCTTGCTTCTTAGGGCCGGTGATGCTGCCCCACTCGACCAGCTCGTCGAGCGCAGCCATGGCTTCGTCGTCGGTAATCCCGCAGTCGGCGGCAATGTCTTCCATATTCGCCGTGCCGCGACGATACAGCGCCGCCAGCACCGGCTCCAAATGCGGGCTCATCTCGCCCGGCTCCATGCCGCACACGCGCGCGTACCCGCCAAGCAAAATGGGCGTGACGCCGAACTTGGTGCCCCACTTCTTGAAGCCGATGTTGGGGCCGGGCATACCCAGCATGAACTCGGTGACGCGCACGCCGAAGGCCCTCGAGGCCAGGTAGTGGCCCCCCTCATGGATGACCACGAGGAAACCGAGCACGATGGTGCAGTACACGATCATCAAAACGACGTCCACGAAACGCTTCTCCTTGCCTTGGGGGGGCGGCCGCGAAACCAGGCGTTGCCCAGCCCGACCGCGCCAGCTTCGAATTCGGTTCATTATAGAAAGAGGCTCCGCCCCGTTGCCGAAGCGGAACCGGAATCACACGATGATGCGATAGTTCGCCCACGTTGTCGACAGCTGCCCCAAACGCAAGGGCGCCGCCGCGGCGAGGGCGCCCTATCAGGCCGCAGACGCGGGGTTACTTTAAGACGGTAGCCGCTAGCGCAGGTTCGCCTCCGCGGTGCTTCGCGCCCACGCGTCGAGCTCCTGCAGCTGATCCAGGCTTTCCACCTGTTGGACGCCGGCCTCCTCGTGCGCCTCCATAACCGCCTCGACGCATTCGGCAATGCCCAGGTAACTGCCGCGTTGCGCCAAAAATGCCGCCACGGCAACCTCGTTCGCGGCATTCATGACGCACGGCAGGGTGCCGCCGACGCTGCCCGCATGACGCGCAAGCGCCAGACAGCGGAACGTATCGGTGTCGGCGGGCGCGAATTCCAGGCTACCGAGCTTCGTGAAGTCGAGCGGCTCGACCGGCGCGGCCCAGCGAGCCGGGTAGCTGAGCGCGAACTGGATGGGGATGCGCATGTCGGTGGTGCCGAGGTGCGCCTTCACGCTGCCGTCGGCGAACTCGACCATGGAATGGATGGCGCTTTGCGGCTGTACCACCACCGAGATCTTATCGTAGGGCATGTTGAACAAGTGGTGTGCCTCGATGACCTCCAGGCCCTTATTCATAAGGGTGGATGAATCAATCGAGATTTTAGCACCCATGTTCCACGTGGGGTGGGCAAGCGCCTGGGCGGGCGTGATATCGGCCAGATCGGTGCGCGTGCGCCCGCGGAACGGGCCGCCGGACGCGGTGACCCACAAACGGGACACTTCGCGCTCCGACTCGCCGAGCAGGCACTGGTAGATGGCTCCGT
Organism: Butyrivibrio sp. CAG:318; assembly: GCA_963627055.1. Lineage (GTDB taxonomy): Bacteria > Actinomycetota > Coriobacteriia > Coriobacteriales > Eggerthellaceae > Senegalimassilia. The sequence continues at coordinate 56,591 of CAVGAF010000001.1, read as the reverse complement.
GCTCGGAGTCGATGGGCATGAGCGCGCCGGCAGGGCCGCTCGCCGGCGCAACCCCCGCCGCACGGCGGGCCGCGTCCACCTGCGCGGCGAGCGGCATAATGAGATCGCCGCCCACCACGAGGCTTTCCTTGTTCGCCAGGGCCAGCACCTTGCCCGCATGCAGCGTTTCGTAACTTGCACGCAAGCCGGCGGCGCCGACCAGCGCATTCACCACCACGTCAGCCTCGGGCAGGCGCACCAAATCGACCACGGCGTCCATGCCGAAGCCCCAGCTGCCCTGCGCACCGGCTTGCGCGCGGACCTCGTCGGCGATCGGATCGTCCGCAAGTCGGGCATCGCCGACCGCCAGATGGCGCACACCGTGTTCGCGCGCCTGGGCAAGCATATCGCCCGCACGCGTATGCACCGCCAAGCCGACGATTTCCAACTCGTCGGAATGCTGGCGAACCACATCGACCGTCTGCGTGCCGATAGAACCCGTGGAACCAAGAACAACGATACGCCTCATGGCGACCCTCCGAATCTTTTGACGTACGTACGCTTGCCTACACCCAGGTAAACGGGATGCCCTCCCCCAACACGAGCAGGATGGCCGAGGTCACCGCAACTAGGAACAGGCTGTCGCAGCGGTCGAGCAGGCCACCGTGCCCGGGAAGCAGGGTTCCGGAATCCTTGAAGCCGACGTTACGCTTGATGCGGCTTTCGGCCAAATCGCCCAAAACGCCTGCCAAGCCACTCACGATGCCGAAAACGAAAGCGATTGGAATGGAAAGGTTCACGCCGGGTACGAGCGTGAACAAGCACCAGAACAGCGCCGAGCCCAACAAGCCGGCGAAGAACCCCTCCCAGCTTTTCTTCGGCGAAACCCTCGGGGCCAGCTTATGCTTGCCGAAGCGGCTTCCGGCCAGGTAAGCGAAGGAATCGTTGGCCCATACGCTTAAGAAAATGCCGAGAACCAGCACGCCGCCCCA
>CAVGAF010000001.1:0-55436 GCA_963627055.1 Butyrivibrio sp. CAG:318 | reverse complement strand
ACGCTTACGGGATAGAGAACCGCCGCGATAATGCCGAGCATTTCGTTGGGAAGCTTCGCGTCGGCGCGCAGCATGTAGTAGAACTCGCCGGCGCAGATGCCGGCCGTCGCGCACAGAAGCACGAGCGTCGTCCATTTGCTCGCAAGGATGCACAGCACCGAGACGGCGACGTAGATGAAGCCGGTGCGGAAGCGAACCTGCAGGTCGGAGGCGTTCTTGAACTTCTGCGGGGTTTTGGCGTACGCGAAATCCTTGATGCGCTCGCCGCGCGTGCGGTCGTCGCAGGCGCAGTCGCCCTGACCCGCCTCGCTTGAGCCCTTTTGTTCGCGAGCGTCCCTTGGCAAGGCTATTTCACCGCCCCGAACCTGCGGTCGCGGCCCTGGTACTCCAGCACGGCGCGCAGCAGGTCGTAGCGATCGAAGTCGGGCCACAGCACGTCGGTGACCACGAACTCGGAATATGCCACCTGCCACAGCAGGAAATTGGACAGGCGCATCTCGCCGGAAGTGCGGATGACCATTTCCGGATCGGGGATGTCGGCCGTGTACAGGCCGAGCTCGAACTCCTCTTCCGTAATGGGAGCATTGGGGTCGGCTCCCTCGGCCTGACGGGCGGCCGCACGACGCACGCACGCCTCGGCCGCATGTAGGATTTCCTGGCGGGAGCCGTAGTTGACGGCGACCACGAGCGTCATGCCCGTGTTGTTGCGCGTTTTCTGCCATGCCTCGTCAAACGCCTCGCGCGTTTCGGCAGGCAACGCAGACATATCGCCAATGGTGCGCACGCGAACGTTTTCCTCATGCAGCCCGTCGACCTCGGCCAGCATGGTCTTGGCGAACAGGTCCATGAGCCCCACGACCTCGTCGACCGGCCGCTTCCAGTTCTCGGTTGAGAACGAATAGATGGTCAAGTACCGCACACCCATGTCTGAGGCGCAGCGAATGGTTTCACGCACTGCCTCGATGCCGGCCTTATGGCCGCGCAGGCGATTGAGCGCGCGCTTCTTCGCCCAGCGCCCGTTGCCGTCCATGATGACCGCAATATGCTGCGGCACACGGCTCTGATCGAGCTGCGCAGGGTCGAGCCCCGCAGGCGGGTTCGGGAATATGTAGTCGAGCGGCTTGTTCATGAGCATCCCCTGTGATAAGCGAAAGCCAACTCGCATCATCTGTGCAAGTTGGCAGCAAAAAAAGAAAAGCAATGGAGACCGACGCCGGCGATCCGGTCAGGTTCGAGCAAGTCCGAGCGAGCAACGACCCGAAGCGGCAGCGGAGCGGCCAGCAGCCCCGCGACTCGAAGCAGCAACCGGGACGAAACCAAAACCTCCCAGGTCCAGCAAAAGTCAGCGAGGGCGCCTCTGGTGCCCGGAATCGGCCTGAAGCAAGGCGGCATAGGCCTTAGGGCCATGCCGCCGCAGTTGAAGGCCGAGGCCGGGTGCCAGAGGCGGCCTGAAGCGTCGAGCAATTGCGCTTGCCGCAAGGCAAGCGCAACCAACTAAATCTCCATGACCTCGGCTTCCTTCTTCTTGAAGGCCGCGTCCACCTCGGCGACGTACTTGTCCGTGAGCTTCTGGATGTCGCCCTCGGCGCGACGCTGCTCGTCCTCGGGAAGATTCTCTTCCTTGACGCACTTCGCGACATGGTTATTGCCGTCGCGGCGGGCGTTACGGATGGAAACGCGCGCCTCCTCGGCATATTCCTTGCACTGTTTCACCAGTTCGCGGCGGCGATCCTCGGTCAGGGCCGGGAACGGCAGGCGAATGATGGAGCCGTCGTTGTTCGGCGTGACGCCCAGATCGCTTTCCAGAATGGCGTGCTCAATGGCGTTCAGCACGCCCTTGTCCCACGGCTCGATGACCAGCATGTGCGCGTCGGGCGTCTTGATGCCGGCCATTTGGTTGACGGGCGTAGGCACGCCGTAGTAGTCAACCTTGATACGATCGAGGAGCATCGCGTTCGCGCGGCCCGTGCGCACGGTGGCGAAGGCGTTATGCAGGCCAGTGATGGACTTCTGCATCTTCTCCTCGGTTTCCAGCATGATCTCGTCGATCATCGGGATGTCCTTTCCTCATGCGCCGACGACAAGTCGCGCGCGACGATTATTCTACCGTGGTGCCGACGTCCTCGCCCTTGAGCGCGCGGGCGATGTTGCCCTGAACCGTCAGGTCGAACACGATCATAGGCACGTTGTTGTCCATGCACAGGCTGGTGGCGGTGGAGTCCATGACGTTGAGTCCCTGCGAAAGCACGTCCATGTAGCTGATACGGTCGTAGCGCTTCGCGTCGGGGTTCTTCTTCGGGTCGGAATCGTAGACGCCGTCGACCTTCGTGGCCTTCATCAGCACGTCCACGTCCAACTCGCATGCGCGCAGGGCAGCGGTGGTGTCGGTGGTGAAGTACGGGTTGCCCGTGCCGGCGGCCAGGATGACCACGCGGCCCTTTTCCATGTGGCGAACGGCGCGGCGGCGGATGTAGGGCTCGGAAACTTCCTGCATGGTGATGGCGCTTTGCACGCGGCTGAAAATGCCGTGACGCTCGAAGGCGTCCTGCAGTGCCAGCGCGTTCATAACCGTTGCCAGCATGCCGATGTAGTCGGCCTGGGCGCGGTCCATGCCCTCGGCGCTTCCCGCCAGGCCGCGGAAGATGTTGCCGCCGCCAACGACGATGGCGAGCTGCACGCCGTCATGCACGACTTCGGCGATTTCGTCAGCCAGGGAATCGACGACCTTCGGGTCGATGCCGTAACCCAAATCGCCTGCGAGCGCTTCGCCGGAAAGTTTCAGCAGCACGCGCTTGTAACGGTATTCTTCGGCCATAGGGCAACCTCCCGAGGATCGTTTTTCGTTTAGCTGCCTTATCTTACCCGAAAACGCGAACAGCCGCCCGCTCTGGCAACCGTTCGTCATATTTACATGCGCCTCCGTCCACGCGCTCTCCCCCAGGTGCAAGCGATATCTTTTGCAGCTACCGGCGACTACCCCTAATCTCGCAATCCCGAAAGATCGCGAAAGGGCGAGGTGGGCACGGAGAGGCCGCCTGCGTATGGATCGCGCCGCAACAGGATGCGCCCGCACCAAGGCGAGCACGCCTTGGGACTGCTATACTCGCATTCGGAATTCATGCCTATTTTAACGTTATCGGTGGTTGTTCATGGCTTTTGACCTGCGTAAATTTCGAAAGGAAGCGCTGATCTTCTTTTTGATTTCGATTTTCATCTTTGCGCTCACCTGCATCAGCCTCTATGCCCAAACGAACACCCGCGTGCTGTCGGTGATTGCAGCCGAACCGGCAGGCTATGTCGGCTACTACGACGCACACTACAACGTATCCAACGACGACATAATCAAGAAAATCATCGTCGCATTGGAAGAGGACACGGCTAGCAGCTACGACAAGGAGATTTACGTTCTCAACAAAGACGAGGGCACCTTTCTTTCCTCAAGCGGCAAGGTTCCCGATGCGGTAAAAGACCAGTTGACCAGTAACGTTAACGAAAATCTCATCATCATTGACGAAAGCTCCTGCAATATCGCCGACTTCGATCATTACAAGGTTCTCGTAAAAGCGAGGGTTCCTGAAATCATCGCGCAGTTCTTTGACACCGTCACGAATCTGACCCTGGTTATGCTGAGCGTCTTCGCCGTGGCCCTGCTCTTGCTTGCACTGACCCACAAGTTTTTCGCCGAGGGCTCAACCAGGCGCCTCGTTGCAACGATCGTCCTCATTTTGGCGGTCGTCTCCTCTTTCGCGGGAGGCTCGCTGTACAAAGAGCTCGATCTCGTAAACCTAGCCAAGCAAACGGAAGAGGCCAATCTAAAACTCGACCTTGAGGCCATCTGCCAGTATGCCGATCAGCTTGGGGTTTCCGATCAAGCCCAGCTCCTTGAAGTCGGGAACAGCATCGCGAAATCGAGCCAGACGATAAAAGAAGTCACGAGCAACGCCGACCTTGCGGGTAAAGCCATCGACCCAAACTCCGCCGATGAGATCGTCAGCACGATTCAGATCGTCACCGACGACGGCGCGATCGGCAATCTGAAAATGACTTCGCAGATCGAAGCGCTGCTCATGCTTCTTCTGGCCTTTATGCTTATTTACGAACTCCAGAAAAAGTCCCACACGATACAGCGGCAGAAGACGCGCGGGGCGAAGCCCATGCTTACCGCAAGCGACCACCGTATGCGAACGGTGGTCATGATCAACGGCATCAGCACGTCGGCGTTCAGCATAGTGAACGTTCTGAGAATCCGTCAGGTGGTGATGCTCTATTGGACCGACAACGTCACGATTCTGATTAGCACGATTTTCACGTTCGCGATGGTTGCCAGCATGGTCGGCTCATCTATCTCGTCGATCGTTTTGAGAAAATGCAAAAGCGTGAAAACCTATTCGACCATAACGCTCAGCTTCGGAATAGCCGGCGCCCTCATGTGCGGTATCTCTTCGAACCTCGTCGTTTTCGTTGCGGGAATTCTTATTTTCAACGCCGCCCGCTCGCAAATATCGATGTTCGCGGATTTCTATTCGTCGCTTTTGTCCGACATCGATCGCAAAGACAGCTGCCAAGTCGAGTTCTCGTCGGGCGAGTCGCTCGGTCAGGTCATCGGCAACATAATCGGTGGCGTCGTAAGCGTCGTTTTGAGCTTCGCGTTCGTGCAGATACTGGCTGCAGCATGTCTCGGCGCATCGCTTCTGCTTTGCCTCGCGTTCAGCAAAGGCGAGCTAAAGGTGAATTTACATGAAACCCACGATGCGAAATCCCACGCTTTGGGCCTCCTCAAAGTCTTGCTTCGAGGCGACGTCCTCGTCTATGCGATTTGCATCGTTATACCTCCGTCGATTTCATTCGTCCTCGTGCGCTACAAGCTTCCGCTCGACGTTGCCGCGCTTGGGCTGTCCGCAGTCGTCATCTCGCTTGCCAAGACGATGCAGAAGGTCATCCGCCTCTACGCCAACCCGCTCTATCATGTGGTGAGCCGTCATGTGAACACCACGTTCCATCTTGTTGCCTACGTGGTTGCGCAAGGGGCTATCGTTATGTTCTACCTGCTCAACAACTCTTTGCTGGGCATAATCGTTTCGGTTGCCGCGATGGGTCTTGTGAATGGCGCGGGATATTACGCGACGACAAAGGTTTTCCGCGAAATGGAGACGCTTTCCGACGCGCAAGAATCGGACAGAATGGTTGGCCTTGACCTTTTCAGGAGGGTCGGGGACACCGTCTCGCCAACGCTTCTGTCAGTTTTCGGAAACGGCATCGCGCTGCCGGCCCTGATCATTGCCGCACCATTTTTCTACCTGGCGAAAGTCAAGTCGAAGGCGCGCGCTTCGTGAAAGGCGAACCCTCTTAAGTGATAGGCGTTACAAAGATGCGGGAACCAGCAGCGGCATTCGTTTGCCGCTGCTGGTTCCCGCATCTTTGGCTGACCAAAGCAACGCAGGCGAGGCAGTCAATCCCGCCTCGCCTGCGCAATCCCTTACGCCGCGGAAGCGTCGCCGGTGATGCGCGCCTCGGGATCGTTGTACATGTCGCGATCCAGCCCGCCGGTGAAATTCGCGGACGTGACGCCGGCGACCATGGAGTCGCTGACGTTGAGCGCGGTGCGGCCCATGTCAATGAGCGGCTCGACCGAGGCCATCAGGCCGACAATCTCGATGGGAAGGCCCATGGTCCCCAGCACGATAAGGCTGGCGAACGTGGCGCCGCCGCCCACGCCGGCAACGCCGAACGAGCTGATCACGATGATGGCGATCATGCCGACAACCCACGTCGGGTCGAACACGTCGATGCCGACGGTCGGCGCGATGAGCGTGGCCATCATGGCCGGATAGATGCCCGCGCAGCCGTTCTGGCCGATGGACATGCCGAAGCTGGCGGCGAAGTTGGCCGTGGCCGCGTCGACGCCGAGCGCCTTGGACTGCGTCTCGATGTTCATGGGCAGGGCGCCCGCCGAGGTGCGCGAGACGAACGCGAACGACAGCACCGGGAAGGCCTTCTTCAAGTACGTCACGGGGTTCACGCGATTACCCGCCAGGATAAGCAAGTGCACGCAGAACATGGCGATGATGGCGACGTAACTGAAGATGATGAACTTGCCCAGGTCGAGGATGGCGGCGAAGTTGGAAGTGGCCATGACGTTGGCGATGAGCGCCAACACGCCGTAGGGGGTAAGGCCCACGACCATCTTCACGATGCACATGACGATGCCGTAGAGCGAGTCGATCAGGTTGCTGAAGAACTCGGCCTGCTTAGAGTCGCGGTCGCGCAGCTTCAGGTACGCCAGGCCCACGATGGCCGAGAAGATGACGACGGCGATGGTGGACGTGGAGCGCGTGCCGGCCAGGTCGGAGAAGACGTTGGTGGGGATCATCGACAGGATGGTCTGCGGCACGGTGGTGTCGGCGACCTTGTCCTGGCGGGCCTGCAGCGTCTCGAGCTTGGAGGCGTCCACGGTGCCCTGCGTGAAATCGGCGCCGGCCAGGCCCGACAGCGCGATGGTGGCCCAGCCGAACAGGGCGGCGATGGCTACGGTGACGAGCAGCACGACAAGCACGCTGCCGCCAATCTTGCCGAGGTTGTCAACGGCCTTCGTGCGCGTGAAGGCACCGACGATGGCCACGAACACCAGCGGCATGACCAGCATCTTCAGCAGGTCGATGTAACCGGTGCCGACCAAGCTCATCCAATCGAGGGCAGTCGTGGCGGCATCGGAGCCCCGCCCGAGCGCCACCTGTATGCCGACGCCCAGCACGACGCCCAGCCCCAGCGCGGTGAACACGCGAAACGTGAAGCTTTTGTCCTTCGACTTCAAGAAGCGAAGGAAGGCCAGCAGCGCGGCGAAGATGACAAGCACCGCCAGCACCGGGCCCAAGATATCGAACGACATGGTATTTCCTCGTCTTTCCCTCAAGGGCTGCCGGCAAGGCGGCACGCAAGCATCCGAGTTAAAGCGGCCTTATCGGCAAAAAAGGCCCCGCTCGCGGCGAGGCTGCGCTTCTTCTTGCGATGAAACCGGCGCTTCATGTTTGCGGCCGCACCCTTCAGCGCAGCCCTCCGTTAAATACGAGACGGCATTATGCCCCTATATGCCTAGTAGTTCAATAGGCTTACTTAGAATTCTTCTTTCTATCAAGTTATCGGTGATATCGATAACGGTCGCAACCGAGCAGGCACGGCGCCGGCAAACGCGAAGACGGCCCCCGATACACGGGAGCCGTCTTCTAAAGGGAAAAGAAAGGAAGGGAACCGGGGTTTGGGAAGACCCCGCGCAGAACGAGCGCGCATCTCGGCCTGCGCGGAGCCGCCCGGATGGCTTTCGCTTCACGGGCGCCCCGCCCCGCCGACTCATTCGCGTTGATGAGCCGGCGGGAGTCGCACGGCCTTGCCTTAGGCCGCGTTGCCCTGGCCGCTGGAAGAGCTGCCGTTGTTAAACAGGCGGTTCAACAACGACTCGTTGGAACTGGAGCCGGAGTTCGAGCTGTTCTTCTGCGTGGAACTCGACGAACTGGAGGATTGCGACGATTCGTCGGAGCCGAGCGTCACCTGCAGCGTCATCGTCTCGCCATCGCGGTTCACTTCGACGGTCGCCGTGTCGCCGGGGTTCTTCGAGCGGACGTCGAGCATGAGGTCGCTCGCGGATTCAACCTTGTTGCCCTCGAACTTGGTGATGATGTCGCCGGACTGCAGGCCCGCCGTGGCCGCGCCGGAATCGGAGGAGACGCCCGTCACGTATGCGCCGGAGTCGACGGACAGGCCGTAGCGCTTGGCGTTCTGCGAGTTCACCGTCGAAAGCGTCACGCCGAGCTGGGCATGCGTGGGAGTTTTGCCCTCGATGATCTGCTGGGCGAGGTTGACCGCGTAGTTCACGGGGATGGCGAAGCCGACGCCGGAATAGTTGCCCGAGTAAGAGGTGATCAGCGTGTTGATGCCGATGAGCTTACCGTTCTTGTCAACCAGCGCGCCGCCGGAATTGCCCGGGTTGATGGCGGCATCGGTCTGGATGAGGTTCGGGTAGATGGTGTAGGCCGAGCTGGAGCTGGAACTGGACGAGCCGTTTCCATAACCGTAGCCATAGCCGTAACCGTCGCTTCCGCTGCTAGAGGACGAATTGCTCATGATCTGCGAGCGGCTCGTGGCCGACACGATGCCGGTGGCGACGGACTGCTCGAGGCCGAAGGGGCTGCCAATGGACATGACCCACTCACCGGTGGTCAGGTTGTCCGAATCGCCCAGCTCGATGGGCGTCAAGCCGCTTGCGTTGCGCAGCTTCACCACCGCGATGTCGCTCGATTCGTCGGTGCCCACGACGTCTGCGTCGTATTCCTCGCCGCCGACGGTGACCTTCAGCGCAGCCGCGCCCTCGATGACGTGGTTGTTCGTGATGATATAGCCGTCCTCGGAAAGCACGACGCCGCTGCCGAGCGAGCTTTCGGTCAAGCTGCTGGAGTTGGAGCTGGAGCTGGAACCGTTCGAACCGTACCCGTACCCGAACAGGGTGGACGAGGCGTCTTCAGTGTACACGTCGATGGCGGCGACCGAGGGGAGCGCCTTGCTCGCGACGGTTTCGGCGAGGCTGTCGTCGCTGTCCTGCGCGGTGATCTGCGTATTGGTGGTGGCGCCGAGGGTGACGCTGGTGCCGCTTGCGCCCGTGCCGTTGACAACGGCGAAGCCGCCGATGCCGATCACGCAGGCGAGCGCGGCGCCGGCGAAGGCGGTGCCGAAGGTCTTAGCCGTGGAGGGCCCCTTCTTCTGCGGCTGCGCAGGCTGCGCGGGCGGGATGGGCGACTGATAGGAAGGCTGCTGATACGGCTGCTGGTTGCACGGTTGCTGACCGTACGGGTCCGTTGAGCCGGAAACGTTGTACGGGTCGGTCATGATGTTCTCCTTGCGTCGCTTGATTGCGTGTTTAACTTCGTTTTTCGACGTGCTGACCTTATCACGCAACGCAGCGCCTGGACGCGGATGCACCCTATCGTCACCTGCGCGTCACGGAATTACACCTTTCGGTGTACGCTCTTGGCGGCAAGGGGAAGCGCACGCGTCCGCGCCGCGGGTTACCCGCGAAGCGCAAGATGCGTTAAGCTAATCCGACACGACGACGAGAGGACGAAACCATGAGCAAACTCGATCAACTTCTTGAAGACCTCGCCAACCTGGTGAACTGGCTTTCCGAAGAACGCGGCCTTGCGGAACGCGTCGAGGTGGCGGCAAACCCGCAGGCGATGATGGAGCAGTGGGACCAGTTCCGGTCGCTGGTGAACACCCGCAAGCCCGGCAGCGCCTCGCCGGAGTTTTTACGCGCGCAAGACCGCGTGCTGAAGATGATGGTTGCGGAAAAGGGGCTCGTGGACGCAAACGACCTGCCGCGCCTTGCCAGCGATAGGCGCCTTTCCGTTTGGCGCGGCGACATCTGCGCGCTGGAATGCGATGCCATCGTCAACGCCGCGAATTCCGCGCTTTTGGGCTGCTGGATTCCCGGGCACGACTGCATCGACAACGCCATCCACACCTTCGCCGGCGTGCAGCTGCGTCTGGAATGCGCGCGCATCATGCAGCAGCAGGGCTACGAGGAGCCGGTCGGCCGCGCGAAAGTGACTTCCGCGTACAACTTGCCCGCAAAGCACGTCATCCACACCGTCGGCCCGATGTGCAAGGAGGCACCGACGGCAGAACAGCGCAAGCAGCTGGCGGATTGCTACGTGAGCTGCCTGGACGCGGCGGCGCGCAACGGGCTTTCCTCCGTGGCGTTCTGCTGCATATCGACCGGCGCGTTCGGGTTCCCGCAGGCCGAGGGTGCGAGCATCGCGACCCAGGCGGTCAAGGCATGGCTCGACGCGCACGAGGCGGGCGCGGGCGAGGAGGGCCCGAACGGTGCGGCGGGCCGCAAAGACATGCATGTCATCTTCAATGTGTTCACCGCCGAAGACGAACGCCACTACCGCGAGCTGCTCGGCGCCGACGAGCCGAACGCCGAAAACGGAGACGCGGCCGGCGTGGGCGAGGCCTTGTAGCCCGCCTACCCCAACACCGCCAGGGCAATCGCCGCCGCCAGCACCGCGACCGCCACTGCCAGGGCGGCGAAGTCGATGCCGGCGAAGGGATATTCCTTGAAGCCGCTTTGGCGCGTGCGCAGGTTGAAGCCGCGCACCTCGGCGGCGATGGCGGCGCTGTTGGTCTTGCGCACGGAGCTCACGAGCAGCGGCACGCACAGCGGGATCATCAGGCGAACACGCTTGACCATACCGCCGTCGAATTCGACGCCGCGCGCCGTCTGCGCCTCCATGATGCCCGCCATGTCGTTCATGAACACGGGGATGAAATGCACCGTCGACATGAAGGTGAATGCATATTTATAGGGAACATGCAGCACTTTGACCAGGGCGTTGGCCATGTCGGTCATCTTGGTGACGTAGAACACCAAAAACAGCGGCACGGCGCAGGCGACCAGACGCACCACGATGAGCACCGCGGCCAGCACGCTTTCGGTGCCGATGTAGCCCCACGGCAGCGGCGCCACAACGTCGCCCTGCGGCGTGAACAGCAGCGCGATAATGGCCAGCAAAATGGAAAACATCGCCACGGCCTTCGCCAGGCCGAGCGTTTGCGACACCATCTTGCACTGCACGGCGAGCAGCGCGTCAAGGATAATAATCGCGGCAAGCAAGGCGAAATTGCTGGTAACGAAACAAGCGATGACCAGGACGAACGCCGCAGCCAGTTTCGCTACCGGGTTCATCTTGTGCAGGAAGCTGTTGCCCGGAACGTATTCGAGGAAGCCCTTCATTACGCGCCCGCCTTTCCGTTCTCGGCGGCCGATGCCGCCTGGGCGACGCCGGCCTGCGCCGCGCCCGCATGCGCCTCGCCCGCATGCGCCTCGCCCGCAGCGGCGCCGAGCGCGTCCACCATCTCGTCGAGCGTGTTCGCCTGCGCCACCGGCGACGCGGCGGGAACCGACCCGCGCTGCGCCAGGCGCAGCGACACGTCCACCACCTGCGGCGGCAGCAGGTGCGTGCGCTCAAGCACGTCGCGGTTTCGCAGCACCTCAAACGTCGGCCCGTCGGCGACCACCTCGCCTGCGGTCATGGCGATCACGCGGCGCGCGTAGTCGGCGACCACTTCCATGTCGTGGCACACCATGATGACGGTAGTGCCCCGTGCGTTCATTTCGGCGATCACGTCCATCACCTTGCCGCACTCACGGAAATCAAGCCCCGTCGTCGGCTCGTCGAGCACCACCACCGCAGGCTCGAGCACGATGATGGAGGCCAGCGCCAAAAGCTGCCGCGTGCCGCGATTGAGCAGAAACGGCTCGGCGGCGCCGTCGAAGCCGAAGCGCTCGATCATCGCGTCCACCTTCGCCTCGGCATCCGCGTCCGCTCGGCCCTGCGCGGCGAAGCCGAACAGCAGCTCCTCGCGCACGGTGTTGCAGCAAATCTGGCGATCGGGGTTTTGGAACAGGAAGCCGACCTTCGCGGCAAGCTCGCTCGTACGAAGCCGAGAAGTGGGCACGCCGTCGATGAGCACCTCGCCCGAGCTTGGCTTCAGCAGGCCGTTGACCAGGCGCATCGTCGTCGATTTACCGGCGCCGTTCGTGCCGACGAACGCGACGAAATCGCCATCGGCCACGGTGAAGCTCACATTGTGCAGAATGGGCAGCTCGCCGTCGTAGGATGCGCTGACGTTCTTGAACTCGATCATCGCTAGGCCTCCTTTCCCGTGCCGGCCAGCACCCGCTCGCATACCGAGACCGCGCCGGCCACGTTGCGCACCGCCGGGCCGCTCGCAAAACCGGCCGCGCGCAGCCGATTCACCAGCGTGGTCGAGCGCGGGCAGTTCACGCCCAGCTCCAGCAGCTCGTCGGAATGCTCGAGCACCTCGGCCGGCGTCCCCTGAAAACGGATACGCCCGCCATCGACGATCAGCAGCATGTCGGCGAATTCCGACAGCAGCGCGATCTTCTGCTCCACCACCACGACCGTGGTGCCGTTTTCACGCGCGTAGCGGGCCAGCAGCTCGAACACCGCCAGCGACGACGCCGGGTCAAGCTCGGCCGTCGGCTCATCAAGCACCAGCACGCGCGGCTTCAGCGCGATGACCGCAGCCACCGCCACCTTTTGCTTCTGCCCGCCGGAAAGCTCGTCGATGCCGCGATGGCGCAGATCGGAGATGTCCATCGCCTCAAGCGCCTCGGCCACGCGGCCTTCGATTTCGTCCTTCGGCACGCCGAAGTTCTCCAGTCCGTAAAGGATCTCATCCTCCACCACCGACGACACCATCTGAGAATCGATATCCTGGCACACGCTTCCCACCAGCCGGCTGATGTCGGTCAGCGACACCTCGCACGTGTCAAGCCCATCGATCTTCACGCTGCCGTAGAAATCACCGGGATAGCAATGCGGGATGATGCCGTTGAACGCGTAGGTGAGCGTCGACTTGCCAGAGCCCGCCGCGCCGGTGATGCCGACGAACGTGCCGTCGGGAATGCGCAGGTCAACGCCTTTGAGCAGGGGCTCATCCCCCTCCCGATAGCGAAACGACAGCTGCGAGATCTCGATCATGGAAAACCTTTCGAATGAATGCGGGGGCCGACAGAAGCCTTTCAAGGCTGAAGCCGCTGCGGGCCCGATAGAAGCCTTTCAAGGCGCCGCGGCGGCGTCATCTCGCCGCGGCGCCGGACCGTTAGATGTCCTTTAGCGCTTCAAGACGGCGCGCAGAACCGGGGTGAGGATGGCCGCCAACACGGCGTTCATCGTGGCGGTGCCGAGCACCATGACCGCGTACACGCCGAACACGGCCAGCGGGGCCAAGTGGCTCACCGTCACGCCGACGATCATGGCGAAGGTGTAACCGGAAACGACGGTCGAGACGAACGTGATGACGACCGGGGCGACGACGTTCTGGAACGGCTTGTTCTCGGCCGCAACCTTCGCGAGCACCGCCACCAACACGCCGCACACCAGCGCGCCGAGCGTTTCGGACGCGATGTTCACGAGCGGCGTCGCGTTGAGCATGGGGATTTGGCTGACCAGGCCCACCAGCAAGCCGACGATGCCGGCCTGGTACACCTTCGGGCGCGTCAGGATGATGGCCAGGCAATACATGGCGATCATGAAGTTCGGCTTCATGCCTCCGAAGTTCAGGAAGCTGGAAACGGTCAACTTCAACACGGCGCCCGCCGCAATGAGCACGGCGATCAGGATGAGGTCCTGCACGGCCAGCCCGCCCTTGGTCTCGGAAGTTGCCACGGTACGCTTCTGGCTCATCGTCTGCTCTGCCATTTCGATCACTCCTTCTGGCGGTTTTCCGCCGGTTTGCGCCCTTGCGGGCTTTCCTTGCTGCCGGCGGTCGAGCAGGGAGCTTGCGCATCCAGCAAAGTTTTCGGCTTACCGCGCTTGCGCGACTTACTGCGTTGACCTCAGGCAATCAAAAAAGCCTGTCCTTTCGAACCCTTGCGGATTCCAAAGGACAGGCTTTGAATACCTGCGGTGCCACCTTTGCTTGGTTCTGGTCAAGAACCCTCTCACGAACAGCCAACACTGTCCTGCCTCTAACGCGGGCTCACGGTCCGGATACTCGGCCCTGCGGCCTTTCCCCTTTCCCTCGGCGAACCATTTACCAACCAGCATTTCTACGGGATTCCCAGCAACACCCGCTCTCTGTGAGCGCTTATGATGGCTTGACTTTCGCCTCATCGGTTTCAACGTATGAAGTTGTAGGCCGTACTTTAGGCCAGCTTCCCGCCGCGCGCAACCCCCGAATTTCGCGAATTTACGAACGGGAAACATTCAGCGGCGAACGGATGCCACATGGCAAGCAGACGCATCAGCGCCGGCTATCATGCCCATCGTTTTCGGCAATATCCCTTTGAGCTGCCTGTCTAGCCTCACGTCGCCGAGCCGCTTGCTCAGCCTCTATCCTTCGCGCGAACTCATCCATCTTGCGCTCGCCCTCGCTTTGGATGCCGAACAAGGTACGCCCGCTCGACACGCGCGGCTGCACGTCGCCCGATGCCTGCATGCGAAGCTGGTCTTTGATGCGCTCCCAGCGCTTTTCGAAATCGTTTCCCATGCGCCCCACTATACCAGCCAGCAGAATACTTGCATCCAAACACCGGGCGCCGAGACTTTAGAAAAGCGAAAGGCCGGCCACTCGGATTCCCGGGTGGCCGGCCTTGTTGTTGCGGGCAAACGTCCTTATATCGACTACTTCTCCGCCGCGAAGGAGATGGTGTAGACGAACGTCGTGGGATCGTAGTAATCCACCGCCGCACCGTCAACCTCGGCGTACGGGTAGCCGAAGTTGTTCAGCGTGCCGTCGCTCTGCGCGGGAGCAAGCGTCAGGTCGCGACCCTCGGACAGCTCGACGCGCTCAGCGTCCCAGCCGCCCCAGTAGTATTCGGCCTTCTCCTTCGTCTCGGCCTGGTCCTTCGTCCAGCCGCCCTTCAGCACGGCCTTCAGAACGTCAGCCGGGTCGGCGGGCACCCAACCGGTGCCGGGCACGTAGAACTCGGCCCAGCAGTGCTGGTTCTTCGTGATGTCCTCGGCATTCATGCGCACGCCGAACATCTCGCGCGCCGGGATGCCGGAAGCGCGGCACAGGCCCACGAACACCGAGTTGATGTCGGTGCACTTGCCGGCCTTGGTGTCCAGCAGCGCGCACACGTCGCCGGTGCCGCAGCCCTTGACGCTCTCGTCGCGGTTCATGTTCTCGATAATCCAGTCGTAAATGGCGCGCGCCTTGGAAACCGAATCGGTCTTGCCGGCGGTGATTTCAGCGGCAGCGGCCTTCACCTGGTCGTTGACGGGAACCAGGTTGGATCCCTCCAGATACGGCTGCACGGTGACGGGAATCCCGGAGCCATCATCGACCGGGTCGCTCACGCGCACTTCCTGGCGATCGGCCTTGAAGGACAGCGTCGCCGTGCGGTCTTCCGGCGCCACGCTGGCATCCCATTCGATGTAGAGCATCTGGTTGAGCTCGAGGTCGACGGTGATTTCCGCCTTCGTCGCCTTCGGGGCGTCGTACGTCACGTTGGTCACGGTCTGGTAGTCGCCGTCCTGCGCGATGGGCAGCCACACGCGCACAACCTTGCCCTGTTCGTACTGCGACATGTCGACGGTCGTGATAACCGTGCCCTTGACTTCCTTGCCCGTGACGTTCTCGGACACGTCGCGCACGTTCGCCACCTGGGCGGCGGTATCGGCCAGCACCTTGGCCGCGTCTTCCTCGCTGCTGTTTGCTGTGCCGGAAGTGGCACCGGAGCATGCGGTGCACGCCAGAGCCACCATGGTGGACAGACCGGCCACGGCGACCGTCTTGCCCACGTGCTTCATTGCGAAACGTTTCATGAAACTACATTCCCTACTTTCTTTCCCTGTTGATACGACTATTCCCAGCGCCCGGCAAGCAACGCGCGACGCGAGAGGCGCGCACGGCCACGAGCGCAAGAAACCAATGACGAACAGCCATTCGGCTCGATATTCTTTTCGCAGAAGGAGGCGCTTTCGCGCTGAATACGCCCGATCGAACTTGGGTTGCAGAAAACGCTCGATGAGGCAGATACAGAAAATAGCACGTATCCCCGCCAAGTCAAACATCAAAGGACGCGCAACCTGCAAGCGGCAAGTTTTCCCTACAAAGCGTGTAGGATTATGCGAGCGAGCAGCGAACGAAACCACCGAAACGGCTCGCGTCCGGAGGCGAATGCCCTAGCCCAAATCGGCTAACAGCCCCTCAAGCTCGTCGCGATCGATCGCGCCCAAACGGATTTTCACGATGTCGCCTGCGCTGCTCACGAACACCGACGTGGGGAACGCCGACACGTTCAGATGCGTGGCGAGCGAGCAATTCACGTCCATCCACACGGGCACCTCGACGCCGTTCTCACGCGCCCAGGCAACGAAGTCGTCCTGCTCGCGTTCGCCGTAGAAGCCCGGCGTCACCACCGACACCACCGTGACGTCGCCAGCGGCGGCGTGGGCGGCATACACCTCGTGCAGCTGCCCCAAATCGGCCACGCACGAATCGCACCAGCTGCCCCAGAATTCGAAGTAGACGGGAGTCCCCTTCAGATCGCTTAAGCGATGCTTGTTGCCATCGAGGTCGGTCAATACCACGTTCTTCCACGCACCCGACAGGCCCTCCGTGCTCGCGTCGCCGGCAGAAGCGCCGCGCGCGTCGTTCACCGAAGCCGCTTGATTGTCCTGCTGCGACGCCTCGTTTGCGCGCTGCTGCACGCCCAGGGCGCTCACCTGCGAAAACACCAGCCACAAACCCATGATCGCAATCAACGCGCCGCCGATGCGCTGCAGGACGGGCAGGTATTTATGCAGGGCGCGAAGCTTCGCCAACGCCACGTTAGCCGCAAGCGTGATGATGACGAACGGCACGCACAGCCCCAACGCATACACCAAAAGCAGGCCCGCGCCCACGACGGCACTTCCCTGCTCGGCCGCCAGCGCCAGAATGGTTCCCAGGATAGGTCCGACGCACGGCGTCCAACCAAACGAAAACGCCAAGCCCAGCACGAACGCGCCAAGGATGCCGCGCACCTGGATTTTGCTCAGGTTCGCGCGCCTTTCCCTATTCAGGAAGGGAATGCGGATAACGCCCGCCAAATGCAGGCCGAAGATGAACACCAAAATGCCCAGCGCGATGGCAACATAGGAGCTGTCGAATGCAGACCCCAGCGCGCCCGCTCCCGCGCCCAGCGTCACGAACACGCAGCAGATGCCCAGCACGAACGCGATAGTGTTCGCGCAACGGCGACCGAGCCCGAGCGTGTCGGAAGACGCGTCGGTGGTGAGCACGCCCACATACACCGGCAGCAGCGGCAAAATGCACGGCGAGAAAAACGACAGCAACCCAGCGCCCGCGGCGGACGCGACAAGGCTCAAATCCATGAGCAAACCCTTTCGTACGGATAAGGGACGATTGTAGCGTTTCGAACGCCGATGGCGGTGCGCACCGACGTTGGCGCGCCCATAGTTTCCGCAAAGTGCCTACTTCCGCACGGGGCGCCTTAGGGATATCGTCGAATTGCCCGCTTGCTCGCAGAGAGCGGGCGGGGCGATTCGGTCGAACGCATCCCAGGCCGGCATGCGCGAAGAATCGCCGAGAAGATCTCCTCAACGAAAGGACGAACCATGGATAAAGAGACCTTCGATTACATCGCCGAACGCGCCGAAGCCCTGACGAAGGCCGCAAGCAGCACGCAAGTGACCAAAGACGCCGCAGCCGCATGGCTTGCCGCCACGGCTCCCGGTGCCTCCGACGCCGCCATCGACGAGGCGACGACCAAGCTGCTCGATGTCCTTGAAGGCCGCCCGACCACCATCGACGGCGTCATCGCGTTCGCCGAAGGCCCCGCCGCACAGCTTTTGGGCGAGGAAGCCGCAGCTCAGATGCTCGCCGCGCAGCAGGCACGCAAGGCCGCCGGCGCGAAATGGTGCAACTGCGAGGCTTGCAGCGCCGCAACCGAGATCCTGGCGAAGTTCGGCCGCATCGAGCTGTAGGAGGCTCGCGGGGGCATCGCTCGCAAGCCCGCGAACGGCAGCGAGCGCGCCTCGACCTCCCCGCGCCCGCCAGCTCGCGCCTTCACCGGTCGCCTTCCCCATCCGCAAATGTGCGTTCTATTTGATGCCATGAAACGGATTCTGTGACGCGCCGGCAACTCCCGTCGCGCCACGCGCGGCCCCGCGCTACCATAGACGACAACACATCGGCGTCACGCACGACGTCCCCGCAGCGCATCTGCGCCTCGGGGACGTCGTTTTGTCCGGCGCCCTCTTTATTCGAACCCGACAGCGCAACGGCACCGTGCGAGCTTTCGAGCCGCCTTCCCCGTTTGCGCGCCGCCGGGCAAAAGCCGCGCCGGGAAGGGCGCGAGGAAAGGAGCCTTATGGCTACGTGGGGTCTCACCCGAAAGCAGATCGTCATGCTGGTGGTGTTGGTGTTCGGCACCTTCGTCACCGTGCTGAACCAAACGGTCGTATCGCCGGCGCTGCCGTCCATCATGGCGGAAATGAGCGTCGACGCGGCCACCGCCCAATGGCTCACCACCGGATTTACGCTGGTCAACGCCATCATGGTGCCCGTCACCGCGTTTTTGACCGACCGCTTCACCACGCGGCGCCTGTTTTTGGCGTCCATGATCCTGTTCACGTGCGGCACCGCGCTTGCCGCTTGGGGCCCGAACTTCCCCGTGCTGCTTGCCGGGCGCCTGGTGCAGGCCGGCGGCGCGGGCATCCTCATGCCGCTGGTGATGACCGTTCTCATGTGGACGTTCCCGGTTGATAGGCGCGGCACGGCCATGGGCGTCTTCGGCATCGTCATCGCGTTCGCCCCGGCCATCGGCCCCACCGTTGCCGGCATCATCATCGACCAGGCCAATTGGCACATCATGTTCTGGATCATCGCCGCGCTGTGCGCCGTGGTCATCGTTTTCGCCGGCGCCGTGCTTGAACGAGGCGGGGAAACGAACAAGGACGTCACGCTCGACGTCGTCTCGGTCATCCTGTCCACACTGGGCTTCGGCGGGCTGCTCTACGGGCTTTCCGCCATCGGAAGCTACGGCATCACGGCCGACTCCGTTGCCGGCGTGGTTATCGGAGCCGTGGCGCTCGTGTTCTTCTTCCGCCGCCAGCTACGCATGGAACAGCCCATGCTGCAGGTACGCGTGCTTGCCAACCGCAAGTTCCTCATCGCCACCATCATCGTCATGCTGGTGCAGGGCGCGCTTTTGGCCGGCGGCATCCTCATCCCCATCATGCTGCAGTCCTACATGGGAATGTCGGCCACAACCTCGGGCATCGTGCTTCTGCCCGGCGCCATCGTCATGGGCGCCATGGGACCCATTGCCGGCAGGCTTTTTGACAAGCACGGCCCGCGCGTGCTGGCCGTCACCGGTACCGGCATCCTGGCGCTGACCACGGCGACGTTCATCTTCATGGGCCCGGGAACCGGGCTGGTCACTCTCACCGTCATCTACACGGTGCGCCTGTTCAGCCTGTCGCTGGTGAACATGCCCATTTCCACCTGGGGCATGAATGCGCTGCCCGATAAGCTGGTCAACCACGGCACCAGCGTGCAGAATACGTTTCGCCAGGTGGCGGGTTCGCTCGGCACCGCCATCATCGTGTCGACGTCCACGGCGGCCACAAACGCCGTCGCCGGATCGACCGATGCCACTTCCGCCGGCGTGTTCGGCATCCATATGGCGTTCGTGGTGGCCACGGCGCTGTGCGTGATCGGCTTCGCGCTGACCGTGGCGCTGGTGCGCAACAAGCCCGGCGACGAGGCGGCCGCCGACGAGGGCGACGCGCACAAGAGCGTGCTCGAGCAGATCATGAAGCGCGACGTGTTCACGCTGCCCGAAGGCGCCACCGTCGCCGAGGCCATGCAGCTTTTGGTGGACAACCACATCAGCGCCGCCCCGCTCGTGGACGCGGCCGGCAAGCCTACCGGCTTCATTTCGGACGGCGACATCATGCGCTACCTGTCCAAGCGCGGGCAGATGATCATGGACCCGGTGGTGATGATCGTGCAAACGGTAGACGCCTACGCCGACCACGCGGGCTTCGCGCAGAAGCTGGAGAAGCTCATGGGCATGCGCGCATCCGACATCGGCGCGAAGGGCATCATCGGCGTGAGCATCCACGCCGACCTGCCCGAAGTATGTCGCGTTTTGGGCGAGAACCATCTGAAGAAGGTGCCCGTACTCGACGACGGCGTCATTGTCGGCGTCATCAACCGCAGCGACATCACCCACTTCAGCATGGAGAAGTACCTGGCCGAACGCGCATAGGGAACGCTTCCTGTCGAAAAGACGGAGCCAGCCATCCTTTTGCCGGCACCGCATGCGCCTGCAGACAGTCGAGCCTCCCGGAATTTCCGGGCGGCTCGTTCTAATTTCACCTGATTACCCATAAAACAAGAAGGGCGCCCCGCGGCTGCGGGACGCCCTTCGTTAACCGGCTTCGGGAAGCTAGGCGAGCTTCTTAGCAGTAGAACAGCAGGTCGTTGTAGGTGGGCACGGGCCACAGGTCGTGTGCGACGACGCACTCCATGTCGTCCACGCCGGCACGCAGGCGCTCCATCATCGGAATGATCTCGTGCGCGTACTTGTTGGCCTTCTCCTGCTCGTCGGCCAGCTCGCAAGCGGCCAGGTGGGCCTCATGCAGCTCGCCCAGCGCGGCGTTGATCTCCTTGATGCCGTTCACAACCTTCGCCAGCAGCTCGTCCTGCACCGAGGTGTCGATGCCGGCGGCGGCGGACTTCATCTCGTTGATCTCGTTGGCAACGAGCGTCGCGTACTTGTTGATGGCCGGCAGGTACGTGCGGCGCACCATGCGCTTCATCGTGCGGACCTCGATGTTGAGCAGCTTGGTGTACTTCTCCAGCTTCACCTCGTAACGGCTGCGCACCTCGGGCTCGGTCAGGATGCCGAACTCGCTGAACAGGTCGATGCTCTTCTGCGCGACGTAGCATGGCAGCGCGTCGGCGGTGGTGCGGTTGTTGGCCAGGCCGCGGCGCTCGGCCTCGGCGGGCCACTCCTCGGAATAGCCGTTGCCGTTGAAGATGATGCGCTGGTGAGCCTTCAGCGTCTCCTTGATGTAGGCGATGGCGGCAGCCTCGAACTCATCGCCCGACTTGCCCTCCATGGCGTCGGCGAAGTCCTTGAGCGACTTGGCCATGGCGGTGTTGAGCACCATGTTGCAGTCGGACAGGTTCACCGCCGAACCGGGCATGCGGAACTCGAACTTGTTGCCGGTGAAGGCGAACGGAGAGGTGCGGTTGCGGTCGGTGTTGTCCTTCAGGAAGTTCGGCAGCACCGAAACGCCCAGGTCGACGGCAACCTTTTCCGCGGAGGTGTACTCATGGTCGTCGATGAGCGCGTCCACGATGGCGCCCAGCTCGTCGCCCAGGAAGATGGACACGATCGCCGGCGGGGCCTCGTTGGCGCCCAGACGATGGTCGTTGCCGGCAGACGCGACGGTCATGCGCAGCAGCTCCTGGTAATCATCGACGGCCTGGATGACGCCGGTGAGGAACACCAGGAAACGCAGGTTGTCCATCGGGGTCTCGCCGGGATCGAGGAAGTTGGTCTTGCCGGCGGAAATGGACCAGTTGTTGTGCTTGCCGGAACCGTTGATGCCCTCGAAGGGCTTCTCGTGCTGCAGGCACACCAGGCCGTGATGGGAAGCCAGCAGACGCATCTTCTCCATGGTCAGCAGGTTCTCGTCGATGGCGCGGTTGGCGTTGGTGAACAGCGGCGCCAGCTCGTGCTGGGCCGGGGCGACCTCGTTGTGCTTCGTCTTGGCGGAAACGCCCAGCTTCCACAGCTCGTCGTCGAGCTCCTTCATGAACTCGTTGACGGTCGGGCGGATGGCGCCGAAGTAATGCTCCTCAAGCTCCTGACCCTTGAGCGGGGCGTAGCCGAACAGCGTGCGGCCGGTCATGATGAGGTCGGTGCGCTTGGCGAAGTCCTTCTCGTCGATCAGGAAGTACTCCTGCTCGGCGCCGACGGTGGTCACCACGCGGTCGACGTCCTCGCCGAACAGCGCGAGCACGCGCTTGGCCTGGGCGTCGATGGCGCTCATGGAACGCAAAAGCGGGGTCTTCTTGTCAAGCGCCTCGCCGGTGTAGGAGCAGAACGCGGTCGGGATGCACAGCACCTCGTCCTTGATGAACGCGTAGCTGGTCGGATCCCAGGCGGTGTAGCCGCGGGCCTCGAAGGTGGCGCGCAGGCCGCCGGAGGGGAAGCTGGAGGCGTCGGGCTCGCCCTGGATGAGCTCCTTGCCGCTGAAGCTCATGATGGCGCGGCCGTCGCCGGTGGGGTCGAGGAAGCTGTCGTGCTTCTCGGACGTGATGCCGGACAGCGGCTGGAACCAGTGCGTGTAGTGCGTGGCGCCCTTCTCGATGGCCCATTCCTTCATGGCATGCGCCACGACGTTGGCCACCTCAAGGTTTAAGGGCTCACCCTTCTTGATGGTCTTCATCAGCTCTTTGTACGTTGCAGATGGCAGGCGCTCCTGCATCGTGTGCTCGTTGAACACCATCGAACCGTAGATCTCGGGAATTTTCGACATTGGCGTGAGCTCCTTCGTTGTAGCCGTCAAGACGTGTGTTTCAGGCCGCCGTTGCGCGATTTAGGCGGCATGCTATCTGCATACCATAGCATCGAAGCCTTCGGAACACTTCGTCAACTTACTGAAACTCACGGTACCGGGCGATTGTTTCCGGCTGTTTTCACGCAACGAAACGTTCTGTTTCACTCTCTTGCCCGCAAAACGCGAAGAACCCGCCCACAACGGGACGGGTTCTTCGAGAAAGGAATTCGGGCAAATAGCGTACCCGATGATTCGCAATGCTTAGCGCTTGCTGAACTGCGGGCGCTTGCGGGCCTTCTTCAGGCCGTACTTCTTGCGCTCGACCATACGGGCGTCGCGCGTGAGGAAGCCAGCCTTCTTCAGCTCGGCACGGTAGTCGCCGGCGGCGAGCAGCGCACGGGAGATGCCGTGACGCAGGGCGCCAGCCTGACCGGAAATGCCGCCACCCTTGATGTTGGCCAGCACGTCGAAGTGATCCTGCGTGTCCGTGACCTTGAACGGGGTCTTGGCGTAGTCGAGCAGAGCCTCGCGGCCGAAGTATTCCTTGCCGTCGCGGCCGTTAACGGTCACCTTGCCGGTGCCGGGAACCAGACGGACGCGGGCCACGGCGTTCTTGCGGCGGCCGGTGCCGTAATACAGTGCTTCATTCGCCATGGGTTAGCCCTCCATCTTGATCTCGGTCGGCTTCTGAGCCATATGCGGATGCTCAGGACCGGCGTACACCTTCAGCTTCATGCCCTGGGCACGACCCAGCGTGTTCTTCGGCAGCATGCCCTTGACGGCATGCTCGATGACGCGCTCGGGGTGCTTGGCGATGGCCTCGGTGAAGGTTTCGGACTTCAGGCCGCCGGGATGACCGGTGTGGTGGCGATAGACCTTGTTCTGGGCCTTCGTGCCGGTGACGCGAACCTTCTCCGCGTTCACGATGATCACGAAATCGCCGGTGTCCACGTGGGGGGTGTACTGGGGCTTGTGCTTGCCCTTGAGGATCTGGGCAGCCTTGGTAGCAACGCGGCCGAGAACCTGATCCTCGGCGTCGATGATGTACCAGTTGCGCTCGACCTCATGGGGCTTGGCGTGATACGTCTTCACTGTTTTTCCTCCATGTCCTGCCTGTCACGCTGTGCGGCCACAGCGCACAGGTTGTCGTTTTTCAAAAGTGCAAGTTCGTCAGCGGCCGGTTTCCTACGCCGGCACGCCGCACCGGGTCTGGACTTCCCTTTAGCGACGCTGCCTTCTTGCCTGCTTTTACGGGGCTTTTGAAAGCGAACTTTTGCAGTCTACTCTGCGAAGACTTCGCACGTCAACGAAATTTCGAAAGGGAGGGGCGGCGGCGGGAAATACTCCACAAGGCCTGCACGAACGGGCGCGCCCGCCCGGCAAACCCCGGCAATCCGACGTGGCGATAACGCGTATTCCATTTTGGATATATCCCGGCAATATGCGCTTTTGATATGATGCAGAAACAGACCGTTCGCCAGCAATTATGCGCCGCTTGAGGGCGCAGCCGGCGGACAACCCGCACCACTTTCGTCGTGAAAGGACTTCGTATGCCTATCAGGATTCCTGATCAGCTGCCCGCAACCGAGCAGCTTGAGAGCGAGAACATCTTCGTCATGACGGAGAACCGGGCCATGCACCAGGACATCCGCCCGCTGCGCGTGCTCCTGCTCAACCTCATGCCGAAGAAGATCGAAACCGAGACGCAGATCATGCGCAAGCTTTCGAACACCCCGCTGCAGATCGAGGTGGACCTGCTGCACACCATCAGCCACGAATCGAAGAACGTCTCGCGCGAGCACCTGCAGGCGTTCTACCGGTCCTTCGATGAGATCAAAGACACGCGCTACGACGGCATGATCATCACCGGCGCTCCGGTCGAGCTGCACGAGTTCGAGGACGTCGACTACTGGGAAGAGCTCTGCCGCATCATGGAATGGTCGCGCACCAACGTCCACTCCACGCTGCACATTTGCTGGGGCGCGCAGGCCGGCATCTACTTCCACTACGGCGTGCAGAAGCACGAGCTTCCGGCAAAGCTGTCCGGCGTTTTCCTGCATGACGTGAACAAGCCCTCGAGCCCGCTCGTGCGCGGCTTCGACGACCAGTTCTGGGCGCCTCATTCCCGCCATACGACCGTCTACGCCGAGGACATCGAGGCGAATCCGCTGCTCGAGATCATCGCCAACTCCGATGAGGCCGGCGTCTACATTGCGAAGAGCACCGACAGCAGGCACTTCTTCGTGTTCGGGCACCCCGAGTACGACTCCGACACGCTGCGCAACGAATACGACCGCGACGTCTCCAAGGGGCTCGACGTGCCGGTGCCGGCGCATTACTTCCCCGACGACGACCCGACGCGCGACCCGGTGAGCACCTGGCGCGCGCACGCGCAGCTGCTCTACACGAACTGGCTGAACTACTACGTGTACCAGACCACGCCCTACGACCTGAACACCCTGGGAGACTAGCGCAAGGTGCCGAAGCGCTACTACACGCTGAAGCCGCAGACGACGCCCTTGCCGAGCGCCACCGCCGGCAAGGGCGCTTCGCGTTGCGCCCGCGAGGGGGCTTTCGCCCCGGCAAACGATGGGCCGGCAGCCAACGAGCAGCCCGCAAACGACCCGTTCATCCGCGCCGAAGCCGAGGACGACGACGGCTACGACCCGTATTCGGACCGCCCGCCCGCGCCGGAAGAGGCGTTCCAGGAAGACCCCTGGCGCTAGGGCGCACCCCCCCTATTCGTTCCAGCTCAAGAATTCCTCGACGCTTATTTCCTCGAAACTGCGAAAAGCATGTTCGGCCTTTTCCGCGAGCACGTCAAAGGCGCCGGCATTGTCGTTGTCGTACACGGCGAGCGTGCGATACCCCGCGCCCGTAAGCGTGTCGAGCGCGTAGGCGGAATCCTCGACGCCCCACGTGGTTGCCAGCGGCGTTCCCATGATTTCCCGCGCGCGGTCCCACACCACAGGCTCGCGCTTCGTGGAATGCACGTCCTCCACCGACAGAATGCGCTCGAGCATCGGGGCGAACCCGCAGCGCATAAGGCCCGCCACGAGGTACGGCTTCGGGCTGGAAGACGCAACCGTCATGTGCACGCCCGCGCGCGCCAGCCCCTCGACAAACGCCAGCGCACCGGGACGCGCCTGCGCGCGGGTGCTATAGAATTCCAGCATGTATTCGTCGATCATGCGCACCGCATCGGAGGGGCCCTCGCCCAGGCCGTAGCGTTCATGCAGGTATACGCCGCATTCGGGAATGCTCATCGGCCCCATGGCCGCCACGTCCTCGCTCGTCGCCACGGCGCCGGCACGGCCGATAAGCTCGCTTTGCATCCCGTACCAAACGCCCATCGAGTCGATGAGCGTGCCGTCGCAATCGAAAATCACGCCAATAGTGCTCGCGTCCATGTTTTCCTCCCTCATAGTCGAGGTGTGAATGGTTCCGGTTTCCCCGCAAGCATAAACGGATTGCCCAGGCGCGGCGCTCATCAGGCGAGAGGCATCACCAATCGCCCATAGGGAGACGGGCTTGCCCGACGCGAGGCTGCGCGTCACTGCGCAGCGCGCAACCGGGATACGCCGCGTCCACGCTCGCGACAGGCGCTGACCAGTACCCGCACGACCGTAAGACGACAACCCGACGGCCCCTCTCCCCGTGTCCGGCCGATTGCCTTCCCATTGCGTCCTTGTTTCCGTTTTCGAACGATGCTGTTTCATCGCCCGCAAGACACCGATTCGCAACATCCCTCCCCTAGCTTCAAAGGGAAGGAGAGCATCCAACGAACCGAGGGAGGCGACGTGGAGAGGGGTTCCAGCCGAGCCGAGCAGGCGAAACCGAAACGAAGGACGCGCCGTAAATCCTCGGCGTCGTATGGCGTTGCGCCCGGAGGAGCCGCGACGCAGCTTCCCGAGGACTTTCTGCTGCACAGCCCCGCCGCCGACCACGCCGCACCCGCGCATGCGTTTGGCCAAGCCGCCCGCACCCGCGCCGAAGCGACGGGCGAGGCGGCCGGCGCAAGGCCCGCAGCCGCACCGGCGAACACGTCCGGCGCGCTGCCGAAGGCGCCCGGCCTGCGCATTCCCCCGCATCTCGACGGCAGCACAGGCGCAAACGGGCTCGCGCCGTTCGCCGCCTACGGAACCGGCTCCTTGGCGCCGTTTTGGCTGTCCAGCGGCGTGTGCGAGCAATGGGGGCTGAACCTGTTCTCAACCGAGCTGCGCCTTGCGGCCGTTTCGGAAAACGCCACGTTCGCCGTCGTCGAGCACGGACGCCCGACCGCCGTGGTGCGCGTCAGCCAGCCCGGCTACGTGGGAGGCGCCGTGGCCGTGGCGTCGGAAATCGCCTGGGTGGACGCGCTGCGCAACCTGCCCGGCGTGCGCGTCGTGCGCAACATCCCCACCGCATCGGGATTCCCCGTCGCCACCATCCGCGACGAGGGAGGGCGCGCCTGGACATGCGTGTGCATGTCGTTCGCGCCGGGCTCCGCAATGGACGCGTTGGCCGATTTGCGCCCTTATTTCCGAGCGATCGGGGCCGCGGCCGCGCGCCTGCACACCCACGCGCGTTCCTGGACGCCGCCCGAGGGATTCAATCGTTTCACCTGGGGAATCGAGGATATGGTGGGCGAATTTCCGCGCTGGGGGCGCTGGCAAGACCACGTGAGCGACCCCGCGCGAGTCAAAATCCTGGGACAAGCGGAAAACGCCGCAGTCGCCGCCCTTTCAGCCTGCCCGCGCACCCCGCAGAACTGGGGCCTTGTACATGGCGACCTTCGACCGGGGAACATGATCGTCTCACCCGACGGCGATTTCACCATCATCGATTTCGACGACTGCGGGTATTCCTGGTACGTCTACGACTTCGCTTGTTCCCTGTCCTTCCTGGAACACGAACCGATAGCCCCCCAGCTGGCGAAACTTTGGCTGGAAGGGTATCAAAGCGTCGCGGCGCTGACCGACGACGACCTGACTTGCGCCTGCGCGCTGTCGATGCTGCGCCGCCTGCAGCTGCTGGGGTGGGCTGCCGGGCACTACCCCGACGCGCTTCCCGCGCACCTGCGCAACACTTTGGAGTCGGGCGCGGAACTTTGCGCCGAACGCTACCTGCGCAACCCCCTGTGGCTGTTAGCGGAATAAGCGAAAACACGCGCCCCCATCCTTACAGGCACGCTCGCAAGAGCACGCATGCCAGTGCAGCCGGAGTACCGAACGGCACAATGCCGGCCGACAAGCAGACGACATCCCATAATCTCCTGCGGCCTGATCGAGCTTTCGCTCGACCCTACAAAAACCCTGTTCAAGGTTGACTTTCAAGCAAAATGCGTAGGAGCGCTCGCAAGAGCGCGCATGCCGGCAGAGCCGGCATAATGGACGCGCAGGCCCAACAAAAGTCAGCGAGGGCCGCCCCGGTGCGTCGTATTCGCCTGAAACAAGGGGGCATAGGCCTTCTGGCCATGCCCGCGCAGTTGAAGGCGAAGACGGCGTGCCGGGGCGGCCCGCAGCGTCGAGCAAAGCGGCGGCCGCAAGGCCGCCGCAACCCACTATTTGACGCCGTATTGCTCGTAGTACTTGTCGATGTCGGCCTTGATGGCGTCGTCGATGACCACTTCGCCTTCCACTTCCTTGTTGTACAGGCACTCGGTCACCTCGGCCATGCTCACGATGGATGCGACCGGGAAACCGTACTTCTCCTGCACTTCCTGCTGCGCGGTCACCACGCCGCCCTTACCGACCTCCATGCGGTTCAGGCTTACGATCAGGCCCTTGACCTCGACTTCGGCGGCACCCTTCAGAATAGGGTACGTCTCGTCGATGGACTTGCCCGAGGTGGTGACGTCCTCGACCATGATCACGCGGTCGCCGTCGTGCAAATCGCAGCCTAAGAGGTTGCCCGCATCGGCACCGTGGTCCTTGACCTCCTTGCGGTTGCAGCAGTAACGCACTTCCTTGCCGTAAAGCTCCTGCAGCGCAATGGCGGTGACCACGGCCAGCGGGATACCCTTGTAGGCCGGTCCGAACACCACGTCGAAATCGAGCCCGAAATTGTCATGGATGGCCTGCGCGTAATACTTCCCCAGGCGATGCAGCTGGTCGCCGGTCACGTAGGCGCCCGCATTCATGAAGAACGGGGACTGGCGCCCGCTTTTCAGCGTGAAGCTGCCGAACTTCAGCACGTGGCTTTCGACCATGAAGTGGATGAATTCCTCTTTGTACTGCTCCATTGCCTGTGGCTCCTTTCGGTTCGCCGCCGGCGCACGCCGGCAGGTATTCGCAAGCCCGCCGGCCTTGTTCGGCCGGCGGGCTTTCCTGCTTAGGTAACGTTGATTATAACCCTTATGCTTCCACGCGGATGACGCTCGGCTCGGCGCGCAGCACATCGGGCAGCTGGCCGATCTCCTCGAGCACGCGACGCACGCTCGCCTCGCTGGCGGTGTGCGTGACGTAGCTCAGGTTCACCGTTTCGTGCTCCGCGCTCCCGCGCTGCACCACGCTGCGCACGCTCACACCGTACTTCGCGAACACGCCCGCCATCGAGGCCAGCACGCCGGAACGGTCGGCCACGGCGAAGCGGATATAGTACTTGGTATGCAGCTGTTCCATGGGAAGGATGGGCAGGTTGTCGGTGCAAGTGCAGCCCACAATGGGCCCGATGCCCAGCTGCATGTGGCGCGCAACTTCCAGCACGTCGCCCATGACGGCGCTCGCCGCAGGGCCGGCGCCCGCGCCCTCGCCGAAGAACATGGTCTCGCCCACCGCGTCGCCGGTGACGTAGATGGCGTTGTAGACGCCGTTTACCGTGGCCAGCTGATGCGTTTTGGGAATCATCGTCGGGTGCACGCGCACGTCAATGCCCGCAGGCGTGCGATGCGCAATCGCCAGCAGCTTGATGACGTAACCCATGTCATCGGCGGTTTCCAGGTCAAGCGTAGTGATGTTGCGGATGCCCTCGGTGAACACGTCGTCGATCTTCACGCGGCTGTTGAACGCGATGGTGGACAGGATGGCGATCTTCGCCGCGGCGTCGAAGCCGTCCACATCGGCGGTGGGGTCGGCCTCGGCGAAACCCTTCGCCTGCGCTTCCGCGAGCGCGTCGTCGTAGGACATGTTGTCCTCGACCATGCGCGTGAGCATGTAGTTGGTGGTCCCATTGACGATGCCCATGACCGAGGTGATCTCGTTGGCGATGAGCGAGTGCTTCAGGGGGTCGATGATGGAGATGCCGCCGCCGACCGACGCCTCGAAGGCGATCTCACGATTCGCCTCGCGTGCGGCGCCCATAACCTCTTCGCCATAGGTTGCCATGACGGCCTTGTTCGCCGTGACGACGTTCTTGCCGGCCGCCAGGGCGCCCAGGATGACCTCGCGCGCCACCGTGGTGCCGCCGATGAGCTCAATCACGATGTCAACCTCGGGGTCGGCCACCACGTCGTGCCAATCGGTGGTGAAAATGTCGCCGAGCCCGCGAGCTGCGGCCTGCTCGGGATTGCGCGAGCATACGCGCACGATTTCCAGGTCAACCCCGAAATGGCGCGCGAAGTCCTCGCGGTGCTTCTGCAGGATGTCGATGCACCCGCCGCCGACGGTGCCGGTGCCGACGAGTCCTAGCTTGATGGTCATGCTGTTCCCCTTACAGATCGCGATGGTACAGGTCGGCGTAGCTCTCGCGACGCGTGGTCACGCGGGCCTGGCCGTCCTTGACGAAAACGATGGCCGGACGAGGCTGGCCGTTGTAGTTGCTGGACATGGTGTAGCAGTATGCGCCGGTGCCGAACACGGCCACGATGTCGCCGAGCTCGGGGGTCTGCAACGGCATGTCGACGACCACGGCGTCGCCCGATTCGCAATGCTTGCCGCACAACGTGACGATCTCGGTACGCGGCTGACCCGCCTTGTTGGCGATGGTCGGCTCGTAGTCGGCATGGTAGAGCGCCGTGCGGATGTTGTCGGACATGCCGCCATCGATGGCGACGTACTTGCGGATGTTCGGCAGCGTCTTGAGAATGCCGACGGTGTACAGCGTCACGCCGGCGGTGGCCACCAAGCTGCGGCCCGGCTCCACGGACAGGCGCGGCAACTTCACGCCCAGGCGCTCGCAGTTCTCGCGCACGGCGTTCACGGTGCACTCGGCGAACTGGTCGATGGTGGAGGGCTTATCCTCGGCGGTGTAGGCGATGCCCAGGCCGCCGCCCATATCGAGCTCCTCGATGGTGTAGCCGTACGTGTCCTGAATGCGCTTGATGAACTCGATCATCACCTGCACGGCCTCGGCGAAGGAGTGCAGCGCGAAAATCTGCGAGCCGATATGGCAATGCAGGCCGGCCAGGTTCACGTTCGGCGCCTCGATCGCATCCTTCACGCAGGTAAACGCGAAGTCGTTAAGCATGGTGAAGCCGAACTTGCTGTCCTCGCAGCCGGTGCGGATGTACTCGTGCGTGTCGGCCTCGACGCCGGGGGTGATGCGCATGTAGATGTCCTGCGTCACGCCCAGCTCGCCGGCGATCTCGCTCACGCGCGCCAGTTCGATGCGGCTGTCCACCACGATGCGACCCACGCCGGCAGAGATGGCCTCGCGCAGTTCGGCGGGCGTCTTGTTGTTGCCGTGCACGAAGACGCGCTCCATGGGGAAGCCCGCCTGCTGCGCGCAATACAGCTCGCCGCCGCCGGAAACGTCCAGACACATGCCCTCGTCGTTGGCAATGCGCGCCGCTTCCTTGTTCAAAAACGCCTTGCTGGCATAGACGATGTCGGAATTCTCGTAGCGGCTGCGGAACGACTCGCGGTACGCTTCCATGCGGGAGCGCATGTCGGCCTCGTCCATGACGTACAGGGCCGTGCCTTCCCTGCGCGCCAGCTCGACCATGTCGACGCCGCCGATGAACAGGTGGTCGTCGCGCACCTCGGCGGTCTTCGGCAACACGGCGCCCAGGTCCATCGTGGTGCGGTTGTCGGGCTGCTTGGTGTGATCGGATGGGGCCAGGGACATGGGAGTCTCTCTTTCCTCGCGGGCGGGCGGCGCCGGGCACGTCGGTGGGCAAGGCGTTCCACAGCAAGCGAAGGCGCTGACGCGGAAGACTTGCGCGAAGGGACGCGAACCGGCATTCGTTTTAGTCCGCACAATAGTACCAGCACCGCCGCGCCCAGGCGGCGCAAGTGGCGCAAACCACGGTAAATTCCGCAGGACACTTCAGCCCAATGCGCTACGATGGCATCAACGCCCCTATCGAGGGAGGAGATAGGGTGCAAAGGATTGGGAAACGACCGCGTGGCAAGGGGACCGAAGCCCACAGCGCAGAGCAAACCCAGCGCCCATCGGCGTCACCCGCGAATAAAGAAAGGATCGTCATGGCAAAACCGGAACCGTCCATGGACCAATGGCTCAAGGAAGCGAAACAGGACCCGAAAGCCGCGCAATGCGGCATGTTCCTCGCCCATAACGGCGTGGTGCGCATCACGCCGAAGCGGGAAGTCCGCGAAGGCGTCGAGGGCCTTGGCCAGGTTTCGCACGTCGACTTCAGCTACGACGCCGAGGGCGTCAACGAGGCCGTCAGGGAAGCCTTGGGCTGGCCGGGCGTCTATTACGTTCGCGTCTGGCTCAACGAGGGCCTGCTCGGCGTCGGCGACTCCATCATGTACGTGATGATCGGCGCCGACATCCGCCCGCGCTGCGTCGACGCGCTGCAGAAGCTGGTCGAGAAGATCAAGACCGAGCTGGTGGTTGAGAAGGAAATCTACGCATAGGAAAGCATAAAAGGGAAGCGGCGACCCACCAGGCCGCCGCTTCCCTTTCGAACCGAAAAGATTACGCGAAGTAATCCACGCCGCTTTCGAACAGCGGCATGAACTTGTCGCCGGGAACGTTTTTGTACAGACCCGCGCCACGACGCTCGACGTGGCCCATCTTGCCGAGCACGCGCCCGTCGGGGCTGGTGATGCCCTCGATGGCCATCACCGAACCGTTCGGGTTCACGTCCCAATCCATGCTGGGGTTGCCCGCCTCGTCGACGTACTGCGTGGCAATGCGACCCGTCTTCTCAAGCTCGGCGAGCAGTTCGGGGCTTGCCACGAAGCGCCCCTCGCCGTGGCTGATGGCAACTGTGTGCACATCGCCCACGTTGCAGCGCGAAAGCCACGGGCTCAAGCTGCTGGCAACGCGCGTGCGCACCAGGCGGCTTTGATGGCGGCCGATGGTGTTGAACGTAAGCGTCGGGCAGGTGTCGTCCATCGGGCGGATGTCGCCGTAGGGCACCAAACCCAGCTTCACCAGCGCCTGGAAACCGTTGCAAATGCCCAACATCAACCCGTCGCGGTTGAACAGCAAATCGCGCACGGCCTCGGTGACCTCGGGGGCGCGGAAGAACGCGGTGATGAACTTCGCCGAGCCGTCGGGCTCGTCGCCGCCCGAAAAGCCGCCGGGCAGCATGATAATCTGGCTGTTCTTGATGGCAGCCACCAGCGCCTTGGCGCTTTCGGCGACGGTTTCCGACGTGAGGTTGTTCACAACCAGGATATCGGCCACGGCCCCCGCCTGCTCGAATGCGCGGGCAGTGTCGTATTCGCAGTTCGTGCCCGGGAACACCGGGATGATGACGCGCGGGCGCGCCAGCTTGCCGCTATAGGTGAGCGGGATCTGCGCATCGCTGGTCACCTGCTCGACTGCCTCGCCGGCCTGGCGATACGGGTAAACCGTCTCCAGGGCGCCCTCCCACGCCTCCTGCAGCTGCGCCAGGTCGATGGTCTCGTCCGCCGTGGAGAACGTATACGCCTCGGTGGTGGTGCCGAACACCAGCACGTCGAGGCTGTCGGTGGGTTCGGGCAGCTGCGCGTCGCCGGAAAGCTCCACGATGAAGCTGCCGTAGGCCGGCTCGAACAGCGAGGCCACCGCCACGTCGTCAAGTTCCACGCCGATGCCGTTGCCCACGCACATCTTAAACAGCGCCTCGGCCGCACAGCCGTAACCGGGTGTGGAGGCCGCCAGCGCCGCACCGTCGCCTATCAGCGCCTCGACGGCCGAGAAGGCCGCAAGCTGATCCTCGGCGGCCGGCATGATGCCCGCCTCGTCGTAGCAGCGCGGGGCAACCAGCGCGACGCGATGGCCGGCACCCTTGAACTCGGGTGAGGTGACGCGATCGACCTTGCCCACCGCCGTGGCGAACGACACGAGCGTCGGCGGCACATCGAGCTGCTCGAAGCTGCCGGACATGGAGTCCTTTCCGCCGATGGAGCCGATGCCCAGGTCGACCTGCGCCATCAGGGCGCCGAGCACGGCCGCCGTCGGCTTGCCCCAGCGCTCGGCGTCCCCGCGCAAGCTTTCGAAGTACTCCTGGAACGTCAGGTACATATCCTCATGCTTGAAGCCGGCCGCCACCAGGCGCGCCACCGACTCGACCACGGCGACGTACGAGCCGGCGAATTGGTCGGCCTCGGTCAGATACGGGTTGAAGCCCCAGGCCATGCCGCTGCACGTGGTGGTCTCGCCATCAACGGGCAGCTTGGCCACCATAGCCTGCGCAGGCGTGAGCTGATGCTTGCCGCCGAAGGGCATGAGCACCGTCGCCGCGCCGATGGTGGAGTCGAAGCGTTCGGACAGGCCCTTGTTCGAGCACACGTTCAGGTCGCTGACCAGGGACGTCATGCGCTCGGCAAGTGTCGTGCCCTCCCAGGCGCGCGCATAGGCGCCAGCCGCGCCCACATGCACGCCCTGATGCTTCGGGGCGCCGTTGGAGGCCAAAAACTCGCGGCTCACGTCGACGATCGCCTCGTCGTTCCACATGATGCGCACGCGCGGCTCGGCCGTGACCTCGGCGATGACCGTCGCCTCCAGGTTCTCCTCATGCGCGTAGCGCAGGAACTCGTCCACGTCATCGGCCGCGATGGCGCAGGCCATGCGCTCCTGCGACTCGGAAATGGCGAGCTCGGTGCCGTCAAGGCCGTCGTACTTCTTCGGGACCTTGTTCAAATTGATGCGCAAGCCGTCGGCGAGCTCGCCGATGGCCACCGAGACGCCGCCCGCGCCGAAGTCGTTGCAGCGTTTGATCAGGCGGCACGCCTCGCCGCGACGGAACAGGCGCTGGATTTTGCGCTCCTCGGGCGGGTTGCCCTTCTGCACCTCGGCGCCGCACGCCTCCAGGCTGTCAAGGTTGTGCTCCTTGGAAGAACCCGTCGCGCCGCCGATGCCGTCGCGACCGGTTCGCCCGCCCAAAAGCACCACGACGTCGCCCGCAGCCGGGGTCTCGCGACGCACGTGGTCGGCCGGCGTTGCCGCCACCACGGCGCCGATTTCCATGCGCTTGGCAATATAGCCGGGATGATACAGCTCGTTGACCTGGCCCGTTGCAAGGCCAATCTGGTTGCCGTAGCTGGAATAGCCAGCCGCGGCCGTGGTGACCAGCTTGCGCTGCGGCAGCTTGCCGTCAAGCGTTTCGGAAATGGGAGCCAACGGATTCGCGGCACCGGTCACGCGCATGGCCTGGTACACGTAGCTGCGCCCCGACAAGGGGTCGCGGATGGCACCGCCCAGGCACGTTGCCGCACCGCCGAACGGCTCGATTTCAGTGGGATGGTTGTGCGTCTCGTTCTTGAACAGATACAGCCAGTCCTGATCCTCGCCGTCGACATCGACCTTGCATTTCACCGTGCAGGCGTTGATCTCCTCCGACTCGTCCAGGCCGGTGAGGATGCCCTTCGCCTTGAGCCATTTCGCGCCGATGGTTCCCATGTCCATCAGGCACACCGGCTTTTTCTGCCGGCCCAACTCCTCGCGCATGGCCTGGTAGCGGTCCCACGCAGCCTGCACGCGCTCGTCGTCGATGACGACGTCGGTCATCTCGGTGCCGAACGTGGTGTGGCGGCAATGGTCGGACCAATAGGTGTCGATCATCTTGATCTCGGTGATGGTGGGGCAGCGGCCTTCCTCGGCAAAATACTGCTGGCAGAAGGTGATGTCGGCCAGGTCCATGGCCAAGCCGCGCTTATCGATGAATGCGGAAAGCCCCGCCGCGTCAAGCTCCAGAAAGCCGTCAAGCACCTCGACCGGCTGCGGCACCGGCTGCGGCATATGCAGCGTCTCGCGAACGGAAAGCGACGCCTCGCGCGCCTCGACCGGGTTGATGACGTAGTGCTTGATGGCGGCGAGCGCCTCGTCGGTGCAACCGCCCTCGATGACCAGCACCCGGGCAAACGCCACAACCGGACGCTCGCCTTGGCTGATCAGCTGGATGCACTCGGCGGCGGAATCGGCTCGCTGGTCGAACTGGCCCGGCAGCGCCTCGACCGCGAACACGCGGGCGTCGCCGACCTCAAGCTCGCCTGCCACGTCATCGACCTGCGGCTCGCTGAACACCGTCGGCACGCATTGCTCGAACAGGGCCTCGTCGATGCCCTCGACGTCGTAGCGGTTGATCACGCGCAGGCGCGCATCATCCGCAAGGCCCTCGGGTACGGCCGTGCGAAGCTCGGCGAGCAGCTGGCGCGCCTCGACGTCGAAACCGGGCTTCTTCTCCACGTAAATGCGGGAAACCATGGGCGTCCTTTCCATACAGCGGGGCGAACCCCGAAAATGCGCGCGGACACCCGACGGGTGCCCGCGAATCCGAACCTTACCTTCAGACAAAAGCGGGCGTGGCTGTGCGCATGCGCCCCATTTGCACTATTGCTTGTCCTTCTTTTTGAACAGGCCCCCGAGAAGCGCCTTCTTGCCCTTCTCTTCGGCCTCCTTGCGTGCAGCCTCCACCTCTTCGGGGCTTTTCGCCTTCTTTTCGGCGGCAAGCTTTTCGGCCTTCGCCTTCTTTTCGGCGGCGCGCATCTCCTTGGTGGGGTGCTTCATAACCTCTTCGGCGTACTTCTGACGCGCCTTGCGGCATTTGGCGAAGTCGACGTAGAGCGCGCCGATGATGAACACGTAAGCCAGGGCCAGCGTGACGTAGGTAACCGCCTGCGGCAAGCCGAAGGAATTGCCGGCGAAGCTGAAGCACGTCAAAACGATGGCCGCCACCAGCATGATCCACCAAATGCGGCGCAGACGCTTGTATTCCTCGGTCGGCGGGTTGTAGAACTGGCGGTCGCGCTCCTGCGTCTTGGCGCGCTCGGCCTTGCGCTCGGCCTTCTTCTGCTCCTTGGTCTTCTCCGTGGGCTGCATGCGCACGGAAGCGGCCGCCTTCGTGACGGGTTTGGCCGATGCAGCGGACTTGCGCGTGGCGCCCTTGCGGTCCTCGGCGGTGTAACGTTCGTTCAGGGGATTGCGTTGGGTCATCTTCGTCTTTTCTGGAACTCGTGTACTTACAGGGAAACGACTGCGGGGCCTCCGGCCGATGCCGGCACGCCCCGCAGCCAAAGCGCTTACGCGAACGGGAACTTCGTGCCCGTGATCTGCTCGTAGGCGGCAATGTACTTCTTGCTCGTCTTCTCAATGACGTCGGCCGGCATATGCGGCGGCTCGCCCTGACGGTCCCAATTCGCCGTCAGCCAGTCGCGCACGAACTGCTTGTCGAAGCTCGCCTGGTCGCGACCGGGCTCGTATTCGTCGCCGGGCCAGAAGCGGCTGGAATCGGGCGTGAGCACCTCGTCGGCCAGGATGATCTGCCCGTCGATGACGCCGAACTCGAACTTGGTATCGGCGATGATGATGCCGTTTTCGGCAGCGTGGTCGCGCGCCGTCGAGTACACCTTGATGGCCAGGTCGCGTAGCTGGGATGCCGCGTCCTGCCCGATAAGCTCGGCGCAACGCTCGAAGCTGATGTTCTCGTCGTGCCCGCCGATTTCGGCCTTCGTGGACGGGGTGAAAATGGGCTCGGGCAGCTTGCTGGAGTTCACCAAACCCTCCGGCAGGCTGATGCCGCACACGGTGCCCTGCTTGCTGTATTCCTTCAGGCCGCTGCCCGCCAGATAACCGCGCACGATGCACTCGACCGGAAACATCTCGGCCTTGCGCACCAGCATGAAGCGCCCGCGCAGATAATCAGCGTACGGGGCGAACTGCTCGGGCAGATCGGCGACGTCGGCGCTCACCAGGTGGTTGCCGATAACGTCTTTCAGCTGCTCAAGCCAGAACAGGGAAAGCTGCGTCAAGACCTCGCCCTTGTGCGGGATCTCGTCGGGAAGGATGTAGTCGTAGGCCGAGATGCGGTCCGTGGCCACCAGCAACAGCTTGTCGCCCAAATCGTAGATGTCGCGCACCTTGCCCTGCGCATCGGGTTTGATGTCGATTCCGCTCATGTTACGCGCTTCCTTCCATTTCCTGTTCGCGGCCCGCCTCCAGCCGCCGTCGCGCCCGCGCCGAGAGGGGCTCTAGCCCCGCCCCGGTGCAGGCAACCTGCTGATTTCGCTGCTATTATCCGACTATTTTCCGTCGTCGTGGGGCTTACCGAACGGTATCCCCGTTTTCTGCGTATGCCGCGCGACCCACTGCTCGCGCTGTTCACGCTGCTGTGCGCGCTGGGCCTGCTGGTGCTCCTTTTGCTGCTGGCGTTCGCGCTGGCGGGCCTCGCGCTGCTCGCCCTCCTCGGAATACAGCGGCAGAAGGATGGTGAAGCAGGCGCCCTTGCCCTTTTCGCCCTCTACAAGCACTTGGCCGTTGTGCCTATCGACGATCTCCTTCACCACCGAAAGGCCGATGCCGAGCCCGCCGCGCTCGCGCGTGCGGCCGGCGTCGGCGCGCCAGAAGCGGCTGAACACCATCTTCGCCTCGTCAGGCGACAGCCCGATGCCGGTGTCGCGCACCGCGATGGCGCACATCTCCTCGTGGCTGGAAACGCTTACGGTGATGGTGCCCCCTTCGGGCGTGTAGCGAACGGCGTTGGAAATGAGGTTCGCCGTCGCCTGGCGGATCATATCGGCGTCCCCGCGCACGAGCACACCGCGCTCGACCTCGTAGATGAGCTTCAGCCCGGAATCGGTCACGTACGCCTCGTGCGTCGAGATGATGCTGCCGATAAGGTCGCCCACGTCGAGCAGCTCCTTCTTGATGGGGGTGCTGCGATTCTCCAGGCGCGAAAGCTTCAGGATGGCGTCCACCAACCGGCTTAGGCGCCGCACTTCGGAATTCACCGTCTCCAAGCGTTCCTGGTTCGGCTCGAACACGCCGTCGACCATCGCCTCAACCGTCGACTGGATGGCCATCAGCGGCGTGCGCAGCTCATGCGCGACGTCGGTGGTCAGGCGGCGCTCAAGCTTGCGATCGCGCTCGATGCTGTCCGCCATCTGGTCGAACGTCATGCCCAGACGCGATATCTCGTCCTCGCCCTCGATGCCGGTACGCGCCGTGAGGTCGCCTTCCTTGATGGCGCGTGCGGTGGACGCCATCGTATTGATAGGGCGCACCAACGCACGGGCGAACAGGAAGCCGATGCACGACGCCAAGACGATGGCAAGCACCGTGGCGAACACCATCGCCTGATAGGAGTTGTTCGAAAACTCCTCGTCGGCATGCGTCAGGAGCGCTTCGCTGCCGTATACCCAGATGCGGACCGACCCGACCGCCGTGCCGCCGTACTCGATGGTGGCGCTGGTGAACTGCTTGCTGGCGCTTGCCGGAGGCGCCAGCGTGCGGTCGCCCGACGACGATGAACTGGCGACAACCCCCGCGCCGGAAACGCCCGACGAGGTGGATTCCTCGGAATCGTTGTTGATGGTGACCGCCGAGGAGTCGTAGACCGCCTTGCCGGTGGTGCTGTCGATGACCGCGACGCCGACGCCGCTGTTCAAGCTTTCGGCATACTTCGCCACGGCCTCCACCTGCGGGTCGTGCAGCGTATGGGAGGTTGCGTACACTTCTTCGATGCGCGTCGCCGTGCTTTCGGCGAGCGACTTCATGTTCTCCTGCGTATAAGTGTGGAAATGCTGCTGCCACACGAAGGACAGCACGCCGATGGCGACGAGCGCCGTCATGGCGGCGATGAAGGCGAACGCCGCGGTGACGCGCGTGGTGTAGGTAAGCCCGCTCCACCAGTTGCGAACCGCGTCGACGATGCCGCGCCGGCGCCGGGATTCGCTCGGGCGCTCCAGCACCACCGGTCCGCTCGCGTCGGGCGACGCCTGCTCGGGCTCGCCGGATGAATTCCCCTGTTCAGGATGTTCTTTCGATTGCTCCATAACAACCAGCATCCAATCTATTCATCGAAGATTCCCGCCTGGAAATACGAAGGCGCGGCCGACCATCCGTCGACCGCGCCTTCGCGGAAAAGCGAAGTTTCTACTGGCCCTGCTTGGTCGGGTCCTCGAAACGGTAGCCCACGCCATGCACCGTGTGCAGCCACTTCGGGTTGCGCGGGTTGTCGCCGATCTTGGCGCGCAGGTTCTTCACGTGGGAATCGATGGTTCGCTCGTAGCCCTCGAAGTCGTACCCGAGCACCTTCTCCACCAGCTCCATGCGCGAATACACGCGGCCGGGGTAACGGGAAAGCGTGGTGAGCAGCTTGAACTCGGAAGCCGTGAGATCGATTTCCTTGCCGGAAACCATGACCTTGTGGCCCGACACGTCGATGGTCAGCTCGCCGAACTCGAGCACCTCGCGCTGCGGCTCGGAATCGGCGTGCACGCGACGCAGCAGGGCGCGGGAGCGGGCGACCAGCTCGCGCGGGCTGAACGGCTTGACCAGGTAGTCGTCGGCGCCGAGCTCCAGGCCGATGATGCGGTCCTCGACCTCGCCCTTGGCCGTCAGCATGATGATCGGCACATCGGAGTTGTCGCGAATGGCGCGGCAGACGCGCTCGCCGGGCACACGCGGCAGCATGAGGTCGAGAATAACCAGGTCGAAGTGATGCTTCGAGAATTCCTCCAAGGCCTCCTGGCCGTCGCCGACCGCGGTGACCCAATAGTCGCGCTCCAGGTACGCCGTCACGGCGTCGCGGATGACCTTCTCGTCCTCGACAAGAAGAATGCGTCGCGTTTCGTTGCTCATGGCTCTGCTCCTTAGATGAGTTGCTGTTCCATGCGGCACGGCCCGAGCGCTTCCCCAAGCATCGCATCGGGCCCCATCGTGTTTGCGTTTATTGTAACAAGTGAAGTCAAACGGGCTTGGGGCTGTATTCGAAATGACATAATTACCACCATGGTAACCAGAAGGACAGCATCTGGCGGAGCATCCCGCCGACCTCCCCACAACACACGCGTGAACAGGCATGTTGCCCAGTCTTCGCACGTGCGGGGCGGCAGCGCGCGTCCCACTTCGGGCCCCGCCGGGGCGCACAGGCGCGCGGGAGGCGCCCACGCCGCGCCGAGAACCAGCTCGAAGGCGAACAAGGCGTCCCTGCGCACCGCTGCGGCGAAAGGCTCCGCGGGCGGTCGGGGGATGAGGCGCGCAAGCCGCGATGCGGGAACCTACGTCGGCACCAGCACGCCGAAGAGCCTCACCGGAACGCCCGGGCTTGGCGGCATCGGGCTCGGCGGCGGCCCGTCTCCCGCAGGCAGGGCCACACGCCCCACCGCCCAGGATGGCGGCCAGACGCTCCTCACCCGACGGCAACTGCTCCTCGGAGCCGCCGGCGTCGGCGCAGCGGTGGTCGTCGGCGGGGCTGCGGCGGCGGCCATCTCCAGCCAATCCAACAGCACCCCCGCCATAGAGACGCTGCAGGTCCCCACCGGATCGGTCACTGCGGCCACAACGCTGTCCCAGGTGGAAGACGCCTCGGAATGCCTTTCCCAAGCCGGCGAATACGACCTCGACTACGGAACGCTCGTGTTCTGCAGCGACGATTCCGTCGCCGCATGCCTGCTTCCGACGGAAAAGGCGAAGCCGCTTGCGCGCATCGGCATGCTATCGCTGTCGTCAGGCACCTGCGCGACCGTCGTCAAGACGGCGCAGGGGCAAGACGACGGCTTCGAAATTTACGACGTCCGCGCCACGTCGCAGGGGCTTGTTTGGACGGAGGCGAACATCCTCGACGGCGTCTGGCGCATCTATGCAGCCAAGCTCAACGGCGCCGCCGATTCCGTATCAAGCATCCAAAAGCTCGACGAGGGTTCGTGCGGACAATTCGAAACCCCAGGCATCGCGGCCGTAGGTGGGCACGCGTTTTGGCAAGTCATGTCGCAATATGACGAAAACGCCGCATCATCGAGCCAAACCTTTGCGCTCAAGCGGGCGGCCTTCGGTTCCGCGGACGCCGAAACCGTGTTCGAAAGCGCGGGGCGCGCGGCCTGCGCCCCGTACGCAACCGAAAACGGGGTCGTCATCGCACCGCGGAATCCGCAGTCCACCTCGTATTACCAGCTCACAACCATCAACGAAGACGGAAGCACCGCGGAAGCCCTCACCCTGCCCTCGTCCATGAAGCCGCTCGAGGCGGCGTACGGGAAAAGCGGATTCGCCTTCGCCTTCGACGCAACCTACAGCTCCGGGGGCGGCATCGCAAACCTCGGCACTTACACGCCCGTGAGCAAGCCGTCCGGGCAGGGCGCCGACGCCTACTCGAACGCGAAGTGGGTCCGCTTCGACCGCACGCCCACCTGCGCACCGGCATGGTGCGGCGATTATCTGATGGTGAAATCGACGAAAGCCGTTTGCGGCGTCGATGCCGCTGGCGGGCGCTACTTCGTGCTCGACGTGTCCAACGGCGCGGATGACTACGGCGAGTGGATCGCCTCGACCGGCTCGCGTAACTCATTCGTCACGTTCACGAACATCAACTATACGCCCGTCGGCGGCGACGCGGTGAAATGCTGCCGCGTGAAAGTCTGGAAAACGAAGTAACCGTCGCAACGACGGCACGCCGACGCCGGGGCAGGCACCCGCGCCCCCGACAATTCCAGGCAACAAAAAAGCGCCCCGCAGCCCATTCACGGGCAGCGGGGCGCAACCATTTTCGGGATCGGAGGCCCGAGCCTAGAACTGCAAGCCCTCCAGGCGCTTGAACACCTCGTCCTTGCGCGTCAGGAAGTCCCACGGATCGAAGATCTCGTCGAGCGTGGCAGCGGACAGGTTCGCCTCGGGGTCGGCTTCCAAGCGCTCGCGATACGTGGGCCCGTCCACGGCGTTCTGGATATCCTCCCATACCGCCATGGCGTTGCGCTGCACGATGACGTAGGCCTCTTCGCGCGTGATGCCCGTGTTCACCAGGGCCAGCAGCACCTTGCTGGAGAAGATGAGGCCCTTCGTGCGCCACATGTTGTGCTCCATCTTGGCCGGATACGTCTGCAGGCCGTCGAGCATCCACTGCATCTTGCCGAACATGTAGTCGAGCGCCGTGAAGCTGTCGGCCAGCGCCACGCGCTCGGTGCCGGAATGGCTGATGTCGCGCTCGTACCACAGCGCCACGTTGTCGAGCGCCACCTGCGCGTTCGCCTTCACGCAGCGTGCCAGGCCGCATACGCGCTCGGCCGTGATGGGGTTGCGCTTGTGCGGCATGGCCGACGAGCCCTTCTGCCCCTTCTTGAACGGCTCCTCCGCCTCGATGACGTCGGACTGCTGCAGCAGGCGCACCTGCATGGCGATGGACTCCAGCGTGGCGGCGGCGCAAGCCAGCGCGCACATGACCTGGGCATGGCGGTCGCGCGCGAGCACCTGCGTGGACAGCGGGTCGGGAGTGAGGCCCAGCTTCTCGCACACATACCGCTCAACATACGGGTCGATGCTCGAATACGTGCCGACCGCGCCGGAAATGGCGCCCGTCGCGGCAACCTCGCGAGCCTGCTCCAGGCGCGTTTGCGCACGCTTGAGCGCCCAAGCCCAGCTGCCGAACTTCATGCCGAACGTCATGGGCTCGGCATGGATGCCGTGCGTGCGCCCGACGCACAGGGTGTCCTGGAATTCGAACGCGCGCCTCTTGCACGTCTCGCCCAGTAGCTTGACGTCTTCCAGAACGATATCGATTGCCTGCGTGATCTGGTACGACAGCGCCGTGTCGCCCAAGTCCGACGATGTCATGCCGTAGTGGACCCAACGCGAGGGCTTCTCGGTCCCCTCGGGAACGTCGGCGTCGATGTACTCGGCCATGCAGGTGGTGAAGGCGATGACGTCGTGGTTCGTGACCTTCTCGATCTCGTCGATGCGCTCGACGGTGAAGTCGGCATGGTCGCGAATCCAGCGCGCCTCCTCCTTCGTGATGCCCGCCTGCCCAAGCTCGGCCTGAGCCTCGCATGCCAGCACCTCGATTTCCTTCCAAATGGAGAACTTGTTCTGCAGCTCCCAGATGGCACCCATGGCCGGGCGCGTGTAGCGGTTGATCACGGCTGTTCCTTTCACGTCATCACGCTCATGTTAGATGCAGCAATGATACCGC
Organism: Butyrivibrio sp. CAG:318; assembly: GCA_963627055.1. Taxonomy (GTDB): domain Bacteria; phylum Actinomycetota; class Coriobacteriia; order Coriobacteriales; family Eggerthellaceae; genus Senegalimassilia. Next base: position 12,113 of record CAVGAF010000001.1, on the reverse strand, counting down.
AGGCCAAGCGTTGCCGTATACTGTTCGCAGCAATCGGAAGGAATTCGCATGAGCAACGTCATCGTGGTCGGCTGCGGCCGCGTCGGGTCGCAGCTGGCCAACATGCTGTCGGACAACGGCAGCAACGTATGCGTGATCGACCGCAACGTCGACGCGTTCGCCAACCTCGGTCGCAACTTCAACGGTTCGACCATCCAAGGCGTCGGCTTCGACGAGGAAACACTGGAGAAGGCAGGCATCGACGAATGCGACGTGCTTGCCGCCGTCACGCAGCTCGACAACACCAACCTCATGTGCGCGGAGGTGGCCAGCCGCCTGTTCGACGTCCCGCACGTCATCGCGCGCCTGTACAATCCCGACCACGAGCGCGCCTATATGCAGCTAGGCATCGACTACGTCTGCGGCACGTCGTTGGTGGCCGAGGACGTGTTCAGCAAGGTTGTCTCGGGGCATGGGGCGCACATCGACTCGTTCGGCGACTACGAGGTGCTGCGCTTCTCGCTCGACCTCAGCTGGTCGGACAAAACCTCCATCCGCGTGGGGGAAATCGAACGCGAGCACGACATCCGCATCGTGGTGTTCGAGCGCGGCGACGGATCGACCAGCTCCATCCCCACACGCGACTCCATCCTCCACAACGGCGACTCGGTCATCGCGTGCGTGCGCCATGAGCTCATCGACCAGTTCGCAAAGTATATTCAAGATTAGGGGCGAGGAATGTATGTAGTGATCGCCGGCGGCGGCAAAATCGGCGAATACCTGGCCGGCGTGCTGCTGGAAAGCGGCAACGACGTAACCATCATCGAAGAGGACCTGGCCACCGCCGACAGGCTTTCCGTCGTGCTGCAGGGGCGCTACCTGGTCATCCACGGCGACGGCTGCGATTCCAAGTACCAGGAGGACGCGGGCATCAGGCGCGCCGACGTCTTCGTGGCCACGACCGGCCAGGACGATGACAACCTGGTTTCGTGCGAAATCGCTCAGCGCGTGTTCGACGTGCCGCGCTGCATCGCGCGCGTGAACAGCCCGAAAAATCAGCGCATCTTCCGCGAAGTCGGCATCGAATGCGTCTCCTCGACGACGTTGATCGCCAACCTCATTGAAGAGGAAACCCTGATGGGCAGCGTTAGCGTCGTGTCGTCGTTGACGCACGGCAACGTCGTGCTCACCGAGATGGTGGTACCGCGCATGCGTCATCACTCCAACGACTCGGGCGTGCTGGCCAGTTCCATCCCCATGCCGCCGAACAGCCTGATCGCCGCTGTCGCGTCCAAAGACGACGTCGAAGTGGTCAACGAGGACACGGTGCTGTTCCCCGGCGACAAGGCCATCGTCGTGGTGGACAACGAGACGCTCGACGAGGTGCGCGCGGCGTTCAGGGGGCTATAGCGCCTTCGGCCGACCCGCAAAACAAAGCGGCCGGCGGGATTCGAATGCCCCACCGGCCGTAAACTCCACGCCCCGAAGCCGGGACTGCCCGCGATTGCCCTATCGCGGGGTGTTCGCCAGCTCGTCGAGGGCTTCCTGCGGCGTGAACGCGCACGTGCCGTCGCCCAGCTTCACCACATCGATGCTATCGCCGGCCTGAACCTTGCCGCCCCTCAAAACCACGAAGAAAATGCCCTCGCGCGGGAAAATGCAGTCGCCGGCGAGATAATAGATCGCACACTTCTTGTGGCACACCTTGCCCTGCTGAGCCAGCTCCAGCAGCACCTCGTCGCCAACTTTAAGCTGCGTGCCCAGCGGGAGCGCCATCAAGTTGATGCCTTCCGTGGTGATGTTTTCGGCGAAGTCGCCTTCCTTGACGTCCAGGCCGCGCGAGCGCGCCTTCTCGATGGACTCCCACGCCAGAAGCGACACCTGGCGATGCCAGTCTCCCGCATGCGCGTCCTCGGCAACCCCGTGCTGCTCGACCACGGTGACCGGCCCGTCCACGACATCTTTGCGCGTCCCCTTGCGTTTCGACACGCACACCGCGCGAACCACGCCGTGCGTCGTGCTTTCGGCATCCGGTCCCTCCATGCGGCCCTTATCGAACACCTTCACGTCTTCAACGCCTTCGGACATCGCGCCCTCGTTATTCGCCATGGTCTTCCCCGATTCCTCGGGAACGCTCGTCTGCGTCATAAATCCCCCAATAATCCTAGCATCCAACTAGGTGCATGCTATCACAGCTATCCCCGCCCCATGCCTCCATGCATCTCGATTCCTTGAGCTTCGTCCGCTTTCGTGCAATTCCGTGTCATCTTGCGCACGAAAAAAGGCGGCCCGCAAGCGCGGAACCGCCTTCGTCTATCGCCCTTCGCGTCCCTCAGCGAGCTTTCACGCGGCGAGCGCTAGATGAGTTTCATTTGGGCAAGCGTCTTCTCGTACCAGTCTTCGTAGGTCGGGGGGCAATACTTGTTCGCATTCGCGAGCGAAATGGTGTAGCCGTAGCCCTTTGCCAGCCCCTGCGCATGCGCTGGGATGGACTCCTCCCAGCTTCCCCACACGGTATCGCCCATCCAGCCCCAGGCGTTGTGGCTGCAAAAGCAGTTCGCGCCCTTCGTGGACTCGGTGTTGGAGATCGCCGGGGAAAAGCGGGGGTCGATGCCGTATTCCCACGAAGCCTCGGCGAAGAGGTTGCCGTAGCCCGCAAGCGAACTGCCGGCCAGATAGGCGTCGATTCGAGCAGTCCACTCGCTCACGAACTCGGCCTTGCTCAGGCTCCAGTCGACCTCGACAAGCCCCGTGGCTTCGCTCGACGAACCGGAATCGCTGACCAGCTGGGATGCGCGATGATCCTCGGCGGCCTGCCGATGCGTCTCGTCCTCAGCACGCTGGGCTTCCTCGGCGGCAAGGCGCTCGGCTTCGCGCTCGGAATCGATGGCGGCCGTCGACTTCGAAATGCTGCGCGTGCTCGCCGAGGCCAGGCGCGTCGTCTCAGTTGCGGACGCATCCGCGGCGACGTCGGAAAGGCTGTCGCCCGTCGCTGCGCTCGACTCCTCAGCGCTCGTCGAGGCGATCCCGAACGTCTGCACATCAAGGGAAGCCCCGCCCTGGGCCGTGGCGAACCCGATGCCGAGGCAGCCAGCCAGTACGCACGACACGCACGCGAGGCCGACAACCTTCGCCGCGGCGCGCGACGTGCTCCGTATGCTTCGTTTCTTCAAACGCGACCTTTCCATCGCGGCGCACAACCCCAACCGTCCGTGACGGCAACAGCATTCCGTATTCGGATGTTCGCTGCCTGCAGGGCGCGCAGCCGATTTCTTTCACCGCATAGTTTATCGGCAAGGCCCGATGGGACCAAATATGTGTGAAGGCGCGCTTCACCCTTTGTTCGATTGACAAATGCGACGGGATAGTTTTCCCAGATGGCTTCTCAAACCCCGACGAATTCGGAAGAACGGGACCGCGCGAACGTTTTGTGGAGCGCTCGGTGAGCGGCAGGGCGCCTCAAAGCCCCTACCCAACGAAGCGCGGCGTGAACAAATGATATTCGCGGCCGAAGGGGGTGACGAACGAGAACTCGCTCATCGGGCCGGGAAGACCGCAGAGGGAAACCGTCGTCGCGCAGAATAGGACGAAGACGGCGGCGGCGGCCAACACAAGAAGCGGCGCGTTCAAGCGAATTCCAGCAACCACCAGCACGAACCCGACGGCCAACACGGGCCAGAACGCGCGAACGCCCAGCTCAAGCGTTTCCCACGACAAAAATCCCATGCTCATGGGCAGCAGCATCGCACCCAACGAGCTCACGCACAGACCCCAGGAAAATGCCAATGCCCGAACTCCCACAGCCCCGGGAACCGCCATGCGCATAATGCCTATCACCAGCAAAAGCACCGGCCAGCACTGCCACCAGAGCACGCCGCGAACCAGCGAGGAGAGAACGAACGCCGCGCCCATGGACAGGAGCAGACAACCCGCGAACAGCACGCAGGATATAACGAGTGCCGAAGGCTGATGGGTGACCGAGGTGGCAGATAGATCCGAGGACGGCGCCGGTTCCGCATCGCGCTCGCCCTTCGCGCCCGCAACTGGCGCGGCGGCAGCCGCACGAGAGGGAGGCGCCGGCGGAACATGGGCCGACCCCGCATAGCGAGGCAGGCGGGAGAGATGTGCGGACTCCAGGCACCTTCCGCGCGCCCGACGGCAGTCGACGTTGCCGAACGTGTCCGAACGAACCGCCTTTGGCTCGATGACGACGGGTTTGGGATTAAGGGGGGCCTTCGGAAGGGCAATCCACAAGGCCACGTAGAAAAACGACAGCAGACCGCAAGAGAGAATCGTGAAGGCGACCCATAAGATACGCAGGACGACGGGGTCGACGTCAAGGTATTCGGCGATGCCGGCGCACACTCCCCCGATCAGCGGCGAGCGCGATCGGCGCAGTTGGCGTTCCTTCGTCACCGTTCCTCCTGACCCGAGCCCTTCTCGTCGATATCGCCCACAACAGTGCCCGCCCTGCGCTCCACGCGAACCGTCAGAATGCGGCGACGGCGCATGGACTGCACGGTATAGAGGAAACCGTCCTTCTCGAACGAATCGCCGACCTGCGGAACCGTGTCCATGATGCTCAACATCCAGCCGGCGAGGGTCTCGTAATCCTCCGACTCCTCAAGCGGCCAGCCGAGCTCAAGCGCATCCTCAACGGGATACTTGCCGCTCACCAGCCACACGTCGGGACTTTCCCGCCTAATGGAGGGTCGCTCGCGGTCGGTTTCGTCCACGATTTCGCCGACGATTTCCTCAACGATATCCTCGACCGTTATTAAACCATCGGTTCCGCCGTACTCGTCCACCACGATGGCCATCTGTTGCCGTTTCGTTTGCATCTCGGTGAGCAGGGGGAATACGTCCTTCGACTCCGGCACGAACAGCGGCTCGAACGCGTAATCGACGGCCGGGTCGTCCCCACGGCCGTCCAGCACCGGGGGCACCAAATCCTTGTAATGGACGATTCCCACGATGCGGTCGATATCCTCATGGAAGACGGGAAGTCGCGAATACCCGGTTCCCATCATGCGCTCGACGGCCTGGCGAACCGTTTCCGTATCCTCGACCAGGATCATGTCAACGCGCGGGGTCATGATCTCCCCCGCGTCCATGTCCCCCAGATCCAGGATCTCGTGGATCATGCGCTTCTCGTCTTCCAGCAACCCATCGTTGTCCGCGACGAAATCCTTGATCTCGTCCTCGATCGACATCGAAGCGCGCTTCGACGCGCCCAAAAATCCGAACAGGCCTTTGATGCCCTTGGTACTGTCGCCGTCTTCGTTTCTACTCGTCATAGCCTGCAGCTGCTCCTCAAGCCCGATGCTTCACCGGGCCAACTCGTTCCTTTTGCCTATCACCTTACATGACGTACAGGACAACCGCCAGAAACTGCAGCACGCTTCCCGCCACAACCCATAAGTGGAAAACGGAATGCATGTACGGAATCTTCTTCAGGACATAGAAGATGCAGCCGACCGAATAGCACAGGCCGCCGGCAAGCAGCAGCCACAGCCCACCTGGGGGGATTGCCTGTACAAGCGCCGGAAGGAACCACACGATGGCCCAACCGAGCGCAAGGTAAATCACGGCGGATATCCATCGGGGGCGGAAAACCCAGAACGCCTCGAAGGCGACGCCGGCAATCGCGAGCGCCCATACGAACACGCAAAGGGGGATGCCGCCGGAATCCGCCAAGGTTATCAGGCAGAAGGGGGTGTACGTTCCCGCGATGAACAAGTATATGCAGCTATGGTCGAGCACCTTGAAGACGCGTTTGGCGCGGTCGGCCGCAATGGCATGGTACAGCGTGGACATCAGGTATTCGAGCAGCATGGTGAGCGAGTACACCAACGCCGCGAATAAGCGCACGCCGCCACCCGAGCGGACCGAGCACACGACGAGAATGGGAATCGCGGCAATGGCCAGCAGTGCGCCGATGCCGTGCGTAACCGAGTTCGCTATCTCCTCGCCCAGCGTGTACTCGCGCACGCTGCGCATCTTGTTCTGCTCGTTCGCCGTGGTCGGCGCGACATCGTTGCGATGCCCCCGAGCCTCCTTGAGCGTGCGCGGCTTGAGCTGGGACGGCGTCCAAGCGTGCCCCGACGCCTGCGTATCCGCGCCTCGCAAAACACCCCGTGCATCCGAGGCTTCCCGGGTGCGGTCGCCCGATTGCGCCTCTCGGTTGCAAGCTCTCTCTTCCATCCGGCCCCCATCAGTTAAAGCAGCCTTCATCCGTTCAATCCTGCGGTCACGATACCATAGCTTTACGCCATGGCCCGAAGCGGAACGCCAAACGTAACCCGAACGGTCCTCGCAGGGGTATACTGAGACACCGAGCGCACAAGAAGACAGGAGTGGAAATGCAATACGACGAGCTGAAGGAACTGATCAAGCAAGCCATGAAGGCGCACGACAAAACGCGCCTGGCCATCCTGCGCCAAGTGCATGGCGAAATAAAGAACATCGAGGTCAACGAGCGCCGCGACATCACCGAGAAGGACGTCGACGACATGACGAAGCGCGTCATCAAGCAAACGCGCGAAACGCTCGAGGGGTCCATCAAGGCGAACAACAACCAAGAACGCACCGACATGCTGGCCGAGCAGGTGAAGATCCTCGAAGAGCTGCTGCCCAAGCAGATCGAGGGAGCCGAACTTTCCGCGCTCATCGATACCGTGCTGACCGAGACGGGAGCTTCTTCCAAGAAGGAAATGGGGCGCGTCATGGGCGAGTTGACGAAGCGCACCGGCGGCAACTTCGACAAGGCCGCGGCCGCCAAGGAGCTGCAAGGCAAGCTCGCGTAAGGCGCCCGACACATTCGCGCTACAAACGAAGCGGCCCTCGAACCCGTTTTTGAGGTTCGAGGGCCGCTTCAGTTTTCGAAGCAAGGCATCGAGTTTGGCAAGCAGAAGAGACCGAACGCAGACGCAAGCCCGCCAAGCGGACGACGCGGCGGCAAGGACGCAACAGCGTCCCTATTCGAAATGCTCCGCAGCCTTTTCCAACTGGTCAATGATGTCGATGCTTTGCGGGCACATCGCCTCGCATGCCCCGCACTGGATGCAATCGCTCGCCTTACCCGGCGCTGCTTGCCACGAATACTGCTGCTTGGCGAATTCGCGATTCTCGGTCTGCGACTCAAGGTTCAACAGGTTCATAATTTCGGGTATGGCGACGCTTTGCGGGCAGTCTTTCACGCAGTAGCGGCAATTCGTGCACGGCACGACCGGCAGCGAAGCCAACACGCCGCGTGCTTCATCGAGGGCCGCCGCCTCCGCTTCCGTGAAAGCCCCGCCGCTTTCACGCCACTCCTCAATGTTCTGACGAACCTGGTCGGGATTCGACATGCCCGAAAGCACCGTCAACACGCCCGGCTGGTTATAGCAGAAACGATACGCCCACGAAGCCTGGCTCAAATCCGGACGCGCGGCGAGTAGAGGCGCTGCAACCGCTGCAGGCATGTCGGCCAAGCGCCCGCCGCGACACGGCTCCATGACGATGACCGGCTTGCCGTGCGCGCGCGCAACTTCCAAGTTGCGACGGGACTGCACGATCGGGCTCTCCCAATCCAGGTAGTTGACCTGCAGCTGCACGAAATCAACCTCGGGATGCGCCTGCAGCAGCGCCTCCAAGGTCTCCGCCCCATCGTGCATGCTGAAACCGACGTGGCGAATCTTCCCCGCGGCCTTCATCTCCAAAGCCCATTCCCACAAGCCGAAATCGTCGAACTTCTTGGTGCGGTCCCCGCCAACATTGTGCAGGAGATAATAGTCGACATAGTCGGTTCCCAGGCGCTCGAGCGACGTGTTCAGGCACGCCTTCGCAGCTTCGGCGCTCGGAAGTGCCCACGCCAGGCATTTCGTGGCAATGGTAAAGCTCTCGCGCGGATAACGCTTCACCAGCGCCTCGCTCAAGGCAGTCTCGGAAGCCCCATTGTGATAGACGTACGCCGTATCGAAGTACGTGCACCCGGCCTCCATAAACAAGTCGACCATCTGCTTGAACTGCTCGATATCGATAGCCGTCTGGTCATTCGCGTCCGTCAAGGGAAGACGCATGCAGCCAAACCCCAATTTCGGCGTTGCGAAAATATCCTGGCTCATACAGGTTGCTCCTCTCAGTCTGAGAAGATGATAAGGGCTCGAGCTAGCTCCAAGTCAAGGCATTTCGGGCTGAAAATCGGAGGCACCCGAAAGCAATCCGCCTCCGGGCGCCGCCGCCCTTCGTTGCAGCATGGTTTCGTCATCCCCTAAGGCGGCTACCCCTCCGGCTCCAATGCTCCGGCCAGCACCTGCATTCTGGTTTCGACCTCTTCAATGATGCGGCTGCAATCCTTCAGCTCCGCGCCGGCATCCAGGCCGGCCACCTCGCTGACGGCCTTATACTTCAAGTCGTGCTCCAAACTGGCCCAAAAGTCCATGGCCAGCGTTCGAAGCTGGATCTCAACCGGAATGGTTTCCTTTTTGTCCATGAAGAACACGGGGATGCGAACCACCACATGCAAGCTCCGGTATCCATTGGGCTTCGGAGCTGCAATATAATCCTTCACTTTGACGATCTCCAGGTCATCCTGCCGGCTGATCAGGCGAAATAAGCTATACACATCCTGAATGTACGGGCAGATGACGCGAATCCCGGCTATATCGAGAATATAGCGCTCCATATTCTCCAGCGTCGGCTCGTAACCGTAGCGGCCAATCTTCTCGTAGATGCTAGCCGGGGACTTGATGCGCGATTCAATGTGGTGAATGGGATTGCGATGCTTCTTCAGGTTCAAATCTTGGTCGAGTATCTCCAGGCGCACCTTCATCTCGCGCATGGCGGCCTTGTACTTCTGCATAATCTCGCGGGTCTCAATGCCCGCCTGATGCAGTGTCGCCAAGTTCTCGCCGCTCATACGCAAATCGCCGCTCATGTTGAATGCGGAAAGGTCGGGGACATTGGGGACGGGCAGCCCCCGGCGCACCCCCTCGTCAAGCGTACGACCCGATAGCTTGCCCGTGCCAAGAGGCCCGCTCGTGGCGTCCATGAATCGTCTCCTTAGCATGCGCCGCTTTCAACGTTGGCAAAACGTTGCTGCGCACTGTTTCAGTCGGGTCGTGACCACCCGACACGTCGTTTAAATCGCGCCTATGATAACGCAGCACACGGAGCGCATCCCGGCGCGAAGCGGCGTTAAACCGTCTTGTTACCGAACTCTTTCATTCCTGCACTAAAGACGAGCCAATCGGAACGAGGACAGGCTTCCGCCACCCGCACGCAATGCGCAAACCATTCAGCCCACCTGCTCTTCGCGCTTCAAGGCAGCCTTTGCCGCCTCCCACAACTCCTCGCGCTCCCCCGGATCGGCTTCGGCCATGAAGTCTTCTAAACGACCACCGCGCGCGGCGGCCTCTCGCTCCATCCACCCCCACCTATCGCGGAACTTGCGGCAACTCGCACGCAGGGCATTTTCGGAATCCACGCCCATGCGCCGCGCAACATTCGTCAGGCTGAACAGGACGTCGCCCAACTCCTCCTCAACGTGGCTCGACCGCTCGCAGCCGCCCTCAACCCTTCCATCGGAAGCCTTCGGTGCCTGCTCGTATGCCTCATCAAGCTCGGCTATTTCGCTACGAACCTGCTCCCACACGTCCTCAAGCGTGTTCCACTCGAACCCGGCAGCTGCCGCCTTGCGGGAGATTTTCTGCGCCTGCATCAGCGCGGGAAAGCTCACCGGCACGCCATCGAGCAGGCCAGGCGCAGGCGCAGCTGCCGGCGAGACGGCAGCATCGCTTCCACCGGATGCGCTCTCGCCCGGCTCAGATTCCCCCGCAACCGCCGAAACACTCCGCTCCGCCATCTTGACCTTGTCCCATATCGCCAGAACCTCCCCCGCGTCTGCGGCCGAAGTATCCCCAAAGATATGAGGATGGCGACGCACCATCTTCTCATTCACATCAGCGGCAACGTCGTCGATGGTGAACAGGCCGGCGTCAGCGGCAATCTGGCTTTGCAGGACAACCTGCAGCAGAACATCCCCCAATTCTTCCCTTAGGTGATTCACATCCCCCGATTCGATAGCGTCAACGGCCTCGTACGCCTCCTCGATCATGTTATGAGCAATGGAGGCATGGGTCTGTTCGCGATCCCAGGGACACCCGTCAGGCGCGCGGAGCGCTGAAATAGTAGCAACGAACTGGTTGAACGATGCGTGATCGACGGGATTATTCGCCCGTCTTAGAGCCTCAGACTCTTCCTGATTTTCCATAAGCCCCTCCTTGCCGAGCCGCATAGGCCCTCTCGCAAATGCGCTTTAACAGAATTGTTCTTCCTGAATCGTAACGCAAGGAATCACCCAGCTGAATTGCCAAGCCCCCCGCGCAAACCCAGAGGCAGCCTTGTAGCCATCCGGCGCAAGCCCTCCTGCCGCATTGACGCCTTTAAGCCCATAATACGCGGCTGCCCATCACCGCCCAATCCGCTATCATGAAAACTTCGGTAACCGCAAATGAGAAAGCGTGCGCATCATGATCATCGAAATCGAAACCATCGACGACCCAAGGCTCGACGTCTACGCACGCCTAACCGAAGTACAGCTCCGCAACAAATTAGAGCCGGAAAAGGGCATCTTCATTGCCGAATCCGAGAAAGTAATCGAACGCGCCGTCCAAGGCGGAATGAAGCCGATCTCTTTCCTCATGGAAGAGAAATTCCTTGCCGGAATGCAGCATGTAATCAACGACGCTGCGAATCGGTATCCCGCTATCGATATCCCGGTGTTCATCCTGCCCCATGGCGAGCTCAAACACCTTACCGGCTTCGAGCTCACACGCGGCGCTCTCGCGGCGTTCCGCCGACCAAAGCCAAAAAGTGTAGAGGAAGTTTGCGAAGGCGCACGACGAATCGCCGTGTTGGAAGACATCACGAACCACACCAACGTGGGTGCCATATTCAGAAGCGCGGCAGCGCTCGGTATGGACGCCGTTCTCGTAACGAAGGCGTGCTACGACCCGCTATACCGCCGAGCGATCCGCGTTTCCATGGGCACCGTGTTTCAAGTGCCGTGGGCGCGCATCGGAAGTCAATCGGGCGCAACCGGCGAGGGGTCATGGGCCCAAGACGGCATTCCCCAGCTCAAGAAGCTGGGCTTTAAGACGGCGGCAATGGCGTTGTCTGACGACTCAGTATCCCTGGATGACCCAAACCTTGCCAACGAAGACAAGCTAGCAATAATTCTAGGCACCGAAGGAGATGGCCTGGCAACGCGGACGATAGCTCAATGCGACTACACCGTGCGCATTCCCATGTCCCATAGCGTGGACAGCCTAAACGTAGCAGCTGCAAGCGCCGTAGCATTCTGGGAACTGCGCGCCAGATAGCCAGCAACACCTCAGCTCCCAGACCCACAACAGCTCAGATTATTTAACAATAAGAACCGGGATTTTAGACCCCGCAAGAACCTTATGGCTCACGCTACCCGTATATTCCTTCAATCCCGAAAGACCTCGATTGCCAATGACGACTAAATCGTAGTCGCGCTGGTCGAGAAGCTTCAAAATCTCATTGGCGGGATTCGTTCCGGTCATCAGCAGCGAATCGACCCGATCGGAAACGACGTCCCCCATCGAACTCATCGCTTCACCGAGCAAATCCTCACCATCGGACACCATCATATCCAAAATGTCCTTAAAGCTCTCCATCTGACTGTCGTCAAGCAAGGGAATCGGAACGACGTAAACGACGTCCGCGTGAGCATTGGCGTTTGCCGCAAGTAAATCGGCAGCAGCCTTCAACGCGCGTCTCGAACCTTCGGACTCGTCGAATGCAACCAGCATCTTATCGGCAGCCATAGTGCGCCCCTTTCCGCGAAAACATACCAACCAATAACCTCAGTATAATCCGCGAACAAGACAACGAAAAGCAACCAATGAACAACGACGAAACCTAATGCCCGTTACACCCCCAACCTGTTGAAAAAGGTGTCATGGAAAGACTTCATCACAATTGTATTGAGGGGCCTGCCACGCCCCAAAAACGCGGCAGGCCCGCAGGGGGCGATCCCCCCCTGCGGGCCTGCACGGCGCTTCCCATCGTGCGCCCCCGGGCACCTGCCCAGGGGCGTTCCATCAAGCGCATAGAAAAGCGCCCTC